>NZ_LWGM01000387.1 GCF_001750215.1 Isoptericola variabilis | reverse complement strand
CGGTGGCCGCGGCGGCGCCCGAGCGGGCGGTCGCGGCGCGGGCGGCGCGCTCCCCCGGGCCGGGCAGGATCGGGCCGTCGTCGAGCAGCGCCTCGCGGACGATGCGGCGCGGGTCGTACTGCCGCGGGTCGAGCTTGGACCAGTCGACGTCGTCGAACTCGGGGCCGAGCTCGTCGCTCACGCGCGTGCGGGCGTCCTGGACGAACGCCTTGCCGCGGCGCACGAGGCGCGCGAGCTGCGCCGCGTACTGCGGCAGCCGCTCCGGGCCGATGAGCACCACCGCGAGCACGATGATGATCAGCAGCTCGCCGCCGTTGATGTCGAACACGTCCGTCAGCCTAGCCCGCCCGGGCGCCCGGATCGCCGCCGGACGGCGACCGGCGGGTGTCCTGCCGGTGACGCGCAGGTGACGGCTGCGACGGGCCGCCCGACGGGACGACCGGACAGGACCACCCGGCGCGGCTCGACGGGGCGGCTCGACGCCTCGCGCCGACGGGGTGGCGCGCTACTCGCTGGTCGCCTCGGACAGCACGACGCGCACGTCCCGCTCCTGCTCGCCGGTGCGCACGCGCAGGGTCACGGCGTCGCCCGGCGCCTTGGCGCGGATCGCCACGATGAGCTCGTCGCTGCGCGACACCGGGCGCCCGTCGATCGACAGGATGACGTCGCCAGCCCGCACCCCTGCGGCGTCGGCCGGCCCGTCCGGCGTCACCGGCGCGGACCCGCCCTGCGGCTCGGTGGCCACCTGCACGCCCTCGCCCTCGTAGGTCGAGTCGAGCAGGACGCCGATCACCGGGTAGGTGGCGCGGCCCGTGGCGATGAGCTGCTCGGCGGTGTGGCGCGCCTGGTTGGCCGGGATGGCGAAGCCGAGGCCGATGCTGCCGGTGGCCTGCATCGCCCCCGGCGGCTGCGCGATGGCGGAGTTGATCCCGACCACCCGCCCGGCCGCGTCGACGAGCGGCCCGCCGGAGTTGCCCGGGTTGATGGCGGCGTCGGTCTGGATCGCGTCGATGAACGCGGCCTGCGCGGCGTCGCCGGCCTGCACCGGCCGGTGCAGCGCGCTGACGATGCCCGTGGTGACCGTGGCGTCCAGCCCGAGCGGGGAGCCGACCGCCAGGACGGCGTCGCCGACGGCGACGTCGTCGGAGTCGCCGAGCGCCAGCGGCGTCAGCCCGGACTCGTCCACCTTGAGCACCGCGAGGTCGTAGTCGGCCGTGGCGCCGACGAGCTCCGCCGCGGCCTCGTGGCCGTCGGCGAACGTGACGGTCACCGGGGCGCCCGACGAGGCGTCCGCCACGACGTGGTTGTTGGTCAGGAGGTACCCGTCGGCCCGCAGCACGAACCCCGACCCGGTCGCGACGCCCTCGGCGCCGCGCACCTCGATGGAGACGACGCTGGGCAGCACCGAGGCGGCCAGCTCGGCGACGGAGCCGGCCGGGCGCGACGCCGCCTGCCCGGTGCCCCCGGCCGGTGCCGGCAGCGCGGCGTCCACGGTGCGGCCCCCGTCGAGGGCGTCGGAGAGGCGGTCGCCCGCGACGCCGCCGACGAGCCCGAGGACGAGCGCGAGCGCGGCGACGCCCACCACGGCGCGCCGGCGCCCGGC
>NZ_LWGM01000386.1 GCF_001750215.1 Isoptericola variabilis | reverse complement strand
GGCGCGCCGCGGCCGAACAGGAGCGCACGGCGCGGGCGCACGAGCTCGACGCCGTGCGCGCCGAGACCGACCGGCTCGCGGGCGAGCTGCGCGACCTCACCGACGTCGCGCACCGCGACGAGGTGGCGCGCGCCCAGCAGCGGCTGCGCCTGGAGCAGCTGCAGGCGCGCGCGGCCGACGAGCTCGGTATCGACGCCGAGACGCTGGTCGAGGAGCTCGGCCCGCACCGCCCGGTCCCGGTGCCGCGTCCCGAGGGCGCCGCCGAGGAGGACCCCGACCCGGAGCCCGTGCCCTACGTCCGCGAGGAGCAGGAGAAGCGCCTGCGGCAGGCCGAGCGGGCGCTCGCCCGCATCGGCACGGTCAACCCGCTGGCGCTGGAGGAGTTCGCCGCGCTCGAGGAGCGCCACCGGTTCCTCACCGAGCAGCTGGCCGACCTCAAGAAGTCGCGCCAGGACCTGCTGCACATCGTCGAGGAGATCGACGAGCGCGTGCAGCAGGTGTTCGCCGAGGCGTTCCGCGACACCGCGGCGCAGTTCGACCGGGTGTTCCCGCGGCTGTTCCCCGGCGGCGAGGGGCGGCTGGTGCTCACCGACCCGTCCGACCTGCTGACCACCGGCATCGAGGTGGAGGCGCGCCCGGCGGGCAAGAAGGTCAAGCGCCTGAGCCTGCTGTCCGGCGGCGAGCGGTCGCTGACCGCCGTGGCGTTCCTCGTGTCGATCTTCAAGGCCCGGCCCTCGCCGTTCTACGTCATGGACGAGGTCGAGGCGGCGCTGGACGACGTCAACCTGGGCCGGCTGCTGGAGATCTTCACCGAGCTGCAGCGCGACTCCCAGCTCATCGTCATCACCCACCAGAAGCGGACGATGGAGGTCGCCGACGCGCTGTACGGCGTCACGATGCGCGGCGACGGCGTCACCACCGTCATCTCACAGCGTCTCCGCGAAACTGCCGACGCCTGAGCACGCTTCGTCCGGCAGGTTCACAGGGAGTCGCGCGACAATGGGCGCCATGGTCACGTTCGTCGTCTGGTGCCTCGTCACGCTCGTGCTCGTCGCCACGGTCTTCCTCGTGGCGCACGTCATGCAGCGGGCCGAGGCGGATCCCGGCGAGGTGACGATCGGCGGCCTGCGCGGATGGTGGCGCAGCTTCCGCTCCGGCCTGGCCCTGCGGCGCGACGAGGTGCCGCGGCCGGTCGACACGGACCTGGACACGTTCTTCGCCGGGCGGGTGGAGTCGGGCCCGGCGTACGTGGACGCCGACGAGATCGGCGACGTCCTGCAGCGCGCCCGCCAGCAGGCGCGCAGCACCCTGCACCCCAACGGGCAGCCGCGCGCCCGCTGACGCGCTGAGGGCTCGCCCCGCCCCTCTGGGCGGGCAGGTCTGGGAGACTGGGGCGCGTGAACGACGTCCTGCTCTGGCTCATCCCCCTCGTCGTGCTCGTCGCCGGCGGCGGCACCGCGGCCTACCTGGTGCCGCGGGCCCAGCGGCGCAAGGAGCTGCCCCCCGGCACCGTCGTCGAGCCCCCCGCCGAGCGCGAGGAGGCACCCGCGGCGCGGGCCGGCACCACCGTCCTCGAGCCGCCCGCCCCCGAGGCGCCGGCCGAGCCG
>NZ_LWGM01000385.1 GCF_001750215.1 Isoptericola variabilis | reverse complement strand
CGGTCGGCTAGGGTCCGGCCGTGCCGTCGAACCCGCCCACCGACCCGCCCACCGACCCGCCCACCGACCCGCCCACCGACCCGCCCGCCGAGCCCGGTCCCACGCGCGTCGAGCCGCCCCTGCGCGCCGACGAGGCCACGACGCTGCGCGCCTTCCTCGACCACCACCGCGACACCCTGCGCTGGAAGACCGCGGGCCTCACCGCCGCGCAACTGCGCACGCCGTTGCCGCCCAGCACCATGACCCTCGGTGGGCTGCTCAAGCACCTGGCCTACGTGGAGGACCACTGGACCGGCGTCGTGCTGCGCGGCGCCGCCCGCCGGCCGCCGTTCGACACCGCTCCCTGGGACGACGACCCCGACTGGGAGTGGCACAGCGCCGCCCACGACGAGCCCGCCGCGCTGCGCACCCTGTTCGACGACGCGGTCGCGGCGTCGGACCAGGTCCTCGACGCGGCGCTCGGCGGGCCTGGCGGCCTCGAGACGCTGTCCGTGCGCGAGAACCACCGCGGCCACGGCGACCAGGGCGGCCGGTTCGGCCTGCGGTGGATCCTCGTGCACCTCGTCGAGGAGTACGCGCGGCACAACGGGCACGCCGACCTGCTGCGCGAGGCGGTCGACGGGCTCGTGGGCGAGTGACGGCCGCCGGCCGGGGCAGGATGGGCGGGTGACCGACGCCCTGCCCGAAACCCTGCCCGACGCCCCGCCCACCGAGCCGACCGCCGCCCCGACCGGCGAGGTGCCGGCCGCTCCCGACCTGCGCCTCGCCGTCGTCGACATGGACGGCACGCTGCTCGACCGCGACGGCGAGGTGCCCGCCACGCTCTGGCCGCTCCTGCGCGAGCTGCGCGAGCGCGGCGTGCTGCTCGCCCCCGCCAGCGGCCGCCAGTACGCGACGCTCGCGCGCACGTTCGCCGACGCGATCGACGGCATGCCCGTGATCGCGGAGAACGGCACGTACGTGGTGCGCGACGGGGTCGAGCTCGCCTCCACCACGCTGGACCGCGCCACCGTGGTGGAGGCCGTCGAGGCGCTGCGGGCGCTCGCGGCCGCCCGCGACGTCGGCGTCGTGCTGTGCGGCAAGCGCTCGGCGTACGTGGAGCGCACCGACGAGCCGTTCCTGGCCGAGGCCCGCCGGTACTACGCCGAGCTCGCGGAGGTCGACGACCTGCTGGCCGTGCAGGACGACGTGCTCAAGATCGCCGTCTACGACTTCGGCGACGCCGAGACGGGCACGGCGCCGGCCCTGGAGCGCTTCCGCGCCGCCCACCAGGTGGTGGTCTCGGGCCCCCACTGGGTCGACGTCATGGCCGCCGCCGCGAACAAGGGGGCCGCGGTGCGGGGCCTGCAGGCCGCGCTCGGCATCACGCCGGCACAGACCGCCGCGTTCGGCGACTACCTCAACGACCTCGAGATGCTCGACGCCGCCGAGCTGTCCTTCGCGATGGCGGACGCGCACCCGCGGGTGTTGGAGCGGGCGCGGTTCACCGCGCCGTCCAACGCCGAGCACGGGGTGGTGACGACGCTGGCGCGGCTCGTGGGCGTCGACGTCGCGGCGCTGCAAGCCGCCGCGCGCTGAGCGCGTACCGCGAGGCCGGGCGCCGAGCGCGCTCCGCGAGGCCGGGCGCCGAGCG
>NZ_LWGM01000384.1 GCF_001750215.1 Isoptericola variabilis | reverse complement strand
GACCTGGCCGCAAGCGCTCGCCATGGCGGGCTGGTTCGGCGCGTGCGTCGTGGCCCTGCACCTCGCCCCGCGCGTCGGGCTCGCGCTGGCCGGCGTCGCGCTCGCCGCGCACGCGGCGTGGGACGCGGCGCACTACCGGCGCGACGTCGTCGTGCACCGCTCGCTCGCCGTGTGGTGCATGGGCCTGGACGTGCTGCTCGGCGGGGCGTGCGTGGTGCTCGCGGTCGCCGCGGGGGCGTGACGCGCGCCGGGGAAAGACCAGGGCAGGCCCGGGGCGGAACACGGCGCCGCCGCGCGGTGTTGCCCTAGGCGATGAACGCCGTGAACCCCTCCCCCGCGCTGTCCGTGCTCGACCTCGTGCCCGTCCGCTCCGGGCAGAGCACCGCCCAGGCCATCGCTTCGTCGCTCGAGCTCGTGCGGCTCGCCGACCGCCTGGGCCTGGCCCGGTACTGGTTCGCCGAGCACCACAACATGCCCGCCGTCGCGGCGTCCACGCCACCGGTGATGATCGCCGCCGCGGCGGCGCAGACCGAGCGCATCCACCTCGGCTCCGGCGGCGTCATGCTGCCCAACCACGCGCCGCTCGTGGTCGCCGAGCAGTTCGCGGCGCTCGAGGCGCTCGCCCCGGGCCGCATCGACCTCGGAATCGGCCGCGCGCCCGGCAGCGACCCGGTGATCACCGCGCTGCTGCGGTCCTCGGGGCCCACCGCCGACGTCGAGCGCTTCCCGCAGCACGTGCAGGACGTCAGGGCGCTGCTGCAGCGCGACGGTGCCACCATCCGCCTCACCAGCGGCGAGACCTACCCCGTGCGCGCCACCCCGGCCGCCGAGGGCACCCCCACGGTGTGGCTGCTCGGCTCCTCGGACTACTCCGCGCGCCTGGCCGCCGAGCTCGGGCTGCCGTACGTGTTCGCGCACCACTTCGCCGGGCCCGGGCTCCAGCAGGCGCTGACGCTGTACCGCGACGGCTACCGCCCCAGCGAGGAGCACCCGGAGCCGCGCACGTTCGTCACGGCGAACGTCGTCGTGGCGGCCACGCAGGAGGAGGCCGACGAGCGCGCGCTGCCGCAGCTGCGGTCGATGGCGCGCCTGCGCACCGGCAAGCCGATGGGCCCGCTGGAGACCGTCGAGGAGGCCAAGGCCGCCCCGCTGGACACCCTCGGCGAGCAGGCGGTCGCCGACATGCGGGCGCGCTGGATCATCGGCACGCCCGAGGCGTCCGCCGACGAGCTGGCCCGGCTCGCCGCCGCCCACGGCACCGGCGAGGTGATGGCCGTGCCCGTCGCGTCGTCGTACGCAGGCGAGGACCTGGCCACCACGCCGGGCCGCACGCAGACGCTGGAGCTGCTCGCGGGCGCGCTCGCCGCGCGCTGACCGGGGCACCCGCCGTCTAGGCTGCCGCGCATGACGACGCCCGACCCGGTGACGCCGTTCGCCGCGGTGCTGCGGGCCGACAACCCCGGCCCGATGACCCTCGACGGCACCCGCAGCCACGTGCTGCGCGCCCCCGGCGCGGAGGCGGCCGTCGTCGTCGACCCCGGGCCGGACGACGCCGACCACCTCGCGGCGCTCGCCGCCGCCGGCCCGGTGGCGCTGGTGCTCGTGACCCACCGGCACGCCGACCACACCGCCGGG
>NZ_LWGM01000383.1 GCF_001750215.1 Isoptericola variabilis | reverse complement strand
GGCTCGCCCTCCGCGGCCGGCCGGGCGCGGCGCGCGGTCGCCGGCGTCGTCGGGCGTGCCGACGGCGGCGAGCACCTCGGCGAACAGGTCACCGGTCCGGGTGCCCGGGCGCTGCCCGGCCGCGCCGGCCGTCGTGGTGGGTCCCGCGGGACCGGCCCCCAGCACGGGGACGCTCATCGCTCCTCCTCCTGCGCGCCGCGTGCGGCGATCTCGTCCAGCCCGGCCTGCTCGGCCTTGCGCTCGGCCGCGGTCACGCGCTCGGTGTGGCGCTCCGCGAGCCGCTCCACGGCACGCGTGCGCGCGCGGGCGGCGCTCCACTCCTGCTCACGCCCGCGGACCTGCTGCTCGGCCGCCTGGCGGGCCGCGATGCTCTCCGAGAGCAGCGCGGACAGCGCGGCGCGCCCGGCCACCATGGCCTGCCAGGCGGCGTCGTTCGCGGGCCGGGGGTCCTGCCCCTGCAGCTCCGCGCGGACGGCCTCGACCCGCTCCTCGGCGGCGGCGCGCTCGCGCTGGGCGCGGGCCAGCTCGCCCGCGGCGAGGTCCTCCTCCACCTCGCGCACGCGCAGCAGCCCCGCGAGGGGGAACGTCCGGTTCATGCGGTGCCTCCCAGCCGTGCCACGAGCCGCTCGAGCCGCTCCCACGACTCGGCGACCGGGGCCCTGTCGTCCATGCCCTGGCGCAGGAACGCGTCGATGTCCCCGGCGCAGGCGAGCGCCGCGTCGACCCGCGGGTCGGTGCCGGCCACGTAGGCGCCGACGTCGAGCAGGTCCTTGGCCGCGCCCCGCGCGGCGAGCACCGCGCGCAGCGAGGCGGCCGCGGCGCGCTGCGCCGGCGTCGTGACCCGCGAGGCGACGCGCGAGACCGACGCGACGGCGTCGACCGCCGGGTAGTGGCCGGCGACGGCGAGCTCGCGGCGCAGCACCACGTGCCCGTCCAGGATCGAGCGGGCCGCGTCGGCGATCGGCTCGTCGTGGTCGTCGCCGTCCACCAGCACGGTGTACAGCCCGGTCACGGAGCCGCGCGGGCCCGTGCCGGCCCGCTCCAGCAGCCGCGCCAGCAGCGCGAAGGTGCTCGGCGGGTACCCGCGGGTGGCGGGCGGCTCGCCCACGGACAGCCCGATCTCGCGCTGCGCCATGGCCACGCGGGTCAGGGAGTCCATCATCAGCACCGCGTGCAGGCCGGCGTCGCGCAGGTGCTCGGCGATGCGGGTCGCCACGAACGCCGAGCGCTGGCGCACCAGCGGCGGCGCGTCGGACGTGGCGACCACGACGACGGAGCGGGCCAGGCCCTCGGGCCCCAGGTCGTCCTCGAGGAACTCGCGCACCTCGCGGCCGCGCTCGCCGACCAGCGAGATGACGCTGGCCTCCGCGGCGGTGCCGCGCGCGATCATCGACAGCAGGCTCGACTTGCCCACGCCGGAGCCGGCGAACAGGCCCAGTCGCTGCCCGCGCCCGGCGGCGGTGAGCGTGTCGAGCACGCGCACGCCCAGCGGCATCGGGGTGTCCACGCGGGCGCGCTCGAGCGGGTGCGGGGCGGCGGCCTCGACCGGCACCCACGCCTCGGCGCGCAGCGGCCCGCGTCCGTCGATGGGGCGGCCCAGGCCGTCGAGCACGCGGCCCAGCAGCCCGCGCCCCACCGGGAGA
>NZ_LWGM01000382.1 GCF_001750215.1 Isoptericola variabilis | reverse complement strand
GGCCGCGTCGAGGTCCCGCTCGATGGCCTGGGCCCGCGCCTGCGCGGCCACGACGTGCGGCTGGACGGCGGCGACGATCTGGGCGGCCTCGGCGGCGGTGGCCGTGGCGCCGAGGGGCAGCATGCCCGCCAGGGCGAGGAGGCCGGCCGCGGCGACGCGCGCGGGCGCGAAGGCCCGCAGAGGCGTCGTCGTCTCGCTCGTCCTCGGTGACATGCTCCCATTCTGGCGCCCCAACCTGGGGAAACACAGGAAACGGGGGGTGAACGTGTGGAGATCTCGGACACATGCCCCGGTGGCCGGGAGGTGACGCCCGGCGCGGCGCGCCGGCCGCGGCGCCGACCCGCGACCAGGATCCTTCCCGTGGAACAGCTCGCCCGCCGCCTCGGCACCGCCGACGCCGTCGTCATCGGGCTCGGCGCGATGATCGGCGCCGGCGTGTTCGCCGCCTTCGCCCCCGCGGCCCGGGCGGTGCTGCCCACGGGCGCCGCCGGCGCGCTGCTCGTCGCCCTGGCGCTGGCGGCCGCGGTCGCCTACGCCAACGCCACCAGCTCCGCCCAGCTCGCCGCGCAGTACCCGGCCTCGGGCGGCACCTACCTCTACGGCCGCGAGCGCCTCGGGCCGTGGTGGGGGTTCGTGGCCGGGTGGGGGTTCGTGGTCGGCAAGACGGCGAGCTGCGCCGCGATGGCGCTGACCTTCGCCGCGTACGCCGTCCCCGCCGGCGCCCCGGAGCCGTGGCGGCGCCTCGCGGCGGCCCTCGCCGTCGTCGCCCTGGCGGCGGCCGGGTACCGCGGCGTCACCCGCACCGCCCGGGTGGCCCGGTGGATCGTCGCGTCCGTGCTGGCGGCGCTCGCGGTGACCCTCGTGGTGGCGTGGGCGGGGCGCGGGGTCGCGGCGGGCAGCGGACCCGTGCCGCTGACCGCCGCGGAGCCCGCGACGCCGGGCGGCTGGCTCGGCGTGCTGCAGGCCGCCGGCCTGCTGTTCTTCGCGTTCGCCGGCTACGCCCGCGTCGCCACGCTCGGGGAGGAGGTGCGCAGCCCGCGCCGCACCATCCCCCGCGCGATCGGCATCGCCCTGGCGATCACCGTGGTCCTGTACGCCCTGGTCGCGGTCACCCTGCTGGCGGTGCTCGGCCTCGACGGGCTCGCGGCGTCGACGGCGCCGCTGTCCGACGCCGTGGCGCACGCGCCGTGGGCCGGCGTGCTCGTGCGGGCCGCCGCGGCGGTGGCGTCCCTCGGCGCACTGCTGGCGCTCCTGGCCGGGATCAGCCGCACCGCCCTGGCCATGGCGCGCGAGCGCGACCTGCCCCGCCCGCTCGCCGCCGTCCACCCCCGCCACCGGGTGCCGCACCACGCCGAGGTGGCCGTGGCGGCGGTGGTCGTGGCGCTCGTGCTCGCCGTCGACCTGCGCGGCGCGATCGGGTTCAGCTCGTTCGGCGTGCTCGTGTACTACCTGGTGGCCAACGTGGCGGCGTACACCCAGACCGGCGCCGACCGCCGGTTCCCGCGCGCGCTGCAGGCGTTCGGCGCGGCGGCGTGCGCGGCGCTGTGCCTCACGCTGCCGTCGACGGCGGTGCTGGCCGGCCTGGCGGTGCTCGCCGTCGGGGTCGCGGGCCGCGCCGTGCAGCTGCGGCTGGCCGGCTGACGGTCCG
>NZ_LWGM01000381.1 GCF_001750215.1 Isoptericola variabilis | reverse complement strand
GGCCCCACCTCCCGCCTGGGCCTGGCCCGCACCACCGTGCTGACCTGCGCACCCACCGGCTGCACCCAGCAGTTCCAGCACGGCGCCATCACCTGGACCGCCGCCACCGGCCCCCGCACCACCTGACCCGTCTGCACTTCACGCCGCGCCTCGCCGGTCGATGAGGGGGGTGACAAGGCGCGCCCGATACGCCACCGGCGTACCACGACCGACGCCGATCCACCCGGGGGATGACTATGACATCGCGGACCGACCGCAGCGTGACAGGCCGATGGGTGACCGCGCTGCTCACCGTCGGCTCACTGATGACGAGCATGACGGCGACGGCCGCGGCCGCAGCGCAGGCGCCCGTGCCGACGAGCAGCCTCGTTGCGACGACCGTGCCCGCGTCGGGCGCTGCGTCCTTCGAGGAGACGCGCCCGGCACGAAGCTTCGTCGAGACAGACGCCATCGACGTAGCGCTTGAGCCGGTCGTCGACGCGCCTGCCCCGCTCGCGGACGCAGCGGCCGAGGCCGCGGTGCAGGACAAGACGGACGTGGACTCGTCGCAGGCCCTCGTCGCGGAGTCTGCCGTCACGGGGTACGCGACCGTCGGGGTGACCTGGCAGTGGAGTCACGGCGAGAGCCCCGTGACCGTACAGGTCCGCTCCGCGCCGACAGGGGACAACTGGACGGCTTGGGAGGACGTGCCGGCCGAGCTCGACGAGGGCGCTCCGGCGGAGAGCCGTCCGGGCACGGCGCCGACCGTGGTGGGTGACGTCGAGCGGGTCCAGGCCCGCGTCGTCGCTGCTGACCCGCAGGCGGTGACCGATGTCCGGCTGACCGTCATCGACCCTCATGCGGACGCCGCCGACGCGCGCATCCCTCCGGTGCCGAGCTCGGCTGAGACCGTCGCGGCGACGGCCACCCTCGGCGACGGTGGCGGAGCGGGTGGCGCCAGCCGGTCTGCCCACGCCGCGGCCAGGACCGCGGCTGCGTCGTCCGCCGTGCCCTGGATCTACAGCCGTGCCGACTGGGGTGCGGACGAGAGCCTCATGACGTGGATGCCGAAGCAGGGTTCCTTCAAGGGCGCAGTGATCCATCACACCGCCGGCACCAACACCTACACCCCGGACCAGGTGCCCGCCATCCTCCGAGGGATCTACACCTACCACGCGCAGACCCGCGGCTGGGGCGACATCGGCTACAACTACCTCGTCGACAAGTTCGGCCGCGTCTGGGAGGGTCGCTCGGGCGGGGTGCTGAACCAGCCGATCGGCGCCCACGCCGTGAACTACAACACCAACATGTTCGGCGTCTCCGTACTCGGAAACTACGAGACGGCCACACCGACGCGCGCGGCGCTCGACGCTGTCCAGCGGGTGATCGCCTGGAAGTTCAGCGCACTGCAGATCGACGCCAGGGGCACCGCCTACGTCAACGGCCGGACGATCCCCACGATCGTCGGCCATCGCGACGTGGGACAGACGACGTGCCCAGGCGTCAACATCTACTCGCAGATCCCCGCGATCCGCACGTGGGTGGCAGAGAACACGTCGGGGTTCTCCGTCTCGCCGCAGATGCAGGCGGAGTGGGATCGGCTCGGTGGTGCGGACGGGGCGCTCGGCGTGCCCACCGCCGACCAGGACTGCTCGTTGCAGCCGGCAGGGTGCGTGCAG
>NZ_LWGM01000380.1 GCF_001750215.1 Isoptericola variabilis | reverse complement strand
GTGCTCGGCGGCGAGCGGGGTCGTCGTGGACCTGGACGGCGGCCTGCTCGCGCCGGACGTCGCCACGCTCGCCCCGGCGGCCGCGGCCCTCGGCGCGGACGACCGCACGGCCCTCGGCTGGGTGCTCGGCGGCGGGGAGGACCACGGGCTGCTCGCGACCTTCCCGGCGGACGCGGCCCTGCCCCCGGGCTTCCGCGCCGTCGGGCGCGTGCGGGCGGCCGACGGCGTCCGGCCCGGGGTCACGGTCGACGGCGCGACGCCCGACGTCGGCCCCGGCTGGGACCACTTCGGCGGCTGACCGCCGACGCCCGGCCGTCGGCGGGGGGAGCGGCGGGGGAGCGGCAGGGGACCGGCGGGCGCTCAGCCGCGGCGGTAGCGCACCTCGGTGACGGGGGTGCCGCCGAGCTCGTCGATGCGCTCGACCCCGTCGGCCTGGAAGCCGTGCCGCCGGTAGAAGTGCTGCGCGCGCTCGTTGTCGGCGAGCACCCACAGGGTCATCGGGGTGCCGGGCGGCAGGTCGGCCAGCACGGTGCGCATGAGCTCGCGCGCCACGCCGCGGCCCCAGGCGCCCGGCTCCAGGTACATGGCGTACAGCTCCTGCGTGCCGGCCTCGGCGTCCTCGTCGAGCGAGGGGCCGAAGCTGGCGAAGCCGACGGTGCGGTTCCCGGACTCGGCCACGAGCACGCGGGACCCGCCGGGGCGCGAGCCGTCGCTCTCGGCGATCGCCGTCTGCCACCGCTGGGCGCGCACGGCGGGGTCGAGGCCCTCGAGGAAGGCCTCCGGCAGGATGCTGGAGTAGGCGCTGCGCCACGAGGTCACGTCCACCTGGGCGATGGCCTGGGCGTCGGACGTCTTGGCGGGCCGGATGGTCACGCCTTCGAGATCCACCGTCATGCGCTTAGCGTGCCACCTGCAGGGCTGCTGACCAAGCGATATTGGTGAACCCTTCACGAACTCTTGGCAGTCGGACGGTGCCGGGACGCGACGGAGCCCGCCGGGACGTGTCCCGGCGGGCTCCGTGCGGATGCTGAGGCAGTGCTGCGGGGGAACCCGTCAGCGCAGCGGGCTCACGCCTGGCGCGTGACCTTGCCGGCCTTGAGGCACGAGGTGCACACGTTGACGCGCTTCGGGGTGCCCGCGACCACGGCACGCACGCGCTGGATGTTCGGGTTCCAGCGGCGCTTGGTGCGGATGTGGGAGTGCGAGATGCTGTGCCCGAAGCCCGGGCCCTTGCCGCAGACGTCGCAGTTGGCAGCCACGGTGTCTCCTGATGTGTCGTGCACGTCCGCTGCGGGGCAGCGTCGACGTGGTGGTGGAAAGGTCGGGGGCCCGATCGGGACCGGGCAACCACGACAGGATAGCCGACGCCCGCGGCGGTCTCCAACGTGGGTCCGGTCACCCGCCCGCGCCGCTACCGTGGACGTCAGCCCGGGCGAGATCCGCACGGGGACGAGGAGGCGCGCGTGACCGACGAGCTCCGTGGGGCCGTCGTGCGCGCCTGGGCCTCCCTCGCGGTCGGTGCCCTGGCGCGCGAGCGTACCGCCATCGACCGCGTCAACGTCTTCCCCGTCGCGGACGGCGACACCGGCACGAACCTGCACCTGACGCTGCGCGAGGCCGCCCGCGCGCTGGCCGGCGCGGACGCCGGCGCCGGCGGTCCCGCGCTCCTGCGCCGGCT
>NZ_LWGM01000379.1 GCF_001750215.1 Isoptericola variabilis | reverse complement strand
GCGTCGCCTCGCCCAGCACGACGCCGTCGTCCCCGGCCCTGCCGTCGTCCCCGGCCCTGCCGCCGTCCCCGCCGGCGCCGGTGCCTGCTCGGGCGCCCGGCGCCTGCAGCCGCTCGCGCACGAGCGTAGGCGGTGTCGACGGTGCCGCACGCCATGCCGGAGGAGTTGTTCGCGACGACGCCGCCCACGGTGCAGGCGATCTCGCTCGACGGGTCGGGGCCCAGCCGCCGGCCGTACGGCGCGAGCCGGGCGTTGACCGACGCGAGCGTGACGCCCGGCTCGCAGCGCACCCGGGCGCCGCCGTCGAGCACCTCGACGCGGGTGAACCCGGTGCGGGTGTCCACCAGCAGCCCGGAGCCCGCCGCCTGCCCCGACAGGCTCGTGCCGCCGGAGCGGAACGTCACCGGCAGGCCGTCGGCGCGCGCCCGGGCCAGGGCGGCGACGACGCCCTCGACGCCGTGCGCCCGTGCCACCGCCGCCGGGCGCAGCAGCACGTGCGAGGCGTCGTGGGCGTGCGTGACCCGCGTGAGCAGGTCGGTGCGCACGGCGAGGGCGGGCGCGGGAGTCGGCGTCGTCATCGGCGTCGTCGTCGTCATCGGCGCTGGTCCAGGCGGCGCTGCTGCACCGCGTCGTAGGTGGCCTTGAGCGCGGCCGCCGTCTGGTCGTAGCGCCGCTGGGCGACGCGCACGAAGAGGAAGTCGACGACGGCCAGCTGGGCGATGCGGCTCGACATCGCCCCGGACCGGAAGCGGGTCTCGCGCGCCGTCGTGGTGAGCACGACGTCGGCGACCGACGCGAGGGGCGAGGACGGGAAGTTGGTGACCGCGACGGTGAGGGCGCCGCGGTCGCGCGCGAGGCTGAGCGCCTGGTGCGGCTCCACGGTGGTGCCGGTGTGGGAGACGCCGACGGCCACCGAGCCCGCGTCCAGCAGCGCGGCCGAGGTGAGCTGCAGGTGCGGGTCCACCGGTGCGGCGCACACCAGGCCGATGCGCGACAGCTTCTGGGCCAGGTCCTGGCAGGTCAGCCCGCTGGACCCGACGCCGTAGACGCCCACCTGCGACGCCTGGGCGACGGCCTCGGCGGCGCGCTCGAGGGCGTCGAGGTCGAGCAGGCGCGCGGTCTCCTCGATGGTGCGGGCCTCGTGGAACGCGATCTTGGAGACGACGTCGGTGGCCGTGTCGGTCTCGTTGATCTCGCCCTCGGCGATCCCGGAGCGCTCGAGCTCCACCGCGCGGCGGCTGGTGGCCTGGGCCAGGTCGATGCGGAACTCCGGGTAGCCGGCGTAGCCCACGGCGCGGCAGAACCGCACCACGGTGGCCTGCGACGTGCCGGCGCGCGCGGCGAGCTCGGTGATGGTCGAGGCGACGACGCCGGCGGGGTCGTCGAGCACGGACTCGGCGATGCGCGCCTCGGCCGGGCGCAGGGTGGGCAGCTCCTGGCGGAGCCGGACGAGCACGTCAGCGGCCATCGGGCACTTCCTTCGGGGTCAGGACGGGGGAGGGGGTCGGGAGCAGGCCCGCGGCGGCGCCGGGCAGGCGGACGGTCAGCCAGGGCTCGTGCGGCAGGCAGGCCGGTGTCGGCAACGGCACACCGCCGACACGCCCGGGGAGCTCCCGCCGCGCCGCCGTGATCGGCGAGGATCGGTGCCGCGGCGCCCACGGCGGGCGCCGCTCCCGGCGAGGAAGGC
>NZ_LWGM01000378.1 GCF_001750215.1 Isoptericola variabilis | reverse complement strand
GCACTCCCTGACGGTCGGCGAGCTCGCCCGGCACTGGGTGCGCACGCGCGGCATCGACGTCGAGCTGCACGTGGTGGAGGTCGACGGCTGGGCGCGCGAAGGGCCGGGTCGGCGACGGCCGGGCCGCCGGCCGCCTCGCGCTCGAGCCGCGCGCGCCGCTCCGCCAGCTCGGTCTGCTCCCGCCGCGCCCGCTCCGCCTCCTCGGCGCGCTCGGCCGCCGCCTCCGCCGCGGCCCGCGCGGCCGCCTGCTCCTGGGCGCGGACCTGGAGCAGCTCGGCCGCCGACTCCCGGTCGACCGCCGTGCCGTAGGCCCGCCGGCCCGGGGAGGCGGCCACGATCCGCTCGGCGACGTCCTGCGGCGCGGGCGCCATGGCCGACTGCGGGGCCCGGACGCGCGTCCAGGCGACCGGCGCCGGCGTGCCGTCCTCGGTGAGCGCGGTGACCACGGCCTCGCCCGTGCCGAGCGACTGCAGCAGCCGCTCGAGGTCGTAGGGGGACTCGGGGAACGTGCGCACCGCCCGGCGCAGGGCGGTCGCGTCGTCGGGCGTGAACGCCCGCAGCGCGTGCTGCACCCGGTTGCCGAGCTGGGCGAGGACGTCGGCCGGCACGTCCTTGGGCGACTGGGTGACGAAGAAGACGCCCACCCCCTTGGACCGGACCAGCCGCACCGTCTGGGTCACCTGCTGGAGGAACTCCTTCGAGGCGCCGGTGAACAGCAGGTGCGCCTCGTCGAAGAAGAACACCAGCCGCGGCCGGTCGGGGTCGCCCACCTCGGGCAGCTCCTGGAACAGGTCGGCGAGCAGCCACATGAGGAACGTCGAGAAGAGCGCCGGGCGGTCCTGGACGGCGGGCAGCTCGAGGCAGGAGACCACGCCCCTGCCGTCGGCGGTGGTGCGCAGCAGGTCCGACGTCGCGAAGGCCGGCTCGCCGAAGAACACGTCGGCGCCCTGCGCCTGCAGCGCCACGATCTCGCGCAGGATCACCCCGGCGGTGGCCGACGAGACGCCGCCGACGCCCTTGAGCTCGGCCTTCCCGTCGTCCGAGGTGAGGTGGGCGATCGTGGCCCGCAGGTCCTCGAGGTCGAGCAGCCAGGTCCTCGAGGTCGAGCAGCGCCAGGCCCTGGGAGTCCGCCCAGTGGAAGACCAGCCCCAGGCTGGACTCCTGGGTGGCGTTGAGGCCCAGCACCTTGCTGAGCAGCAGCGGCCCGAAGTCGGTGACGGTGGTGCGGATCGGCACGCCCGGGCCGAGGCCGCCCAACGAGTAGAGCTCCACCGGGTAGGCGGTGGGCCGCCACGGCTGGCCGATGCCCTGCGCCCGGCGCGCGATCGCGTCGCTGCGCTCGCCCGGGACGGCCAGGCCCGACAGGTCGCCCTTGATGTCGGCGAGGAACACCGGCACGCCCGCGTCCGACAGCCCCTCGGCCATGCCCTGGAGCGTCTTCGTCTTGCCCGTGCCGGTCGCGCCCGCGACGAGCCCGTGGCGGTTGAGCATCCGCAGCGCGAGGCCCACCTGGGCGCCGGCGTTCGGGACGGCGTCGCCGCCCACCTCGCCCTCCAGCAGCGCGCCGAGCGGCAGCGTGCCGCCGGGGGAGGCGTACGCGCCCGCGACCTCGGCCGCGTACCCGGTCAGGCCCGGTGCGGCGTCCGGGGGCGGTGCGGCGTCCGGTGGCGGTGCGGTGTGCGCGGTGCCCG
>NZ_LWGM01000038.1 GCF_001750215.1 Isoptericola variabilis | reverse complement strand
GCATCGTGGGCGTGGTCATCGGCGACCAGCCCGGCCGGGCCTTCCGCGACCCGGTGAGCGTGCAGGTGCTCGACGGGCTCATGACGGTGCTCGGCGAGCAGGGGCTCGGGGTGCTGCTCGTGCCCGGGTCGGGCGGCCGCCCACGCCAGCGCGGCCACGGCCAGCACCGCCACGGGCAGCAGGCCGTCGAGCGCGGAGGCGACCTGCCGCGCCGCGTCGCCCTGCACCTCGTAGGTGTAGATGACGTCGTTGTAGTCGATCCGCACGGTCGGGTCCCACAGCCGGGCCACGCTGAACCAGGTGGCGGCCACGGACTCGGCCTGCAGCGTGCGCGCACCCTGCTGGCCGAACACGCTCCACGCGCGCTCGCCGGCGCCGCCGAGCAGCGCCAGGCCCACCACCACGACGCTGACCAGCGCGCCCGGGACGACGACGTCGCGCAGCAGGTCGCGCCCGCGCCGCGCGGTGGCGGCCAGCGCGACGACGACGGCGCCCGGCGCGATCTTGATCCACGCGCCGAGCGTGGCCACCGCCGTCGCGACCGCCGGGCGGCGGCCCGCCCACAGCAGCGCGAGCACGATGATCGGGGCGACGACGCCGTCGAGCCTGCCCAGGAAGATCGGCCCCAGCGCGACGAGGAACAGCAGCCACCACCACGCGGCCACCCGCCCGCGCGGCGCCGAGCGGGCCAGCCGCCACACGGCGACGGCGTCGAGCGCGACCACGAACGCCGTCCACACCACCTCGTAGCCCAGCGTGGAGACCGTCACGAGCGCGGGCAGCGTCACGGGGACCAGCGCGGCGGCCGGATAGACCCAGTCGTAGTCGAGCACCGGCCACTGGCCGGTCGACAGGCCGTTGCGGGCCCACCACTCGTAGAGCGTGACGTCCCCGTAGATCTGGCCGCGCCACGAGACCGCGTCCAGCACCAGCCACAGGTGCGCGAGCACGAAGCCGGCGGCGAGCGCCGGGCCGGACAGGACGGCGCGCTCCAGCGCCCCGCGCGGGCCGGCGGACCGGGAGGCGGCGCCGGGCGTCACGGTGCGCTGGTCGGTGTCGTGCTCGGCGTCGCGCTCGGTGTCGTGCGGGGGTTCGGGGGGCACGGCCACATGGTGTCAGACGCCGCTGCGGCGCCGCCGGGAGCCCGCCGAGGTAGAGAGCCGTCTTGCCGAGATAGAGAGGCCGACGGCCTCTCTATCTCGGTGCGCCAACTCTCTATCTCGGCGCGGGAGCTCTCTATCTCGGCGACTGAGGGCGGCGGGCGGCACAGGTTTCGGACAACCGAAACCTGTGCCAGGATCGGTGTCCACGCAGGTGATGAGGGTGCCGCTGGAGGAGGTCGCAGGTGAGCCAGGCTGCTGCGCACGAGGGTGTCGAGACCGCGCCGGGGCGGGGCGAGCCGCGGCTGCCGAAGGGGAGCCCGACGTCGGTGGCCCGCTTGCGGATCGTCGCGCTGCTCGGCCCGGCGTTCGTCGCGGCCATCGCCTACGTCGACCCCGGCAACGTGGCGGCCAACCTCACCGCCGGCGCCCGGTACGGCTACCTGCTCGTGTGGGTGCTCGTGGCGGCGAACGTCATGGCCGTGCTGGTGCAGTACCTGTCCGCCAAGCTCGGCGTGGTCACCGGCCGCTCCCTGCCCGAGGTGCTGGGGGAGCGGCTGCCGCGGCCGGCGCGCCTGGCGTACTGGGGGCAGGCGGAGGTCGTCGCCGCGGCCACGGACCTGGCGGAGGTCATCGGCGGCGCGATCGCGCTGTACCTGCTGTTCGGCGTGCCGCTCGTGGTCGGCGGCCTCATCACCGGCGTCGTGTCCCTGGTGCTGCTCGCGCTGCAGGCGCGCCACGGGCAGCGGGTGTTCGAGCAGGTCGTCACCGCCATGCTCGCCGTGCTCGCCGTCGGTTTCTGCGCCGGCCTGCTGTTCCCGCCGCCCGACGCCGGCAGCGTGCTCGACGGGCTCGTGCCGCGCCTGGAGGGTGCGGACTCGCTGCTGCTCGCGGCCTCGATGCTCGGCGCGACGGTGATGCCGCACGCCATCTACCTGCACTCGTCGCTGGCGCGCGACCGGGTCGCGTACGACGTCGCGCAGCGCCGCCGGCAGGGTCTGCCGCCCGAGCTCGCCCGCGGCGCGTCCACGCGGCGCCTGCTCACGGCCACCCGCTGGGACGTGGTGCTCGCCCTGGTGCTGGCCGGCGGCGTCAACATCGGGATGCTGCTGCTCGCGGCCTCGGCGCTGCACGGCACCGGCGTCGCCGGCACGGACACCATCGAGGGCGCGCACGCGGCGATCACCGCCGCGCTCGGCCCGGCCGTCGGCCTGCTGTTCGGGATCGGGCTGCTGTGCTCGGGCCTGGCCTCGACGTCGGTGGGCGCCTACGCCGGCGCCGAGATCATGGCGGGCCTGCTCAAGGTGCGGGTGCCGCTGCTCGGCCGGCGGCTGGTGACGCTGGTCCCGGCCGTGCTGCTGCTGGCCACCGGGCTGTCGCCCACGTGGATGCTCGTGGTGAGCCAGGTGGTGCTGAGCTTCGGCATCCCGTTCGCGATGATCCCGCTGGTGGTCCTGACCCGGCGCCGAGACCTGCTCGGGGAGCACCGCAACGCGCTCGGAACGCAGGTGTTCGCGGGGCTGGTCGCGGGCGTCATCGTGGTGCTCAACGTGACGCTGCTCGTGCTGACGTTCGCGGGCGGCTGACGCGGCGCGCGGCGGCCGGCGGCCGGCCTCCGCCTGCGCGCCGACCTGATACGCGGTATCGCTTGACGTGAGACGCCGTTGCGGAGAAGCATGAGGGGGACGCAGCAGCCCCTCGACGAAGCGGAGCACCGATGACCGCCGCCCGGCCCCCGATCATGCCCGGGGTCACCGCCCCCGACTACGACGTCTCCCAGCCCCTCGACGTCGACTACCTCGGCGCGTTCGCCGACGTCACGCCCGAGGAGCAGGCCCACCGGCTCACGGTGCGCGAGTTCGTGCAGGCGGAGGTGCTGCCGGTCATCGACGGCTACTGGGAGCGCGCCGAGGTGCCGTTCGACCTCGTCAAGCGGATGGCCGACCTCGACCTCCTGCGCGACGGCGTCGACGTGCCCGGCCGCCCGCGCATCTCGCTCATGGCCGAGGGCCTGGCCAGCATGGAGATGTCCCGGGGCGACGGCTCGATGGCCACGATCTGCGGCGTGCAGGGCGGCCTGGCGCTGCGCTCGATCGTGCTGCACGGCTCGCCCGAGCAGGTGGAGCGGTACGCCGAGCCGATGGCGCGCGGCGAGGTCCTGGGCGCGTTCGCGCTCACCGAGCCCACCCACGGGTCGGACTCGGTCTCGCTCGAGACGACGGCGCGGCGCGCGGTGCGCGACGGCGTCGAGGGCTACGTCATCGACGGCGAGAAGAAGTGGATCGGCTTCGGCTCGTGCGGCCACATCGCGGTGGTGTGGGCCAGGCTGGTCGGCGAGGGCGGCGACGGCCAGGTGCACGGCTTCGTCGTGCCGCAGGACGCGCCCGGCTACCGCGCCACCACCATCGAAGGCAAGGCGTCGCTGCGGGCGATCTGGCAGGCGCACATCGTGCTCGACGACGTCTTCGTGCCCGCCGACGCGGCGCTGCCGGGCGCGACGTCGTTCAGGGCGACCTCGGAGGTGCTGTTCGCCACCCGCCTCGGCGTCGCCTGGTCCGCCGTCGGGCATGCCACGGCCTGCTACGAGGCGGCCGTGCAGTACGTGGGCCAGCGCATCCAGTTCGGCCGGCCGCTGGCCGCCAGCCAGCTCGTCCAGGAGCGGCTCGCCCGGATGCTGGCCACGCTCACGCAGATGCAGCTGCTCGTGGCGCAGACGACGCGGCTGGCCGAGCGCGGCGCGCTCAGCGGCCCGCAGGCCTCGCTCGCGAAGCTCACCTGCACCCGCGGCGCGCGCGAGGTGGCGTCGACCGCCCGGGACATGCTCGGCGGCAACGGCATCCTGCTGGGCAACCGGGTGGCGCGGCACTTCGCCGACATCGAGGCGCTGCACACCTACGAGGGCACCGAGTCGATGAACGCCCTCATCGTGGGCCGCGACATCACGGGCGTCTCGGCGTTCGTCTGACCGGCGCTCCATCACCGCCTCTGGCCGACCCCGCGCCGCCGTTCCGGGTCCCTGACGGTCCGAGACAGACCCCTCTGTCTCGGACCGCCAGGGACCCGGAACGCGTCAGTCGGCGGCCGGGTCGGCGGCCGGGTCGGCGGCCAGGTGGGCGGCGAGCCGGTCGACCAGCTCGGCCTGCGCGCTGACGATCACCCGCCGGGCGTCGTCGGGCGCGAACCACGCCGCGCGGTCGATCTCCGGCACCTGCACCCGCCGCCCGGAGCGCGGCGGCCACTCGACCTCGACGAGGTTGCTCCGCACGTCCGTGAGGTCGACACCGGGCGGCGCCTCGCGCGCCCACGCCAGGACCCGCTTGCCGCTGCGCTGACGCACCTCCCCGAGGTCGACGTCGGGCACGGGCGGCTCGGGCAGCACGACGCCGAGCTCCTCGGCGGCCTCCCGCAGCGCGGCGCCGTGCGGGACCTCGCCGTCCTCGAGCTCGCCCTTGGGGATGGTCCACGCGCCGGCGTCCTTGCGCGCCCAGAACGGGCCGCCCATGTGGGCGAGCAGCACCTCGAAGCCGCCACCGCCGTCCGCCGTCGCGGTCCGGCGGTACAGGAGCAGGCCGGCGCTCGTCGTCGCCACGGCGCCTCAGCTCGTTGCCGGCACGGTCGTGGTCACCATGACGGCGGCGGTGAGCGCGGCCGACATCGCCGCCTGCGCGGCCACGGCCGCCGCGACGCCGTCGGCCACCCACGCCGACGCGGCGAGCTCGTCAACCCGCGCCTCGGCGCGCCTGCGGTCCGGCTTGGCCACGAGCCGCGACACGAAGCCCGAGCCCTTGAGCAGCGCGGCCAGCGCCGCCGTGCGCGGGTCGGGGGTGAGCCCGTCCACCAGCACCGCGGTCAGCCGCCGCCGCAGCGCAGCCTCGTGCGCCTGCTCCTCCGCGGGCCAGCGCGTGGTCGGGAAGATCGCGAGCACCTTGCGCTCCTCGCGGCGCAGCACGCCGCGGTCGGCCAGCGCCTGCAGCAGCCGCTCGCGCGCGCCGCGCGAGAGCGGCTCGACGAGGTCCTTGGCTCGCCGCGGCTTCTCGGCGACGACGGCGAGGGCCGCGTCCAGCGCCGGGTGGCCGGTGGGGGAGGGGTCGCGCACGACGACGGTCGCCTTCGCTGCCTCCTTGGCCGGGTCGGGGGCGCGGCCGCCCGGCAGCGTGCCGACCGGTGTCCCGCCGGCACCCCCGTCGGCACCCCCTCCGGCACCTCCGTCGGTTCCCTCGCCGGCGACGTCGACGCGCCCGGCCATGGCCAGCTCCACGAGCAGGGCGCCCCCGAGCCGGTAGTCGAGGTTGGCGAGACCGGACTCGGCGCCCGACTCGTCGTCGTACGCGAGCAGCAGCAGGTCTTCTGCGATGAGCATGGTTCGACACTGCGCCTGGCGGCCGCGTGCGGCAAGCCGCCGGACCGTCTCACGCTTGTCCACGAAGCGAGACGATTGCCCGACCATATCGTGGACGCCCCCTTGTCCACCGCGTGGCGCGGCTGCGAGGGTCGTCGCCATGACCAGCAGCCGACTGCAGACCGTGCCGCACGACGCCCCCGTCGTCGGCATGGCGATGTGCCTGTCGGCGTGCGGCGACATGTGTTGTCGCTGACCCGTCGCCGCTGACGGTCCGGCGCCAGCCCGCGCCGGCCGCCCGGATTTCCCCGGCTCCGTGCCGTCGGCCGGCGCCCGCGGCGGACCCACCGCCGTCGTCCCTCCGCCGCTGCGGCCCTCCGCCGTGGTCCTCCCCGCCTGCCCCGGCCCGCCCTGCCTGCCACCGGCGTGCCTGCACCGCTCAGCACCGTCCTGCCCCGCACCGCCCCGAAGGAGCACCCATGGCCTCCGTCCTCGTCCTTGCCGGCAGCCCGTCGGCCCGGTCCCGCACCACCTCGCTGGCCGCCCACGTCGGCGACGAGCTCGCCGCCGAGGGCCACGACGTCGCGCTCCTGCACCTGCGCTCGCTGCCGGCCGAGGCGCTGCTGCACGCCGACACCTCCGACCCGCTGATCGCCGAGGCGGTCGAGCAGGTCCGCGCCGCCGACGCGCTCGTCGTGGCCACCCCGGTCTACAAGGCCGCCTACTCCGGGCTGCTCAAGGTGTTCCTCGACCTGCTGCCGCAGGGGGCGCTGCGCGACAAGGTGGTGCTCCCGCTGGCCACCGGCGGCACCGTGGCGCACGTCCTGGCGCTCGACTACGCGCTGCGGCCGGTGCTCGTGTCGCTGGGCGCCGCGCACGTGACGCCCGGCCGGTTCGTGCTGGACACCCACATCGACCACACCTCGGGGGGCCCGGTGCTGCCCGACGCGGAGGCGCGCGACTGCGTCGCCCGCACCACGGCGGCGTTCCGCACGGCGCTCGACGCCGTCGTGCCGGTCTACGCCTGACGCGCGGCCGCCAGGGCGCGACGCGCGGCCGCCACAGCCCTCGACGCCGTCGTGCCGGCCTACGCCTGACGCGCGGCCGCCACGGCGCGAGGCGCGGTCCCGACGCCTCGACGCCGCGGCCCGCCACCTCGTCCGTTCGGTGATTCGGGGGCGGACCGGCGATCCGGATCACCGATCTGCCCCCGAAGCACCGAACAGACGGGTGCGGGGACGGCCGCCTGGCGCACCCCTGGCCGTCGTCGACCGCGCCGTCGGTCGCCTCAGCGGCCGCGGCAGCCCTTGCCGTCGGCCCACTCCTGGCGCACGGCGCGCACGGGCGCCCCGCCGGCGGCGGCCTCGCGCACGGCCAGCTGCAGGTACTGGTCCTGCGCGGCCTCGGCCACCTCGTACGGCGACGGCCCGCCGGCCAGCACGTGCGCCGCGGTGCGCGCCAGCAGGTGGGCGATGCCGAGGTCCTCGTCGGCGAGCCGCGCCGGCCGGAACGGGTTGCGGTACGCCCACTCGCCGTCGAGCAGGTAGCCGCGCAGGAACAGCCCCTCGTGGGAGCCCGCGCCGCCGGCCGCCACCCGCTCGAGCCGCGCCACGCGTGGCTGGCCGTCGTCGCCCACGTGGCGCACGACGTCGTCGCGCAGCTCGCCGCGCTCGCCCCGCAGCAGCACGGCGGGGGAGCGGACCCACGAGCGGTACTGCACGTCGTCGAAGTCGTAGACGCCGAGCCGGTCGCCGTAGTCGAGCCAGGCGAGCGCGTGCACGGTGTCCACGGGCGCGAGGTCGGCCGGGTCGGCGTACCGGGACGGGCTCGGCAGCACCCGGCGGGCGTCGCGGCGGGCCGTGACCAGCGGCTCGGCGAAGTCGACGCCGAGCGCCCGGCGCAGCACCGACAGCCCGTGGTAGTCGTGCGCCACGCCCACGTGGGCGTCGGTCACCGTGCCCAGCCGGCCGGAGGCGGCGACCCCGAGCTGCGCCGAGACGAGCGGCTCGAGGTGGTACTGCTCGGCCACGTGCACGCACGCGCCGTCCTCGACCCGCCGGTGCAGGGCGATGAGCTCGGGCACCGTCCCGGCCGCCGGCGTCTCGAGGAGGGCCGGCACGCCGGCGTCGGCCAGCGCCGCCACGACCTGCTGCGCGGGGCCGGCCGGCACGGTCACGACGACGACGTCGGGCGCGGGCTTCGCGCTCGACCCGGCCAGCAGCCCGTCGAGGTCGGGGTGCGCCGCGAAGCCGCGGCCGGCCAGGAGCTCGCGGTCGGCGGCGTTGCGGGCGGTCACGCCCACGACGTCGAACCACTCCGGCAGCGCGGCCATGACGCGCAGCATGGTCCGGGCGCGGAAGCCGGAGCCGACGACGCCGACGCGCGCCGGGCGCGGCAGCGCCGGGTCGCGCGGGGCGCGCTCGAGGAAGAGGTCGCTCACGGGCCCGACCCTACGGAGCGGCCGCCGCGCGCGCCCGGGAGGGCGCGCGCGGCGCGACGAGCGTCGTAGTTTCCCGGCTTCCGGGGCCAGGTGGCCGGGAAACTACGACACTCGCGGATCCCGCCGCTGGAGCCTGCGGCGCGGCTGGACGCTGCGCAGCTGGACGCCGCCGTCAGGCCGGGCTGACCGCCGTCGCGCCGGCGCGCTCGCGGGCGTTGACCCGCCGCCACACGAAGAACCCGATGAGCGTGAACACGCCGTAGAACACGTACATCGCGGCGGAGGCCCAGTACCCGGCGCTCAGCAGCAGCGGCACGCCGACCAGGTCGACCGCCACCCAGATCAGCCAGAACTCGACCCAGCCCTTGGCCATGCCGTAGGTGGCCAGCAGCGAGCCCATGAAGATCCACGCGTCGGCCCACACCGGCTCGTAGGAGCCGAGCGCCCGGAACAGCGGCGTCAGCGCGAGCGTGCCGCCGACCAGCGCGGCCACCAGGCCGAGGCGCGCCGGCCACGAGGCCCAGCGCGGGTGCACGGCGGCGCCGTCGTCGGCGGGCACGGTGCCGTCCGCGCGCACCTCGAGGTTCTGCCGCCGCGTGTTCCGCCACTGCACCCAACCGTAGACGCTGACCACGATGAACATCACCTGACGGCCGGCCTGGCCGAGCATGTCGGGCAGGGGCGAGCCGCCGAACCACGAGCCCAGGAACACCGTGAACAGCAGCACGTTGCCCACGATCCCCACGGGCCACGCCCACACCTTGCGGCGCATGCCGCCCAGCGCGGACGCCAGGCCGAACACGTTGCCGATCACCTCGCGCCACAGCAGCGGCTGGTCGCCGACCTGGAAGGTGGCGGCGAACAGCCAGTTGATGACGTCCATCTCGGTCCTCTCCTCGGGCACCGGTGCCCGAGGAGCGACGAGGGGAGGGGTCGACGGCGCCGCCACGACCGCCTCCGGGCGGCCCGGCACGCCACGACCGGCGGCGGCGTCACCGCGCAGGCCGACGGCCGCGGGCGCGCCGCACGTGCTTCCTCCCATCCGGACTTTGACCGTCGGCCCTGGAGTTCCACCAGGTCAGCCGCCCTCCCGAGGGAGGAGCGGGTCGCGGGCTGTCACCGCCGGTTCGGAGTTTCACCGATCCCGGAGCACGTCGTGCGTGTCTTGCTCAGCAACAAGGATGCCACGCCCCGTGGCTATTCCCGCGGGGCGTCTCGGCCACCGGCGTCGGGCGTCGCGAAGCTAGAGACGGGGCTCCGGGAAGGCGTCCCGGACGGCGCCCGGGACCGGAGTCAGGACAGGGCGTCGCGCACGGCGCGGGCGACGTCGTCGGGCCGCGTGCCGGACTCCAGGACCGCGACGACGACGCGCGCCCCGGACCCGCCGGAGACCGTCACCGGCAGCGGCGCCGCGGCGCGCCCGTCCCGGCCGGACAGGTCCGCCGTGGCGGTGGCGCGCAGGTCGGCGAACGCCTCGTCGAGCTCGGGCCCCAGGTCCTGGTCGGGGTTGCGCAGCCAGCGGCGCAGGAACGCGTTGTGCACGGCGACGACGCCGGCGGAGAAGGCGATCGACTGGGTGGTCGAGGAGCGGTCGGGCCGCAGCGTGTCGCGCAGGTACCGCGTGAAGGCCCGCTCGTAGCGGTGGGTGGTGACCAGCTCGCGGTCGCGCAGCGCGGGCACCTGCCGCAGCAGGCGGTAGCGCGCCAGCGACGTCTCGCGCTGGCCCACGTGGTGGTCAAACACCAGCCGGGCGGCGCGGCACACCTCGATGTACGGGTCGACGGCGGAGTCCCAGGTCGTGCGGCCGGTCGGCGCGTCGCCGTCCTCGCGCGCGTCCGGGCCGGTCTCGGCGAGCATCAGCACCACCTGCTCGAGCAGCAGCTCGTGGTCGGCGAAGACCACGTCCTCCTTGGACCGGTAGCGGCGGAAGAAGGTGGCGCGGCTCACCTGGGCCGCGTCGGCGATCTCCTCGACCGTGGTCTGCTCGTAGCCCTTGCGAGAGAACAGCTCGATCGCGACGTCGACGGCCTGCGCGTGCGTGTGCGACGTCCGGGCCATGCGCCCGAGGCTAGCGCGTGCGGCCCGCGGCCGGGGCAGCGGGAGCAGGCTCAGCGGCGCGGCTGGTCGAACCCGGCCTCGCGGCCGCGCCGGCGGTCGCGCTGCAGCCAGCGCAGCTCGCGCACGGCGACGCCCACGGCCAGGACGCACGGCAGCCACGCCCACACGCGGCCGCGCAGGGCGACGAAGAAGAAGACGAGGGCGACGACGGCGGCGCCGACCACGGTCGCCACGCTCTTCCAGCGGATGCCCACGGCCGCGAGCCTACGGGAGAGCGGGCCCGCGCGAGCGGCGGCCGGAACGAGGCGGCCCGGCGAGGCGGCCTGGGCGACGCGGCCGGAGCCGAGCGGATCCCCGGGCGAGACGGCCTGCGGGAGAGCGCGGCGCAGTGCGCGAGTAGGGTCGCGCCGTGACCACCGAGACCGCGACCACGACCGCCTCCGCCCGGCCCGACGACGTCGTCCCCGTCGTCGACGTCTACGTCGACCCGCTGTGCCCGTTCGCCTGGATCACCTCCCGGTGGGCCCTCGAGGTGGCCGCCCAGCGGCCCGTCGAGCTGACCTTCCGGCTGATGAGCCTGTACCTGCTCAACGAGGGCCGCGACCTGCCCGCCGACTACCGCGAGCGGATCGACGGCTCGCGCGGCATCGGCCGCGTCGCCGCCGCCGTGCAGACGGACCACGGGCCCGAGGCGTTCTCCGCCTTCTACACCGCCGCCGGCACGCGGATCCACGACGGCGGCCGCACCGACCTCGACGCCGTCGCGCGCGAGGCGCTGGCCGAGGCCGGGCTGCCCGCCGGGCTCGCGGACGCCGCGACGTCGGACGCCTACGACGCCGCGCTCGCCGCCTCCCACGAGGCCGGCATGAAGCCGGTCGGCGAGGACGTCGGCACCCCGACCCTCCACGTCGACGGCGTCGCCTTCTTCGGGCCGGTGCTGACCCGCATCCCGCGCGGCGAGGACGCGCTGCGCGTGTTCGACGGCGCGCTGGCGCTCGCGTCGTTCCCGCACTTCTTCGAGCTCAAGCGCAGCCGCACCGAGTCGCCCGCGTTCGACTGACGCGCGGAGACCGGCGCGCGCCGGGCTCCGCCGGGTCCTTCGCCGGGTCCTTCGCCGGGTCCACCGCCGGGTCCACCGCCGAGCCCGCCCGCCGCGGGCGGGCCCGGCGCGGCCGCCGGGGCAAGATGGAGGCATGACCCTCGATCTGCGCATCTTCACGGAGCCCCAGCAGGGCGCCACGTACGACGACCTGCTCAAGGTCGCCCAGGCCACCGAGGAGCTCGGCTTCTCGGCGTTCTTCCGCTCCGACCACTACCTGACCATGGGCGGCGACGGCCTGCCCGGCCCCACCGACGCGTGGACCACGCTCGCCGGCCTCGCCCGCGAGACGAAGACCCTCCGCCTCGGCACGCTGGTCACCTCCGCGACGTTCCGCCACCCCGGCGTGCTGGCCATCCAGGTGGCGCAGGTCGACCAGATGTCCGGCGGCCGCGTCGAGCTCGGCCTCGGCGCCGGCTGGTTCGCCGAGGAGCACGCCGCCTACGGCATCCCGTTCCCCGCCAAGCGCTTCGGCCTGCTCGAGGAGCAGCTCGAGGTCGTCACCGGCCTGTGGGGCACCCCGGTGGGGGAGCGCTACTCCTTCTCCGGCGAGCACTACACGCTCACCGACTCCCCGGCCCTGCCCAAGCCGACCCAGGGCCGGATCCCGGTCATCGTGGGCGGCTCCGGCCCCCGGCGCACGCCGGCGCTCGCGGCCCGGTTCGCCACCGAGTACAACCAGGCGTTCCCGGCGTTCGGCGACATCGCGCCGCGCATCGACGTCGTCAACCAGGCGCTCAAGGAGGCCGGCCGCGACCCGGAGACGCTCACGCACTCCGCGGCGCTCGTGCTGGCCGTCGGCCGGGACGAGGCCGAGTTCGAGCGCCGTGCCGCGGCGATCGGCCGCGAGCCGGCGGAGCTGCGCGAGCACGGTGTCGCCGGCACCGTCGCCGAGGCCGTCGACCGGCTGGCCCAGATCCGGGCGGACGGCATCGAGCGCGTCTACCTCCAGGTGCTCGACGTGCACGACCTCGACCACCTCGAGCTCGTCGCCCGCGAGGTCGCGCCCCAGCTCTGACGGGCGCACGCCCGCGAACCACCGACGACGGCGCGGTCCCGCGGTGCGGGGCCGTGCCGTCGTCGTGCACGGGCCCGCGCGCTCGTCGGCACCGGCGCGTAACAGCGGTGTGCCTCGCGACCGCTACCCTCCCCCTGATCACCACCACCTTCCACGGACGGAGCGCGCGCACCATGGCCGCCACCCCCTCCTCGTCGACGCTGGGCTGGACGCTCCACGGCGACGGAAAGACCCTGACCCCCGGCGCCGTCGTCGCCCCCGACGAGCGGCTCAGCTGGCCGCGCACCGTCGGCATCGGCCTGCAGCACGTGGTCGCCATGTTCGGCGCGACGTTCCTCGTGCCGCTGCTGACCGGCTTCCCGCCGTCGACCACGCTGTTCTTCTCGGCCGTCGGCACCGCGGCGTTCCTGCTCATCACCGGCAACAAGTTGCCCAGCTACCTCGGCTCGAGCTTCGCGTTCATCGCCCCGATCGCCGCGGCCACGGCCGCCGACGGCGACCTCGGCGTCGCCGTGGGCGGCATCCTCGCCACGGGCCTGCTGCTCGCCGTGGTCGGCGCCGTCGTGCACTTCACCGGCGGCCGCTGGATCGACGCCGTGATGCCGCCGATCGTCACGGGCGCGATCGTGGCGCTCATCGGCCTCAACCTGGCCCCGAGCGCGTACGCGAACTTCCAGAGCGCGCCGGCCACGGCACTGATCACGCTGGTCGCGATCATCCTCGTGTCCGTGCTGTTCAAGGGCATGCTCGGGCGCCTGTCGATCCTGGTCGGCGTGGTCGTGGGCTACGTCGCCGCGGTGCTCCAGGGCCAGGTCGACTTCAGCGGCGTCCGCGAGGCGGCCTGGGTGGGCCTGCCCACCTTCCACGCCCCGTCGTTCGACCCGGCCGTGCTGGGCCTGTTCCTGCCCGTCGTGCTGGTGCTCATCGCCGAGAACGTCGGCCACGTGAAGTCGGTCGCCGCGATGACCGGCCGCAGCTACGACCGTCTGACCGGCCGGGCGCTGCTGGCCGACGGCGTCGCCACGACGTTCGCCGGCCTCGGCGGCGGCTCCGGCACCACCACCTACGCCGAGAACATCGGCGTCATGGCGGCCACCCGCGTGTACTCGACGGCGGCCTACTGGGTGGCCGCCGGGGCGGCGCTCCTGCTGTCGCTGTCGCCCAAGGTCGGCGAGCTCATCGCCACCATCCCCGCGGGCGTGCTCGGCGGCGCCGCCACCATGCTCTACGGCATGATCGGCATCCTCGGCGCACGCATCTGGGTGCAGAACAAGGTGGACTTCTCCAACCCCGTGAACCTCACCACCGCCGCCGTGCCGCTCATCATCGGCATCGCCAACTACACCTGGGTGGCCGGCGAGCTGCGCTTCGAGGGCATCGCGCTCGGCACCGCCGCGGCGCTGCTGATCTTCCACGGCATGACCGTGATCTCCCGCCTGACCGGCGCCCACCAGGAGCCGGCCACCCCGGCCTCGGCGCCGAACGGCAGCGAGCTCAAGGGCTGAGCCGCCGGCCCGGCCGCCCGCCGGGCCGCGGACGACGGAGCGCCCCGTGACCCTCGCGGTCACGGGGCGCTCCGTCGTCTCGGGGCCTGTCGGCCCTTCAGGGGTCCGCGGGCCGGCCGCTCAGGACCGGCTCACTCCTCCTCGGCCGGCGTCGGCGCCGGCACGGGCTCCACCTCGTCGACCGGCGCGCAGCCCTCGACGTTGGTCAGCGGCTGGTCGGCCGCGAGGGGCACCTCCGCCTCGTCCAGCGGCCGCTCGTACGCCTCGCCGACCAGCAGGTCCACCGTGGCGCCCTCGCGGTCGTCGAGCACCATCTCCATGGCGGGGAACTGCGCCGCCAGCGTGTAGGCGGCCACCACGCCGTCCCGGCCGAAGCGCAGCTCGTCGGTGGCGAGCGTGGAGCCCGCCGCGAGCTCGGCGTCGTACGTCGAGTTGTAGTTGCCGGTGCCGAGCACCTCGAAGCCGCGCTGGGCGAGCACCTTCTGGTTGGCGCCCGCGAGGCCGGACATCCCCGAGGCGTTGAAGATCCGCACCTGCACCTGGTCGTAGGGCAGCGGCAGCGCACCGTCGGGTTGGTCCTCCACGGCGGGCAGGCACGGCGGCGGCTCCGACGTCGTCTCCTGCTCGTTCGAGGTGAACGGGCGGGCGAACGGCGCCGAGATCGCGCCGGTGTAGACCGCGAGGGCGCCGAGCGCGGCGACGAGGAGGAACGCGACGAGCACCCCGAAGACGACGGCCTGGCGCTCGTGCTCGCGGCGGCGGCGGGCGACGCGCGCGGGGTCCTGGACGGGGGTGCTCACCCGGCGAACCTACCGGAGAAAAGCCGATCGCGGCGGGGCCCCGCGACGCCTCGGCGGGTCGTCCCGGTCACGCCTGCACGCTCTGTCCGCAGCACCTCAGCGGCTCACTTCACGGTGAGGACGCGGGCGTGCAGCACCGGGCGCTGCTGGAGCGCGGCGCGCACCGCGCGGTGCAGGCCGTCCTCCAGGTAGAGGACCCCCCGGTACTCGATGACGTGGGCGAACAGGTCGCCGAAGAAGGTCGAGTCCTCGGCCAGCAGGCGGTCCAGGTCGAGCGTGCGCTTCGTCGTCACGAGCTCGTCGAGCCGGACCTGCCGCGGCGGCACGTCGGACCAGTCCTTGGCACTTACGCGCCCGTGGTCGGGGTAGGGGCGGCCGTCCCCCACGGCCTTGAAGATCATGCGGCCCATCGTAGGGTCGCCCCGCCCGCGGGCCGGTGACGCCGCCGCGCGCACGCACGACCTCGCCACAGTCCGTGCACAGCGACGTCCCAGACGCGGCACGCACCGGCGCCCGTCCTGCCCGCGAGCCGACCGCTGCGGCGCCGTCGGGGCCCGCGCTCCCGACGCCGGTTCACGACCACGGCGCCGGGTCCGGTATCCTTCTGGGGCTGGCCGTGCCCGGAGCACCGGCCGAGCAGCCAGGAGGATTCGCCTAGCGGCCTATGGCGCACGCTTGGAAAGCGTGTTGGGTTCACGCCCTCGGGGGTTCGAATCCCCCATCCTCCGCCGCCCGACGGGCCCGCACCGCACGGTGCGGGCCCGTCGTCGTCTGCGGGCCCGTCGTCGTCTGCCGGCCCGCGGTCGTCCGCCGGCCCGTCGCGCCGCGGCGGCCTCCCGGTTTCCGGCTCGCGGCCCCTCTCCGCTAGGCTGGGGGCAGACCCCTCGTGCGGCGTCATCGTGCCGAACTCCCCCAGGGCCGGAAGGCAGCAAGGGTAGGTGCGCTCTGGCGGGTGCGCGAGGGGTCCTTTGCTGCCCCGGGGCCCTCGCGGGGCCCTCGCGGGGCGCCCGCGACGCGGCGGAGCCTCCGTGGGGCGTCGCCCGCAGTCCGTGACGTGGACGCACCAAACCCGCTCTGACCTGCGACTTCTCAGCACGTGGACGAATGTCGTCCCGCATCGCGGGATTCCGGCCGCTCCGGTTGGCCCCGGCCCTGCGCTGCTGCCCATGATGGGGCCATGGCCCGCACGACCACGCCCGTCACGCCGACCTCGCGCACCACGCTGCGCGAGGCCATGTGCTGTCGTGCTGCCACCTGCCGAATGCGCGTCGGCCGCTGAGCCGCCCGACCCGCCGGCCAGCGCGGGCTCCGCAGCCCGCGCCCGGCACCTGACGCGTCCCGACGCGCCTCCCGCTCCGCACAGCCCCACCAGCCCCGGCCGCCGCCACCGCGCGGCCGTCGCGTCTCGGGCACGGCCACCGCCGTCGCCCGTCACCGGAAGGAACCACCACCATGGCCCGCAGCCTCTCCATCGCCGCCCGCGCGCTGGCAGCCGTCGCCGCGACGACGCTCGCCCTGTCCGCCTGCGCGGGCTCCGACGAGTCCGAGCCCGCCGCCGGCACGTCCGAGGACCCGATCCGCATCGGCGTCGTCTCCTCCGGCGAGAAGTACTGGGACACCTTCAAGCAGGCCGCCAGCGACGAGGGCATCGAGGTGGAGATCGTCAACTTCTCCGACTACCAGCTGCCGAACCAGGGCCTGACCGACGGCGACCTGGACCTCAACCAGTTCCAGCACCTGCAGTTCCTCGCCGGCTACAACGTCGCCTCCGGCAGCGACCTGGCCCCGATCGGCGCCACGGCCGTCTACCCGCTGAGCCTGTACTCGACCAAGCACGCCAGCGTCGAGGAGATCCCGGACGGCGGCGAGGTCGCCATCCCCAACGACGAGACGAACCAGGCCCGCGCGCTGCTCGTGCTGCAGGAGGCCGGGCTGCTCAAGCTGAAGGACGGCGGCAGCGCGTTCTCCACGCCGAACGACATCCTGGCCGACGAGTCCAAGGTGACGGTCACGCCGGTCGACGCCGCCCAGACGGCGATCGCGCTGCAGGACGTCGACGCCTCGATCATCAACAACGACTTCGTCGGGGACGCCGGCCTCACCGAGGACGACGCCATCTTCGCCGACGACCCCGACTCCGCGGCGGCCGAGCCCTACATCAACGTGTGGGTCGCCCGCGCCGAGGACAAGGACAACGAGACGTACGCCCAGCTCATCGACATCTTCCACACCCCGGAGATCGAGGAGGGCGTGCTCGAGGCGTCGGGCGGCACCGGCGTCATCAAGGACAACAGCGCCGAGGAGCTGCAGGGCATCCTCGACGGCATCCAGGAGGACCTGCAGGCGCAGGGCTGACCGACCACACTTGTCAGAACCTCAGTGGGGGCATCCCCACTGAGGTTCTGACACGTCCGGCGCCGGAGCACCCCCGGCGGCCAGAAGGAGGACCGTGAGCGCCACCCCCGCGCCTACGACAGGGCCCATCATCAGCTTCCGCGACGCCAGCAAGGTGTTCCCCGCCCGGGGCCGGCGTCCCGAGGTCCGCGCCGTGGACGAGGTGACCCTCGACATCCGCGCGGGGGAGATCTTCGGCGTCATCGGCTACTCCGGCGCCGGCAAGTCCACGCTCGTGCGGCTGATCAACGCGCTCGAGACGACGACGGGCGGGTCCGTCGTGGTCGACGGCACGGACCTCAGCGGGCTGAGCGAGGCCCGGCTGCGCGGCGTGCGCGCCGGCATCGGCATGATCTTCCAGCAGTTCAACCTGCTGGCCTCGCGCACCGTCGCGGGCAACGTCGCCTACCCGCTCGAGGTCGCCGGCTGGTCGAAGGACAGGCGCCGCGCCCGCGTGGCCGAGCTGCTCGACTTCGTCGGCATCGCCGACAAGGCCGACGTGCACCCGGCCCAGCTGTCCGGCGGGCAGAAGCAGCGGGTGGGCATCGCTCGCGCGCTGGCCACCAGCCCCCGGATCCTGCTGGCCGACGAGGCCACCAGCGCCCTGGACCCCGAGACGACGCAGGACGTGCTCGCCCTGCTGCGCCGGGTCAACCGGGAGCTCGGCATCACGGTCGTGGTCATCACCCACGAGATGGACGTCGTGCGCTCGATCTGCGACCGCGTCGCCGTCATGGAGCACGGCAAGGTCGTCGAGGTGGGCGACGCCTACCAGGTGTTCAGCAGCCCGCAGCAGCCGATCACCCGCCGGTTCGTGGCCACCGCGCTCAAGGACCGCCCGTCGGCCGAGGTGCTGGAGCGCCTGCGGGCCCGGCACGCGGGCCGCATCGTCACCGTGGGCGTCGACGAGGTCGCCGGCTCCTCGGCGGTCATCACGCGGGTGCTGCGCGAGCGCGGCGTGGACGGCACCGTCGTGTTCGGCGGCATCACCGAGGTGGCCGAGCGGCCGTACGGGTCGCTGACGCTGGAGCTCGTGGGCGACGGCGCCGCCGTGGACGCCGCCGTGACGGCGCTGCGCTCGGTGACCGACGTCGTCGACCTCGGCACCGCGGCGCGGCCGCTCGAGGACCCGTCGGTGGTGCGGCGCGGGACGCTCACCGCCGACGACGGTCCGGGCGGCGAGCAGCGGCGCGGCGCCCGCGTCGTCGGGACCGGCCCGGTGCGGCCGGTGGGCGGCGGGGCGTTCGGCGGCCAGACCGGTCTCACCGGCGGCAACGACCTGACCACCGGGATCGTGGAGGACAACGACCGATGAACTGGGACACCCTCGGCCCGCAGCTGCTCGACGCCGCCGGCCAGACCGCCTACATGGTGCTCATCACCCTGGTCGTGGGCGGGTTCTTCGGCCTGCTCATCGGCCTGGGCCTGTACGTGACGCGGCCGGGCAACCTCATGGCCAACCGGGCCGTGTTCTCGGTCCTCAACGTGCTGATCAACATCATCCGGCCGATCCCGTTCATCATCTTCCTGGTGGCGCTCGGCCCGCTGACGCGGCTCGCGGTCGGCAGCGTCATCGGCATCGAGGCCTTCACGTTCGCGATGTGCGTCATGGCCTCGTTCGTCTTCGCCCGCCTGGTGGAGCAGAACCTCGTGTCGATCGACCCGGGCGTGGTCGAGGCGGCGCGCGCCATGGGCGCCTCGCCCTGGCGGATCGTGCGCACCGTGCTGGTGCCCGAGGCGCTGGCGCCGCTCGTGCTGGGCTACACGTTCCTGTTCATCGGCGTGCTCGACATGTCGGCCATCGGCGGCTACCTGGGGGCCGGCGGCCTGGGCGACTTCGCCATCGTGTACGGCTACCGGCAGTACGACTGGGCGGTGACGTTCGTCGTCGTCGTGATCATCGTGGCCATCGCGCAGCTCGCCCAGCTGCTGGGCAACGTGCTGGCGCGCCGGGCGCTGCGGCGCTGAGGCCGGCGCGCTGACTCTCGCCCGCACGACCGAGCCCCCGGGACCCCGTCCCGGGGGCTCCGTCGTGCCGCGGCAGGTCGCGCGGACGGCCTCGTCCGGTGTGGGCGGGGCCGTCTATCGTTGCGGGGGTGACCACCGCGCTGTACCGCCGCTACCGGCCCGAGACGTTCTCCGAGGTGATCGGCCAGGAGCACGTCACGGGACCGCTGATGCAGGCGCTGCGCAGCGGCCGCGTCAACCACGCCTACCTCTTCTCCGGCCCGCGCGGCTGCGGCAAGACGACGAGCGCGCGCATCCTCGCGCGCACGCTTAACTGCGCGCGCAACACGCCCGAGACCCCGATCGACATCCCGTGCGGCGAGTGCCCCTCGTGCGTCGAGCTCGCGCGCGGCGGCCCCGGCTCGCTCGACGTGGTGGAGATCGACGCGGCCAGCCACAACGGCGTCGACGACGCGCGCGACCTGCGCGAGCGCGCCACGTTCGCCCCGGCGCGCGACCGGTACAAGATCTTCATCCTCGACGAGGCCCACATGGTCACGCCGCAGGGCTTCAACGCCCTGCTGAAGATCGTCGAGGAGCCGCCGGCGCACGTGATCTTCGTCTTCGCGACGACGGAGCCGGACAAGGTCATCGGCACCATCCGCTCGCGCACCCACCACTACCCGTTCCGGCTGGTGCCGCCGGACGTGCTGGGCCCGTACCTCGAGCAGCTCTGCGCGGCGGAGGGCATCGCGCTCGGCGGGGGAGTGGTGCCGCTGGTCACGCGAGCCGGCGGCGGGTCCGTCCGCGACTCGCTGTCCGTGATGGACCAGCTCATCGCGGGCGCCACCGAGGGCGTCGTCGACTACGACCTCGCGGTGGGCCTGCTCGGGTTCACGCACGCGACGCTGCTCGACGACGTCGTCGACGCGCTCGCCGCGCGCGACGGCGGGTCGATCTTCCGCGTCGTCGACCACGTCGTCGCCTCCGGCCACGAGCCGCGCCGGTTCGTGGAGGACCTGCTCGAGCGCCTGCGCGACCTCATCGTCATCGCGGTCTCCGGCGAGGCCGCCGACGCCGTGCTGCGCGAGCTGCCCTCCGACCAGCTGGAGCGGATGCGCGCCCAGGCGCAGCACCTCGGGCTGGCCGAGCTGTCGCGCGCCGCCGACCTCGCGAACGCCGCGCTCACCGAGATGACCGGCGCCACCTCGCCGCGCCTGCACCTGGAGCTGCTGTGCGCCCGGCTGCTGCTGCCGGGCGCCGACGACGGCGCGGCGGGCCTCGCCGCCCGCGTGGAGCGGCTGGAGCGCGGCGGGCTCGCC
>NZ_LWGM01000377.1 GCF_001750215.1 Isoptericola variabilis | reverse complement strand
CCGCGGCATCGACAACGCCGCGTACTACCGGCTCGTCGACGGCGACGAGGCGCACTACTTCGACACGACCGGCACGGGCAACTCCCTGCTCATGCGCTCCCCCTCGGTGCTGCAGCTGATCATGGACCTCGGCGCGGGCGAGCTGCGAGCGCGGTCCCTGCTGCACCACGCGCCCGTGGTCGAGCACGACGACCTGGTCGGCGCGCTCGACGGTGCCGAGCCGGTGGGCCACGAGCACGCCGGTGCGGCCGCCGAGCAGGCGCTCGGACGCGGCGACCACGCGCGCCTCGGTGAGCGGGTCCATCCGCGCGGTCGCCTCGTCGAGGACCACCACCTGCACGTCCCGCACGAGCAGCCGCGCGAACGCGACGAGCTGCTCCTCACCCGCCGACAGCGACGTGCCGCCCGGCCCCAGCAGCGTGTCGAGGCCGTCGGGCAGCCCGGCCACCCAGCCCTCGAGGCGCAGCTCGCGCACGGCGTCCTCGACGTCGGAGCGCGGCACGTCGGCGAACAGGGCGATGTTCTCGGCCAGGGTCCCGGCGAGGATCTCCGTGCGCTGGGTGACGACGCCGACGGCGGCGCGCAGCGCCTGCAGGTCCATCTCCCGCACGTCGACCCCGCCCAGGAGGACGGACCCGGGCGGCGGCTCGACGGCGCGCGACAGCAGCGACGCCAGGGTGGACTTGCCGGAGCCGGTGCGCCCGACGAGCGCGACGGTCTGCCCGGCGGGTACGTGCAGGTGCACCCCCTGCAGCGCGAACGTGCCCTCGGCGTAGGCGAAGCGCAGGTCGCGCACCTCCAGCGCGAGCGGGCCGCCGGGCACGGGCGCACCGCCGACGGGCTCCGGCTCGGTCTCGAGCATCTCGCGGATGCGCAGGGTGGCGCCGAGACCTTCCTGGAGGTCGGGCAGGTTCCGCGCGAGCTGGTCGAACTGACCCACGAACGCGGCGGTGACGAGGAAGAGGGTCACCAGGCGGGCCACCGGCAGGTCGCCCGCGGCCGCGAGCGCCACGCCCGCCACGGCGACCGCGGCGAGCAGCGCGTGCAGCAGCGTGCCGGCGCGCCGGGTCATGCGCGTCTCGACGACGAGGACGTGGTCCAGCGTGCGGTGCACGGCGGCGGACAGCTCCGCGAGACGCCGCACCGCGAACGCCTGGCCCAGGCTCGTGCGCAGGTCGTCGCGCGCGGCCACGGCCTCCTCGAAGGCGGCGGCGTTGTCGGTCCAGGCGCGCTCCTCGACGACCTTGCGGCGGGCGATCTCGCCCAGCGAGGGCCGGACCACGAGCACGGTCAGGCCGGCCAGCAGCGGGAACAGCGCCCAGGCGGGCCACCACGTGACGCCGGCCACCACCCACATCGGCACGCAGCCCACCACGGTGCGGCCCATGCCCCACAGCTGGCGGCGCACGAGCGTGCCGACGGCGTGCGTGTCGTCGTCGACGCGGTCGAGCACCTCGCCGACCGCCTGCTCCGAGAGCGTGCCGAGCGGCTGGTGGAGGGCGGCGCTGAGCAGGTCGCCGCGCAGGCGGCCCTCCGCGCGGTCGACGACGCCGGCCCAGGCGACCTGCCCGACGGTGTCGATCGCGGCCGCGCCCACCACGCACAGGGCCAGGAGCGCGACGCCGGCGAGCGTCGCGCCCTCGGCGAGCCGGCCCGCCACGACGGTGCCGAGCGCCGCCCCGACCGCTCCG
>NZ_LWGM01000376.1 GCF_001750215.1 Isoptericola variabilis | reverse complement strand
CTTGCACAGCGGCACGACCAGCGTGAGCATCCGGCGCAGGTGGCCCGCGCCGTCGACGAGCGCGGCGTCGACGAGCTCGCCGGGCACCTGCCGCATCTGCTGGTAGACCAGGAACATCGCGAAGGCGACGCCGGGGATGGTCCCGGAGCCCGCGTAGTACAGGCCGGCCACCTTGCGCGACGCGTTCCCGGCCCGCAGGAACGCGCTCTGCCGCAGCGTGTGCCCGGGCCCGAGCATGCCGCCGCGCCAGGCGTGCAGGTCGGCGGCGAAGTCGCCCGGCCCCACGGTGCGGCGCACCACCACGCGCTGCGCGAGGTCCGGCACCCCGGCCCACCGCGCGACCTGGTCGATCGCGGCGTCGGCCACCCGCTCGACGGCCGGGTCGCCCCGGCCGTCGACGCCGCCGCGCCCGAGGCCCGGGTCGGCGGGCATCGGCACCAGCACGAAGAGGTTCTCGTGCCCGGGCGGCGCCACGGTGGGGTCCGTGCGGGACGGCGCGCACACGTACGCCGAGGCCGGCTCGGGCACGACGTCCGCGGCGATGTCGGCGAAGTTGCGCCGCCAGTCACGGGTGAACAGCAGCGTGTGGTGCGCCAGCTCCGGCACCCGGCCGCGCACGCCGAGCATCGCCAGCACGCCGCCGGGGCCGGGGTCGCGGTGGCGCCACCACCGCTCGGGGTAGGTCTGCAGCGCCTCCGGGAGCAGCTGCGTCTCCACGTGGTGCAGGTCGGCCGCGCCGACCACCAGCGTGGCGGGCAGGTGGTGCTCGGCGCCCGTCGGGTCGGTGCAGCGCACGCCCGTGACCGCGGCGCGCCGGCCGGTCCGCCCGGCGCCGTCGTCGGCCGGGCGCGTGGTGACCGCGGTGGCCTCCCACCCGGTGCGCAGGCGGACGCCGGCCTCGCGGGCGACGTCGGCCAGCGCGCCCACGAGGCGGCCGAAGCCGCCGCGGGGGTAGCGGACGCCGCCCTCGAGGTCGAGGGCGCTCATCAGGTGGTACATGCTCGGCGCCCTGTCCGGGGAGGTGCCCAGGAACACGGCCGGGTAGCCGAGCACCTGCCGCAGCCGCGGCTCGCGGAACCGCCGCGCGACGAAGGACTCCAGCGACCGCAGCAGCAGGGGGGCGAGGCGGTGCCCGCGCAGCGCGACGTCGGGGTGCAGCAGCTGCCCCGGCGCGTCGAAGCTCGTGTACAGGAACCGCCGCAGCGCGATGTCGTACGTGCTGCGCGCCGAGCGCAGGTACCGGTCCAGCCGCGCGCCGGCGCCGGCCTCGGCCGCCTCGAACGTCGCGAGGTTGGCCGCCCGGTCCGCCACGACCTCCAGCGGCTCGCCCTCCTCGAAGAGCACCCGGTAGGCGGGGTCCAGCGTGGCCAGGTCGAGCCGCTCGGCCAGCGTCGTGCCCGCCTCGGCGAAGAACCGCTCGAACACCTCGGGCATGAGCAGCCACGACGGCCCGGTGTCGAAGCGGAAGCCGCCCGACTCCCACGTCCCGGCCCGCCCGCCCACGGCGTCGGACCGCTCCAGCAGGTCCACGCTCCACCCGTCGCGGGCCAGCAGGGCGGCCGTGGCCAGGCCGGCGACGCCGCCGCCGACGACGACGGCGGACCGCGCGGCGCTCACCCGCGCCCGCCGGTGACCAGCACGCGCGCCAGCACCGCCGCCTTGACCCGGTCGGGGACCCGCACGCGCTCGCGGCAGATC
>NZ_LWGM01000375.1 GCF_001750215.1 Isoptericola variabilis | reverse complement strand
ACCCGGGCGCCGACCACGCCGCGCCGCCGTCGGCGGCGACGCGGCAACTCGCTGCGGGCGACCCCTACGCGGCGACCAGCTGCGCCGCGCGCACCCGCCGTCGCCGTGCCGTGGCCGCCACCGTGAGCGCCACGCCCAGCAGCGTCCAGCCCACGAGCGCCACGACGGCGCCTCCGGTGCCGCCCACCTCAGGGAGCACCAGCCCGGCCAGCGCGTCCTGCGCGGCACCGACCGGCAGCACGTCGGTGATCGTCACCAGGATGGCCGGCACGGTGGCCACCACCCCGGTCGCGATGGCCAGGACGGCCACGAGGATGCTGGTCGCCCGCCCGACGTCGCCGAGCAGGCCCACCAGGCCCAGGTTGACCGCGACGAAGCAGACCGACACCAGCGCGCCGACCACGATGGCGCCCACCCACCCGCCGGGTGACAGGTGCTGGACGCCCGCCAGGATGCCGCCTACGACGGCGCCCGTGGCGGCGCCGACCGCCGCCGGCGCGAGGAGCGACCGCACCGCCAGGCGCAGCGAGCTGCGCGTGGAGCCCAGCGCCCCGGGCGCGACCGGCGGGTACACGAGGGTCAGCGCGAGCGCGCCCAGCCACAGCGCGACGACGGCGAACAGGGGGCCGGTGGACCCGCTGCCCAGGCTCGTGGGCGCCGGCGACCGCACCGGGTCCGCGACCACCGAGGCGAGCGACGCGCGCTCGTCGTCGTCGTAGGACGGCACCTGGTCCACGGCCTGCGACAGCCCGCCCGCCAGCTCGTCCGCGCCGCCCCGGAGCTGGCCGACGCCGGACGACAGGTCCGAGGCGCCGGTCTGCAGGCCGCCCGCGCCCGTCGCGAGCTGACCCACGCCGGAGGACAGCGCCGAGGCGCCGGTCTGCAGACCGCCCGCGCCTGTCGCGAGCTGCCCCACGCCGGAGGACAGGGTGCTGGCGCCCGTGGCGAGCTGGCCTACGCCGGCGGAGACTTGGGACGCACCGGACGCGAGCCCGCCAGCACCATCCGCGACGCCGGAGGCGCCGATGGCGACCTGGTCCGCGCCGGTCGCGAGCCGCCCGAGCCCAGCGCTGAGCTCCTCGGCGCCCTGCTGGAGGCTCCCGGCCCCCTGCTCAGCCGCGGCAGAGAGGCCGTTTGCGAGAGCATGGATGCTGTCGGCACGGGCCGGGTCGTCCGCCGGGTCCCCGGCCGCCGCCTTGAGAGCGGCGCCCGCCCCACGGAGCCCCGGATTGCCCGCGGCGCCGTCGCCCTCCAAGGCGACCGCGACAGTGCCCATCGCCTGCAACAGGTCCGCGTAGGGCACGCAGGCCGCGGACGCCGGGGCCGCCGGGTTGCAACCGTGCTCCGCGAGGTAACTGCCGAGATGTTGAGTCATGACGGAGCTGGCGCCCGTCAGAGCCTCTACCGCCGCACCAACCTGCTCCCCGGCGTCAGCGACGCCGGACGCGGCCTCGCGTGCCCCCGCCGCTGCCGCGCCCAGCTGGGTCCCCAACTCTTCCGCACCGTGGGCGAGACGGTCGGCGCCTGCCTCGCTCTGGTCGAGCCCGTCGGCCAGCTGCGCGGCGCCCGAGGCGACCTGGCCCGCGCCGTCCGCGAGCTGGTCAGCGCCGGAGGCCAGGTCCGCCGCCCCGGACGAGGCCTGCTGAGCCCCCACCGCCAGCGCGTCCGCGCCGGAGGCCGCGGACCCCGCGCCCGACGCG
>NZ_LWGM01000374.1 GCF_001750215.1 Isoptericola variabilis | reverse complement strand
GGCCCCGTGCTACTTGGGATCCCCTCCGGGAGGCCACGCCATTTCGCCTACGGGACTACCACCCTTTATCGTCCGCCTTTCAATGCGGTTCGGCTATGACGCGGCTTTCTCACTCCCCGAGGCGGTGCCGCCCGGCAGGTCGACCTGCGTCGCGTCGCCCGTGATGACCATCTTCGAGCCGAAGCCCAGGCGGGTGAGGAACATCTTCATCTGCTCGGACGTGGTGTTCTGCGCCTCGTCCAGGATGATGAACGAGTCGTTGAGCGACCGGCCGCGCATGAACGCCAGCGGCGCGACCTCGATCGTGCCGGCCTCGATGAGCTTGGGGATCGAGTCCGGGTCGACCATGTCGTGCAGCGCGTCGTACAGCGGCCGCAGGTACGGGTCGATCTTCTCGGTGAGCGAGCCGGGCAGGTAGCCCAGCCGCTCGCCGGCCTCGACGGCCGGGCGGGTGAGGATGATCCGGTTGACCTGGTGCGACTGCAGCGCCTGCACGGCCTTGGCCATCGCCAGGTAGGTCTTGCCGGTGCCGGCCGGGCCGATGCCGAAGGTGATCGTGTTGACGTCGATCGCCTCGACGTAGCGCTTCTGCCCCACGGTCTTGGGCCGGATCGTGCGCCCGCGGCTGGACAGGATGTTGAAGGTCAGCACCTCGGCGGGCCGCTGCGCCGACTCGGCGGTCAGCATGCCGACCGAGCGGCGCACGACGTCGGGCGTGAGCTCCGTGCCCGCCTCGACCACCTCGACGAGCTCGTCGAGCAGGCGGGAGACGAGCGCGACGTCACCGGCGGGGCCGGCGACGGTGATCTCGTTGCCGCGGGCGTGCACGTCCACCTGGGGGAAGCCGTCCTCGACGGCCTTCAGCACCGAGTCGCGGCTGCCGAGCAGCGCCACCATCGGCACGTGCGGCGGCACGACGATGCGGTGCTCGCTGGGGTGCTCCACGCGGGAGTCGGGTCGGGGTGATGTGGCGGTCATGGGCCGGCTGGACGCCGCTGCACGCTCCTCGTTCGACGGTTCGCTCGACGGTCTCCCATTCTATCGGCGCCGCCCCGCCGCCCACCACGCGATAGCCGGGGCACCGTCAGGCGGGCGTCCAGCCGAGCTGCTTGCCGGAGATGACGTGCCCGTGCACGTGGAAGACGCTCTGGCCCGCGCGCGGCCCGCTGTTGAAGATCAGCCGGTACTGGCCGTCGGCCAGCTCGCCGGCCACCTCGTCGGCCAGCGCGACCAGGTCCGCCAGCAGCAGAGGGTCGGCCGCTGCGAGCACCGCCACGTCACCGTGGTGCTCCCGGGGCACCACCAGGCAGTGCACGGGCGCCTGCGGGTCGATGTCCCGGAAGGCGACCGACCGCGGGGTGGTGGCCACGACGTCGGCCGCCACCTCCCCGGCGACGATCTTGCAGAAGAGGCAGTCCTCGGTGTCGGCGCTCATGCAGCAGAACCTACCGCCGGGTGGTCCCCGCCCTCATCCGCAGCGCTCCGGCCCGCCGCCGACCCCGCGCCGGCCCCACCGGCTCAGCACCAAGGGCTTGGCACCGGCGGCTCAGCCCCAGCGGCCGAGCCGCTCGCTGAGCAGCGCGACGGCGACCGGCCCCGCCGTGGAGGTGCGCAGCACGTGCGGCCCGAGCCGCGCGGCCGTGGCACCGGCCTCGACGAGCGCGGCCAGCTCGGCCTCGGCGATGCCGCCCTCCGGCCCGACGACGACGCGC
>NZ_LWGM01000373.1 GCF_001750215.1 Isoptericola variabilis | reverse complement strand
GCTCGGCGCGACGGCGGCCGACGCGACGCTGACCGACGCGACGGCGCTCGACGCCGTCCCGGGGGAGCCGGCGGCCGGGAGGCACGCCGCCGGCGGCGTCGTCGACGGCGCGGTGGCCACGCCCACGCCGGCCCTCACGACGGAGGCCGCCTCCGCGCACGCGCCGGCGCAGCCGACCGGGTTCTTCGGCCGGTGGGTCCGCGCCGTCACGCGCATCCCCGCGCTGACGATCGCCGCCGTCGTCGTCCTCGTGGGCCTGCTGGCCTACCCGGCCCTGGACCTGCGCCTGGCCCTGCCCGACGCGGGCGTGCTGCCCGAGGAGAACTCGGCGCGGGTCACCTACGACCTGGTCTCGGAGGAGTTCGGCGCCGGCTACAACGGCCCGCTCATCGTCACCGGCACCATCGTCACCAGCACCGACCCCGTGGGGCTGATGAACGAGATCGCCGACGAGCTGCGCGACCTGCCCGGCGTGGCGGACGTGCCCCTGGCCACCCCCAACCCGTCGGGCGACACCGGCATCGTCCAGGTGACGCCCGAGGGCGGTCCGACGTCGCAGTCCACCGAGGACCTGGTGCGCGAGATCCGCTCGCTGCACGACCACTTCCTCGACGAGTACGGGGTCGACCTGTCCGTCACCGGCAGCACGGCCGTCGGCATCGACGTCTCGGCCAAGCTGGGCGCCGCGCTGCTGCCGTTCGGCATCGTCGTGGTGGGCCTGTCGCTGCTGCTGCTGACGATGGTGTTCCGCTCCGTGTGGGTGCCGATCAAGGCCTCGGTCGGCTACCTGTTCAGCGTCGGCGCCGCGTTCGGCGTGGTGACGCTCGTGTTCGAGCACGGCTTCCTCGCGGACGCCCTCGGCGTCACGCGCACCGGGCCGGTCATCTCCTTTATGCCGATCGTGCTGATGGGCGTGCTGTTCGGCCTGGCCATGGACTACGAGGTGTTCCTGGTCTCCCGCATGCGCGAGGACTACGTGCACTCCGCGCGCCGCCCCGGCGCGGCGCGAGCCGCCGTGCTCACCGGCTTCCAGGGCTCGGCCCGGGTGGTCACCGCCGCCGCGATCATCATGTTCGCCGTCTTCGTGGCGTTCGTGCCCGAGGGCGACATGAACCTCAAGCCCATCGCGCTCGGCCTGGCCGTCGGCGTGGCGGTCGACGCGTTCGTGGTCCGCATGGTGCTGGTGCCGGCCGTCATGGCGCTGCTCGGCGACCACGCGTGGTGGATGCCGCGGTGGCTCGACCGGGCGCTGCCGCACTTCGACGTCGAGGGCGAGGGCGTGGCCAAGGAGCTCGCGCTGGCCGACTGGCCCGAGCCCGGCGCCACCGACGCCCTCGTGGCGCACCGGCTGCACGTCGCGGGCCCGCGCGGCGAGGGCACGCTGGTGGGCCCCGTGAGCGCGCGGGTGCCCGACGGCGGTGCGCTCGTCGTGGCCGGCCCCGGTGCCCCGCCGGTGAGCGCGTTCCTGCTCGCCGTCTCCGGCCGGCTGACGCCCGACGCCGGCACCGTGAAGGTCACCGGCCTGGTGCTGCCCGAGCGGGCCTCCACGGTCCGCGGCCGCGTCGCGGTGCTCGACGCCGCCCGCCTCGGCGGCGGCACCGCGGCCGCGGTGGACGCCGCCACGTGCTTGACGATCGACAGGCCCAGGCCGGTGCCGCCGGTGTCGCGGGAGCGCGCCGGGTCCACCCGGTAGAAGCGCTCGAACACGCGCTCCTGCTCGCTGGCGGCGATGCCGATGCCCT
>NZ_LWGM01000372.1 GCF_001750215.1 Isoptericola variabilis | reverse complement strand
AGGTGCGCTACCAATTGCGCCATGGCCCCGTGCGGGAGGCTCCGCGGGGACGGAGCGGGGATCAGTCGAGGGTGTCGGGGCACCGGGGACGTCGCCCGGGCCGGCCTGCGCGGCCGGGCTCAGGTGTCGGCGCGGTTGCGGCGCCGCACGCCGCCCACCACCGACGCCACCACGAGCACCAGCCCGGCGCCGCCCAGCAGCCAGATGAGGCCGAGCCCGACGTCGAAGCGGGCGCCCGCGGCGACCGCGACCAGCGCCAGCCCGACGGCGAGGATCACCAGGCCCCAGACGATGGTGCCCGTGCGCACCGCGGTGCTCACCGGCGGCGCGGGCAGCGGCTCGGCCGGCGCGTACGGCGCGGGCTGCGGGCCGGGGCCCGCGGACTGCCCGTACGGCTGGTACGGCGGGTACGGCGGGTTCCCGGAGGGGCCGGCGGGCCCGGTCGGGTACCCGGCCCCGCGCTCGGCCGGGTACCCGGCGGGGTGCGCGCCGGGGGAGGGGGCGGCGTACGGGGCGGGGTACGGGGCGGGGTACGGCGCGGCGGGCGGCACGTCCGACCGGAGAGCGCCCGGTCCCTGCGCTGCCGGTCCCTGCGGTGCGGGGCCCTGCGGTGCCGGACCCGGCTCGTCGAAGACGGCGAGCGGGACGTCGGTGCGCTGCACCTCCGGCTCGTCGTCGTGCTCCGGCGCCGCGACGGGAGCCGTCGTGGCCTCGTCGCGGGCGCCGCCCGGCGTCGGCAGGACGCGGGTCCCGCCGTGAGGGAGTGCCTGGGTGTCGCCGGTCTCCAGGACGCGGGTCCCGCCGGAGGCGTCGAGGACCTGGGTGTCGCCGGTGGTCTCGAGGACCTGGGTGTCGCCGGAGGCGTCCGGGACCCGCGTCGCCCCGGAGGTCTCCACGACCTGCGTCTCCTGCGGCTCCGCGGGCTCGTGCCCGGGGTCGGGCGTGCGGGCGTCGTCGCGGGTGTTCTCGCTCATCGGTTCTCCTCCTGGATGCGGACCTCGCCGGCGGCCACCTCGACGTCGAGCACCAGCACGGGCTCGGCGGTGCGGGCCTCGTCGTTCAGGAAAGTGGTGGTGCCGAACCCGCCCTGCTCGGCACCGTTCGTGTCGACCTCCCACCGCACGTTGCCGGCCGCCACGTCGACGTCCGCGACCACCGGCACGCCGTCGGGCACGACCACGGTGGCGGAGCCGGCGGCGAGGTCGACCGGCACGCGGACCGGGTCGTCGGGGTCGACGCCGGACAGGTCGAGCCGGCTGAGGTCGATCGTCGGGTCGCCGAACCGCAGCGAGTAGCCGGCCTCGGCGTCGTCGGCCGTGAGGGGCACGACGACGGCGTCGCCACGCAGCTCGCGGCCCGGACCGTCGAGGCTCGCGACGGGCCAGGGGGCCTCGTCGGCGAGCACGGACCCGAAGGGCACGGCCACGACCAGCCCGACGATGGCGAGGAACCCGAGGACCCCGCTGGAGCGGCCGCGCAGGCCCGACACCACGATGCCCAGGCCCACGAGCGCGAGCGCGACCCCCAGCCACACGAGGCCGAGGCTCGCGTCCCACGTCCACGGCACGTCGAGCAGCCCCTGCTCCTGGGCCAGCAGCAGCGCCCCGGCGAGGAGCGCCACGCCGAGCACGGCGGCGACGATGCTGCCGCCCGGCCCACGGACCACCGGGCGCGCGGCGCGGGCGCGGGCCTTCTCCTGCGCGGCCCACGCGCGGGCCTGAGCCTTCTCCTGCGCGGCGCGGGCCCGCTCCTGCGCCGCACGGTCCTGCGCGTCGGTCCTCAGCCGCGCGG
>NZ_LWGM01000371.1 GCF_001750215.1 Isoptericola variabilis | reverse complement strand
ACCTGCGCGAGCGCCAGGGCGGCGGCGACCTCCTCCTTGGGGCGGGCGGTGCGCTTGGCGATCTGCGCGGCCGAGAGGCCGAACAGGGTGCTGAGCTGCTGGACCGCCGCCGCGTCGTCGGCGGTCGAGCAGCATCGGCGCGGACACGCCGCTGGTGTGGTCGCGCCCCCGCCGCCGCCAGCGCTTCGAGGCGGTGCTGCGCCCCGACGGCGTCATCGAGCTGCCCGACGGCGGCCGCTACCGCCACCCGGACGTGGCCGCCGTCGCGGCGTCCGGCTCCCGTGCCGCGGACGGCTGGGTGGTGTGGCGCCTGGGCAAGGACACCGGCCCCACGCTGGCGGACGCCTTCCGGGACCGCTTCGCCTGACCGGTCGGCGCGACCGCCCGGCCGCGCCCGTCCGGTCAGGGCACGACGACGATCTTGCCGGTCTGCTCGCCCGCGACCATCCGCGCCAGGCCCCGGCCGACGTCGTCGAGCGACACCTGCGAGTCGATCACCGGCCGCACGCCGGTGCGGGCGCAGAACCTCGCCAGCGCCGCGAGCTCCTCGCGGGTGCCCATCGTGACCCCCCGCACCGCGATCTCCTGGAAGAAGATGCGGTTCAGCTCGGCGGGCGCGGCGTCGCCGGAGGTGGCGCCGCACACGACGATCGTGCCGCCCGGGCGCACGGACCGCACCGAGTGCGCCCACGTGGCCCGGCCCACCGACTCGATCACCGCGTCGACCCGCGCCGGCACGCGCGCCCCCGTCTCGACGGCGTGCGCCGCGCCGAGGGCCAGCGCCCGCTCGCGCTTCGCGGCGGAGCGCGACGTCGCGGTCACCTCGAGGCCGGCGGCCGCGCCGAGCACGATCGCCGCGGTCGCGACACCGCCGCCCGCGCCCTGGACGAGCACCCGGTCGCCCGGCGTCAGCCCGCCGACGGTGAAGAGCATCCGGTAGGCCGTGAGCCAGGCGGTGGGCAGGCACGCGGCCTCGGCGAACGAGAGCTCCGGCGGCTTGGGCACGAGGTTCGCGGTGGGCACGGCGACGCGCTCCGCCAGCGTGCCCGGGTAGCGCTCCGACAGCAGCGAGCGCGGCTCGCGGGGCCCGACGCCGTGGCCGTCCGCCCCGACGACGCCGTGCACCACCACCTCCGTGCCGTCCGGCGTGACGCCCGCGGCGTCGGTGCCCAGCACCATGGGCAGCTGCTCGGCGCGCAGCCCCACCCCGCGCAGCGACCACAGGTCGTGGTGGTTGAGGCTCGCCGCGCGCACCGTCACGGTGGTCCAGTGCTCGCGCTCCGGCGGGTCGGGCCGTTCGCCGACCTCGAGGCCGGCGAGGGGGTCGTCGGGGGAGAACCGGGCGGCGAAGGCGGCACGCATGCCGCGACCCTACCGACCGGCCTCCTGCTCGGCTCTCCCGCCCGGCCCTCCGGCGACGGCGGACCGGCACGCCCGGCGGGTGCCGGTCCCGCCGACCGGGGCGCTAGGGTCCGGGCATGTCGACCGCACCGGGGCACGACCCCCGCCACCTCCTCGACGCCGCGGAGCGCGCCGTCGCCGAGCACGCCCGCCTCGCCGCGCGCCGCGAGCGCGCGCACGGGGCCGCGCAGGCCGAGCGCGAGGCGCTCGCGGAGGCTCGCGGTCGGCTCGCGGACGAGACGGCCGACGTCGAGCGGCTCGAGCACCTGAGCCCGACGCGCTGGAAGATCCGCTCGTAGGCGTCGCGGTGCTTGGCGTAGGAGTCGTCGAGGCCGGCGTCCGTGTGGTCGAAGGAGTAGGAGTCCTTCATCACGAACTCGCGGCCGCGGATGAGCCCGGCGCGG
>NZ_LWGM01000370.1 GCF_001750215.1 Isoptericola variabilis | reverse complement strand
GCCGCCCGCCGCGCCCGGCCCGCCACCGCCCGCGGCTGGGCGTGGACCGGTGCCCTCGCCGGCGCGCTCGGCGTAATCGGCATCCAGGCCTCGATGGCGCTCAGCTCCAACTGGCAGCAGGTGGCCGGCGACCCCGACGCCATGGTCGCCGACCTCGGCACCAAGACCAGCACCCTGCTGGTCATGCACACCGCCGCGCTGGCCAGCGCGCTGCTCGTGCTCGTCTTCGCCGCCGGCCTCAAGCGCCGCCTCGACGTCCAGGCGCCCGCCGGCTCGCTGCTGCCCACCGTCGCGTCCTGGGGGCTGGTGCTGGTCGCCGTCGCCGGGCTGCTCGGCACCGGCCTGGACACCCAGTTCATGTTCGCCGTCGCGGAGCCGAGCATGCTGGTGGCCGAGTCCGGCGCCTTCTACACCGACTGGGTCGCCACCATCCCGTGGCTGTGGGTCGGGGCCGGCGTCGCCGGCGTCGCCCTCGGCGTCGCGGCGCTGCGCCACGGCGCCGCGCCGCGCTGGATCGGCGTCGTCGGGCTCGTCCTCGGCGGGCTCACCCTGCTCACCGGCGTCTCGCCCTTCCAGTACCTGGCCGGGTTCGTCGGCCCGATCTGGCTGCTCGTCACCGCCCTCGGGTTCGCGCTCGGCGACCGCCGCTGAGCGTGCGGCCGGTCCCGCCGGCGCTCGCGCCGGGTGAGATCCGCGCCGCGTCCTGGCCCGGGCCTCGGCCACGCCCCTACCGTGGGGGCGTGGCCGAGCCCGGGCCCGGCCGCGCCGGGATGCCCCGCACCGCCTGGACCGTCGCCGTCCTGGCGGGCTCGCTCGGGCTGTCCGCCGTCGCCCTGCAGGTCGCCTCGGGAGTCAACGTGCTCCTGGGCGACCTGCTCTTCGTGCTCGTGGACGCCGCCGTGGCGCTCGTGTACGGCGCGGTCGCCGCCGTCGTGCTCGGCCGGCGCCCGCACGTGGTCGGCTGGCTGACGGCTCTCGCGGCCCTCGGCGGCGGCGTGTCCGCGCTCGGCGGGGCCTGGCGCAGCTACGTCTCGACGCACCCGGGGCTGCCCCCGCTCGAGGGGCTGACCGCCGCGTACGGGTGGGCGTGGGTGCCCGGCACGCTCGCGCTGTTCGTGCTCGTGCCCTGGCTGGTCCGCTCCGGCCGGCTCGGGCCGGTCGCCTGGTGCGGCGTCGCGGGCGGGGCCGCGGCGATCGCCGCGTTCCTGCTCGCCCCGCCGTACGCGCCGCAGGCCGCCATCGGCGGCGTCGTCGTCATGGGGCTGCTCACCGCCGCCGCGACGGCCTGGCGCTGGCGACGCGGCCCGGTGGCCGACCGCCGCGGGCTCGGGTTGCTCGCGCTCGGCACCGCCCTCATGGCGCTGTCCTTCGTGCCGCTGCTGGCCACGTGGGCGTCGCCCGACGTCGCCTACGCCGTGCCGCTGACCCACCTGGCCTGCCAGGCGCTGTTCCCGGCGGCGATCCTCGTGTGCGTGCTGCGCAACCGGCTGTGGGGGCTGGACCTCGTGCTGTCCCGGGCCACCGTCGCCGCCATGCTCGCCCTCGGGCTCGCGCTGGTGTACGCCGTCGTCGTGGTGGTCGCCGCCGCCGTGGTCCACGGCGCGGCCGCCCAGGTCGTGGCCGCGGTCGGTGTCGCGCTCGCCGTGCAGCCGCTGCACGCCTGGCTGCGCCGGCGCGTGCACGTCCTCGTCTACGGCGACGGCGGTGACCCCGGCCGGGCCGCGCTCAGCGTCGGCCGCCGCCTGGCCTCGGCGGCCGACGCCGAGGGGCTGGTCGCCGCGCTCGGCGACGGCGTGCGCGAGGCGCTGCGCCTGGAGCGCGCGACGATCGAGT
>NZ_LWGM01000369.1 GCF_001750215.1 Isoptericola variabilis | reverse complement strand
GGCGCGGCCTGGCCGGCGTGCGCGAGCGCGTCGCCCTCTTCGGCGGCGCCGTCGAGGCCGGGCCCCGCGACGAGAGCTGGGTGCTGCGCGCGGTCCTGCCGCGGCCCGCGCCGGCCGAGCGTGAGGAGACCCCGTGACCGCACCCGCCGGCGCCCGCCCCGTCCGGGTCGTCGTGGCCGACGACGAGCCGCTCGTGCGCAGCGGGCTGCGGCTGATCCTCGACGCCGAGCCGGACCTCGAGGTGGTGGGCGAGGCCGGTGACGGCGCCGCGGCGGTCGAGGCGGTCCGGCGCCTGCGGCCCGACGTCGTGTGCATGGACGTGCGCATGCCCGGCGTCGACGGCCTGCGCGCCACCGAGCTCGTGCTGCGGCTGCCCGACCCGCCGCGGGTGCTGGTGGTGACCACGTTCGAGCACGACGACCACGTGGTCGACGCGCTGCTGGCCGGGGCGTCGGGGTTCCTGCTCAAGCGGGCCAGCGCCGAGGCCATGGTGCAGGCGGTGCGCACCGTGGCCGCGGGCGAGAGCCTGGTGTTCCCGCAGGCGGTCCGCGAGCTGGTGCGGGGCACCCGCGCGCCGCGCGCCACGCACACCGGGCCCGCGCTCACGCCGCGCGAGGCCGAGGTGCTCCGGCTCGTGGCCCGCGGCATGACGAACGCCGAGATCGCGGCCGACCTCGTCGTCGGGGTGGAGACCGTGCGCACCCACGTCGCCGCGGTGCTGGCCAAGCTCCAGGCGCGCGACCGCACGCAGGCCGTGGTGCTGGCCCACCGCGCCGGGCTCGTCGAGCTCTGAGCGGGACGCCGTGGAGCCCCGCATATGGGGGCGACGCCGCGCGCCCGGCACCGTAGCGTCGGGTCGTGACCGTCACCGTGCGCCCCGTCGACCTCGCCGACGCCCCGGCCTTCCAGGCGCTGGGCGCCGAGGCGTTCGGCGTCCCCGCCACGCCGCCGCCCACCCCCACCGCCGCGACGTGGCCGCCCCCGGAGGCCCGCCCCTGGGGCGCGTTCGACGGCGACACGCTCGCCGCCCGCCTGCTGGTGCGCGGCTTCACGTCGTGGTTCCACGGCGCCACCCTGCCCACGGCCGGGTTCGCCGGCGTCACGGTCGCCGCCGAGGCCCGCGGCGGCGGCCTGGTGCGCAGGCTGTTCGACGCGGCGCTCGGCGAGGCGCGCGAGCGCGGCGAGGTGATCTCCACCCTCTACCCCAGCGCGGCCGGCATCTACCAGGGCCTGGGCTACGCGACCGTCGGCGCCTTCGACACCGTGCACGTGCCGCTCTCGGCGCTGGCGCGGGTGCCGGCGCCGGCCGACGGCACCCGCGCCCGACGCGCCGGGGCGCTGGACCTGCCCGCGGTCCGCGCCGTCTACGACGCGTGGGCGGCCGGCCAGAACGGCCCGCTCACCCGCATCGAGGCGCCGTTCGCCGTCGACGAGTCCGTGCTCGACGAGCACACCGGCGTCACGCTCGCCGTCGATTCCGCCGACCGCGTCGTCGGCTTCGCCACCTGGGACCGCGGGTCCGGCCACGACCGCACCGGCCGGCTCGAGGTCGAGGACCTGGTCGCCCTCACGCCCGACGCCGCGCGGACGCTGTGGCGGGCGCTCGGGTCGTTCGGCATGGTCGTCGGCGCCGTCGCGTTGAGCACCTCCGGCCTCGACCCGGCCCGGCTCGTGCTGCCGGACCACGCCGCCACGCTCGCCGCGCACGACCCGTACATGCTGCGCATCCTCGACGTGCCAGGCGCGCTCGGCGCCGCCCGCGTCGCGCACGTCACCGCGCGCGTGCCCTTCGCCGTCGCCGGGCGGGGCCACGGCGTCGGCCCGGGCGACCGCCTGCGGG
>NZ_LWGM01000368.1 GCF_001750215.1 Isoptericola variabilis | reverse complement strand
CTGGCCGCCCAGCGCGGCGCGCGCCTGGTGGCGAACGAGGTGGCGCCCCACCGCGCCCGCCTGGTGCGCCAGGCGCTGCGGGCCGTGCCCGACGGCGTCGTCGAGGACGTGCGCACCGGCGACGGGCGCGACCTCGGCTCCCTCGAGCCGGGCGGGTTCGACCGCGTCATGGTCGACGCGCCGTGCACCGGCCTCGGGGCGCTGCGCCGGCGCCCGGAGTCGCGCTGGCGCCGCACGCCCGCGGACCTCGCGCACCTGACCACGCTGCAGCGCGAGCTGCTCGGCTCGGCGCTCGACGCCGTCCGCGTCGGGGGCGTCGTGTCCTACGTCACGTGCTCGCCGCACCTGGCCGAGACCCGGCTGGTGGTCGACGACGTGCTGCGCCGCCGCGACGACGTCGAGCGCCTCGACGCGCGCGCCGCCCTCGGGGCGGCCACGGGCCGCGACGTGCCGCTGGCCGACCGGCCCGACGTGCAGCTGTGGCCGCACGTGCACGGCACCGACGCGATGCACCTGACCCTGCTGCGCCGGACGGCCTGAGCCGGTGGCGCGACAGGTGGCCCGGCAGGTGGCCTGAGCGGGAGACGCGCACGCCCTACCCTGGGGCCATGCCCGCTCGCATCGCCCCCAGCATCCTGTCCGCCGACTTCGTCAACCTCGAGCGCGACCTCGGCGCCATCGCCACCGCGGACTACGCGCACGTGGACGTCATGGACAACCACTTCGTGCCGAACCTCACCCTGGGGCTGCCCGTCTTCGAGCGGATCGCGCAGGTGTCGCCCGTGCCGATCGACGCGCACCTCATGATCGAGGACCCCGACCGCTGGGCCCCGGGCTTCGCCGAGGCCGGCGCCGCGTCGGTCACCTTCCACGCGGAGGCCGCCACCGCGCCGGTCCGCCTGGCCCGCGAGCTGCGCGGCCGCGGCGTGCGCGCCGGCCTCGCGCTGCGCCCCGCGACGCCGATCGAGCCGTACCTGGACCTGCTGCCCGAGTTCGACATGATCCTCGTCATGACCGTCGAGCCCGGCTTCGGCGGCCAGTCCTTCATCGAGGGCACGCTGCCCAAGATCCGCCGCACGCGCGAGGCCGTCGGCGCCTCCGGCCAGGACGTGTGGATCCAGGTGGACGGCGGCATCTCGCGCGCCACGATCGAGCGGGCCGCCGACGCCGGCGCCGACGTCTTCGTGGCCGGCTCCGCCGTCTACGGCGCCGAGAGCATCCCCGACGAGATCGCCGCCCTGCGCGACCTCGCCGCCGCGCACGTCCACTGACGGTCGATGGCGTGCGGGGCGTGCGCCCCGCACGCCGACGCCCCGTCCGAGGTGCCGGTTTGCCCTCACCCGGGTGGTCGAGGCAGGATCGCGGGAGCACGAAGCATGCTCCGGGGGCGGTGAGATTCCGCACCGGCGGTGACAGCCCGCGACCCGCAGACCCGCAAGGGCGAGCGGTTGACCTGGTGGAACTCCAGGGCCGACGGTGAAAGTCCGGATGGGAGGAAGCATGCGCGGCGCGCGCACCCGCGCGCCGTGACGTCGTCGTACGCCCGCACGCGGGGCCCTGGGCCGCCGCGCGCCGGGCGTCCGCCGTCGCCGTACCCCCGGAGCACCGACGCTCCGGAAGGATCCCGTGACCGGCACCCCGCCGACAGCACCTCTGACAGCCCTGCCGGGCTCCCTCGACGTCCCCGCGGCGATGGACCGCGCCCTCGAGCTGGCCCGCCGGGGCCCTGCCCACGGCCCCAACCCCCGCGTCGGCTGCGTCCTGCTCGCCGGCGGGGCGCCCGACGGGGCGCCCGACGGGGCGCCCGCCCGCGTGCTCGGCGAGGGCTACCACCGCGGCGCCGGCAC
>NZ_LWGM01000037.1 GCF_001750215.1 Isoptericola variabilis | reverse complement strand
GCGCGCGAGGCGGGCGTCGGGCGCATCGTCTACCTCGGCGGGCTGACGCCCGACGTCCCCGACGACGAGCTCTCGCCGCACCTGTCGTCGCGCAAGGAGGTCGGCGAGATCCTGCTCGCCTCGGGCGCTCCACGGCGGTGCGGCAGCCCTCGTCGGCGCCGTCGTGGTTCACGTGCGCCTGCAGCCAGGCGGTGCGCAGCCCCTCGCGCGCCCGGTAGGCCAGGGCGGCGGCCGCGTTGGCGCTGATGCCGAGGCGCGCCGCCAGCTCGCGTGCCGGCAGGCCCTCGACCTCGGTGTACCAGAGGGTCTGCTGCCACTCGGGGCGCAGGCTGCGGAACGCCGTCTGGACGATGGTCTGCTCCAGCATGGCGTCCTCACGGGGGGTGCGCGCGTCCGCCTGCTCGGGCACCTCGTCGACGCTGTGCTGCACCGGCTGCGCCTGGCCCCAGTCGGACGCGACGCGGCGGATCACCGCGTACATGTACGGGCGGAACTCGCCGACGGGCCCGTTCCCGCGGCGGACGGCCGCGAGGATCCGGGCGAACGCCTCCTGCACCACGTCCTCGGCGTTCAGCGTCTGCGAGATGCGGCGGGCCGCGCCCCGGCCCGCGGGGTGGTGACGGCGCCACAGCTCGGCGTACGCGGCGTCGTCGCCCGCACGCAGGCGTGCCACCAGCTCGAGCTCGTCATCGGCGTCCGGCCGGGGGTCCGCCGGGGCGGGCACGCGCAGCGGGACGACGGTGGAGGAGGTCAGCAGCGAAGCCATGAGCAGCCTCTCGGTCGGTCCGTGGGTGGCTGCGACAAGACTTCGGTGCCGCCCTCAAGCCCTGGCCCAATCTGGGCGGCGGACCCTCAAGATGCGGCTTTGCACTCTTGAGCACCGTGGCCGCGCTTGAGCACCGTGGCCGTGGCGGCCGGGACCGAACGTGCGCGCGGGTGCGGGCGCGGCCCGACCCGCGCGCACGTTGCGGCTCCGTCGCCCGTGGGCTACGACGGATCCATGGGATCCGGAGCCCTGGCCGCGGTGTCGACGAGCCAGCTGCTCAGCGGCCTCGCCGGCCTCGCCCTCGCCGCCCGACGACGGACGCCGTCGGACCCGGTCGGCGTGCACCTGCACGTGCCTCGGGACCACATCGTGCGCAGCTCGGTCGTGCTGGGCACCGGGCAGTCGGCCCCGATGGTGATGATGGCGCTGCAGGCGTGGGCCACCCTGCGGGTGGCACGGGCGGACGACCCGCGCGCCGTGCGGGTGCTCCGGTCGCTCGGCGCCGTCATGGTCGGCGGCTACCTCGTGGAGCGTGCCTCGCCGCTGTGGCCGGGCCACCGCGACGCGGTGGCGACGCCGGTGTTCGTCGCCGGGCTCGCCGGGGCGGTGGCCATGGCGGTGCTGGCGCGCCCGGGCGCGGCGTCGCGCGTCGCGGCCTGACCTCGGTCCTCGGCCGACGCGGTGCCGTCGCCCGGGCGCCGCGGCTCAGGCGTTGCCGGGCTCGTTGCGGCGGGTCCCGTACTCGGAGTGCCCGTTGGGGCACTTCGGGATGGTGTCTCCCGCGGTCACGTGCACCTTCTCGTCGCAGTGCGCGCAGTAGAAGTCCCCGGTCTTCTGCGCCTTCTCGCCGGCGTGAGCCGCCATCGTCGCGCTCCTTCCGTGGTCGTGAGCCCGCGGGCGTCAGCCGCCGAGCCGCACCGGGCCGGCGTCGATCCGCACCCGGAACAGGGCGTAGGGCTTGCGACGCAGGTCCTGGCCCCGCTGGTAGGTGGGCTGGCGGTGCAGCTGGTTGGCGGTGACGTACAGCCAGCCGTCGGCGACCGACATCGTGTCCGGCCACAGCAGCCGGGGGTCGTGCGCCACGGTCTCCAGCGTGCCGTCGGGCAGCCGGCGCAGCACCGCGTCCTGCTCGTAGGCCGTGAGGTACAGGCGGCCGGCGTCGTCCGTCTCCAGCCCGTCCGACGCGGTGCCCTTGTCGCCCTCGTCGACGACGGTCGCCGCCACGGCGTCGTCGTCGAGGTCGCGGTCCACGAGGGCGTCGACGGACACGCTCCACAGCCGCCGGGAGGCGAGCGGGCAGTAGTAGAGCCGCTCCCCGTCGGCCGAGATCGCGATGCCGTCGGCGCCCATCGCCACCGGCTGCGCGTCGCCCTCGGGATCCGGCGCCTGCACGAACGGGCGGCCCTCCACCACGGGCCGGAGGTCGTCCCAGCCCAGCGCCTTGGTCGAGGGGTGGTCGTGCAGCCGCCGCCAGGCGTCCCCGGTGGCCAGGTCGACCACGATGAGCCCGTTGGGGCCGGAGTCGGAGGAGTCGGTGATGAACGCCGTCCCCGCCTCGCCGCGGCGCAGGTCGAACCGGACGTCGTTGAGGTACGTGCTCGGCAGCGCGACGTCGGGGTCGAAGGTGACGACCTGGACCACCTCGTCGCGGGACAGGTCCACGCACACGAGCTTCGGCCCGCCCGGCTGCGTGGGCCGGAACATCGGGCTGCCCGTGTCCAGCACCCAGAGCCGGTCGGCCGGGTCGACGACGACGCTCTGCACCGACACGAACGCGGTGCGGTCGTCGTCGCCGGCGGGGGCGTTCCACTCCTCGCCCGGGTACGGCACGGCCCGCCCGTCGCGCAGCTCGGTGACCGTGGCGGGCACCTCGTCGCCCCACTTCGGGTAGTTGACGAAGACGCGGCCGGAGCGCGAGACGGTCACACCGGTCGGCATGGGGCCGTCGAAGGCGTGGACGAGCTCGAGGTCGCCGACCGGCTCCGCGGCCGGCGGGCCGGCGTCGTCCGCGCCGGCGGTCACGCCGCCCCCAGCTCGGCGGGCCGCAGCAGCACCTTGGTCCAGCCGTCCTCGCGCGCGTCGAACCGCTGGTAGCCGTCGGCGGCCTGGTCCAGCGGCAGCTCGTGCGACACGATGAACGACGGCCGGGCGCGCCCGGCGATGATCAGGTCACGCAGCTGGCGGTTGTAGCGCATCACCGGGGCCTGCCCCGTGCCGAGGTGCTGGCCCTTGGAGAACAGGGTGCCGAACTGGAAGGGGATCCGGCCCTGCTGCGCCTGCTCGGTCACCGCGCCCGGGTCCTGCGGCATGTACACGCCGACGACGCCGATCCCGCCCGTGCTGCGGACGGTCTCCACCAGGTTGTCGAGCACGAGCTCGGGGTGCTCCTGGCCGGACGGGTCGTGGGCCTGGTAGCCGACGGCCTCGACGCCGCAGTCGGTGCCGCGCCCCTGCGTGTGCTCCATGATCTGCTCGACCGCGCTGCCCGCCGAGATGTCGATGCCGGTGGCGCCGATCGACTCCGCCAGCCGCAGCCGGTCGGGCTCCTTGTCCGCCACGAACACCCGCGCGGCCCCCATGATCAGGGCGCTGTGCGCGGCCATGAGGCCGACGGGCCCCGCGCCGAAGACGGCGACGTCGTCGCCGGGCGAGACGCCGGCCATCGCGGCGCCGTGCCAGCCCGTGGGGAAGATGTCGCTGAGCATCGTGAAGTCGTTCTCGTGCTCGGTGCCCTCCGGCAGCTCGAGCAGGTTGACGTCGGCGAACGGCACCCGCAGGTACTCCGCCTGGCCGCCGTCGTACGGGCCCATGCTGGCGTAGCCGTACGCGGCGCCGTCCATGCCCTCGGTGGGGTTGGTGCGCGTGCAGTAGGACGTCCAGCCGTGCAGGCAGTTGCGGCACGTGCCGCAGGCGATGTTGAAGGGCACGCTGACCCGGTCGCCGACCTTGACGCGGCTGACGGCCGAGCCGACTTCCTCGACGACGCCCATGTTCTCGTGGCCGAGGACCTTGCCCTCCTCGACGTTCGTGCGCCCCTCGTACATGTGCAGGTCCGAGCCGCAGATGTTGGTGGTGGTGATGCGGACGATCGCGTCGGTGGGCTCCTGGACCTTCGGGTCCGGGACCTCGGTGACCTCGACCTGGTTCGGCCCGCGGTAGACGACGGCACGCATGGGTCTGCTCCCTCGATCGGTTCCTGGGTTCCGATCGAGCATGGGCGGGCCGGCAGCGACCCGCACCTGGGCCGGGCGCCGGGTACCGGAGCGGTGCGCGGCCGTGCGACGGCTCGCCCGCGGGCGGACCATGGTCGGGGCTGCCGACCCGGCGGCACGGCGCGGACGCCGACACCCGGCAGGCGAGGCAGGCGGAAGGACCCCATGGCTCCCGAGAAGCTGGATCCCGAGGACCTGGACCGCGAGGACCACGACCGCGGAGACCTGGACGCCTGGGTGGAGCACGTCGCCGTGCGGCTCGGCGTGCCGCGCGAGGCGATCGACGTCGACGCGCTGCTGGACCTCACCCGCGACGTCGCGCACCAGGTGGCTCGTCCGGCCGGCCCGCTCACCACGTTCCTGCTCGGCTACGCCCTCGCGGTCTCCGACGGCGACGCGACCCGGCTGCGGACGATCGCGCAGGACCTGTCCACGGCGGCAGCCTCGTGGGCGGACGCGCGGTCCGACGACACCGTGACCGACACGGTGACCGACACCCTGACCGACACGGTGACCGACGCCGGGACCGCCGGCGGGACGGGGGAGGATTCGTGATCACCGTGCGGTACTTCGCCGCCGCCGCCGAGGCCGCCGGCACCGACCAGGAGCGGCTGGCCGCCGCAACCGTCGGGGCGCTGCGCGCCGCGATGCTCGACGCCCACGGCCCCGCGCTCGGCCGGGTGCTCCCACGGTGCTCCCTGCTGGCAGCGGGCCGGCGCGTGGACGACGACGCGGTGCCGTTGAGCGCCGGCACGACCGTGGACGTGCTGCCGCCCTTCGCCGGCGGCTGAGCTCCCGGTTGCGCGCGGCACCGGCCGGACGTTCGGTAGATCCGGGCCGACCGGGGCGGCCGGCCCGCAGACGTCGCGAGGAGGCGGCAGTGCCACGGATCGACCGCATCGCCGAGCCCTGGGGGACCCGCACGCCGTACGGCCGCGGGGAGGCGTGGCCGGCCAGGGTGGACATGCACCTCGAGCAGGGCGTCCGTCCCGAGGAGGTCGACCGGTGGGTGCAGTCGGCATCGATCCACCACTCCAACGGTGACGCCATGGACATCGCGGTCAAGGACGGGCGCATCGTCGGGGTCCGCGGGCGCGCCCAGGACCGCGTCAACCACGGCCGGCTCGACCCGAAGGACCTGTTCGGCTGGCAGGCCAACAACTCCCCGGACAGGCTCACCCGACCCCTGGTCCGCAAGGACGGCGAGCTGGTCGAGACCACCTGGGACGAGGCGATGGGCCGCGTCGTGGGCCGAGCCAAGGAGCTCCTGGCCGAGCAGGGTGCCAGCGCGATCGGCTTCTACACCACGGGACAGCTGTTCCTCGAGGAGTACTACACCCTCGGCGTGGTGGCGCACGGCGGCATCGGCACCAACCACGTCGACGGCAACACGCGGCTGTGCACGGCGACGGCCGCCGCCGCCCTCAAGGAGTCGTTCGGCAGCGACGGGCAGCCCGGCTCGTACACCGACATCGACCACGCCGAGGTCATCGCGCTGTTCGGGCACAACATGGCGGAGACCCAGGCCGTGCTGTGGACGCGCATCCTCGACCGGCTCGCGGGCCCCAACCCGCCCGCGGTCGTCTGCGTCGACCCGCGCCCGACGCCGGTGGCCCGCGCGGCCGCGGTGCACCTGGCCCCCCGGCCCGGCACGAACGTCGCCCTCATGAACGGCCTGCTGCACGAGATCGTCGTCGCCCACGACTGGGTCGACCGCGACTACGTCGAGGCGCACACGATCGGGTTCGAGGAGCTGGCGAAGCGTCTGGAGGACTTCCCCGTGGAGCGGGCCGCCGAGATCTGCGACGTGCCCGTCGACGACCTGCGCGAGGCCGCCCGGCTGCTGGGCACCACCGACCACCTGCTGTCGACAGTGCTGCAGGGGTTCTACCAGTCCCACCAGGCCACGGCGGCTGCCGTCCAGGTCAACAACCTGCACCTGGTCCGCGGGATGCTCGGCAAGCCGGGCTGCGGCGTGCTGCAGATGAACGGCCAGCCGACAGCGGAGAACACCCGCGAGTGCGGCGCCGACGGCGACCTGGCCGGCTTCCGCAACTGGTCGAACGACGCCCAGGTCGCCGACCTCGCGCGGGTGTGGAACATCGAGCCCACGGACATCCCGCACTGGTCGCCACCCACGCACGCCATGCAGATGTTCCGCTACGCCGAGGACGGCTCGCTGCGGATGCTGTGGGTCCAGGCGACCAACCCCGCGGTGTCCCTGCCGGAGCTGGCGCGCATCCGCTCGATCCTGTCCCAGGAGCGGCTGTTCCTGGTGGTGCAGGACCTGTTCCTCACCGAGACCGCCCAGCTGGCCGACGTGGTGCTGCCCGCGGCCACGTGGGGCGAGAAGACCGGCACCTTCACCAACGTCGACCGCACCGTGCACCTGTCGGAGAAGGCGGTGGACCCGCCGGGGGAGGCCCGGGCCGACCTCGACATCTTCATCGACTTCGCCCACCGGATGGGCCTGAAGGACAAGGACGGCGCCCCGCTGGTGAAGTGGCACGACCCCGAGTCGGCGTTCGAGGCGTGGAAGGAGTGCAGCCGTGGGCGCCCGTGCGACTACACCGGCCTGACCTACGACAAGCTGCGCGGCGGCAGCGGCGTGCAGTGGCCCTGCAACGAGGACCACCCCGACGGCACCGAGCGGCTGTACGCCGACGGCAAGTTCTTCGCCGCGCCCGACTACTGCGAGAGCTACGGGCGCGACCTGGTCACCGGGGCGCCCGTCGAGCCCACCGAGTACAAGGCGATGAACCCCGACGGGCGCGCGGTGATCAAGTTCGCCGAGTACCTCGTGCCGCACGAGATCCCGAGCGAGCAGTACCCGCTGCAGCTGATCACCGGGCGCACGATCTACCAGTTCCACACCCGCACCAAGACCGGCCGGGCGCCGCAGCTCGACGCCGCGGCGCCGGACGTGTGGGTCGAGGTCTCGGCGCGCGACGCCGCCGCGCTGGAGCTGGCCGAAGGTGACCTCTCGGAGGTGGCCACCCCACGCGGTGCCATCCGGGCGAAGGTCCGCATCAGCGGCATCCGGCCGGGGGTGGTGTTCGTGCCGTTCCACTACGGCTACTGGGACACCGACGGCGGGCACGAGCCCGACGGGGCCCCGCGCGCCGCCAACGAGCTGACGCTGACGGACTGGGACGCCTGCTCCAAGCAGCCGATCTTCAAGACGGCGGCCGCGGCGGTGCGCAAGGTCGCCGCCGGCGACGGCACGCCGGCCCCCGCCCCGACCACGACGGGCTCGGCGCCCGTGACCTCGGGCGTACCGGCGACGGTCGGCGGCCCCGACGCCGTCTCCGACGAGGACCTGTCCGCCGAGCTGCCCGGAGGCCTGCGATGAGGATCGGGCTGGTGCTGCGCGAGCTGCACCGCGCGGAGAACGACCTGGCGATGGAGCTCCTCCAGGTCTCCGAGCGGCACCGGGTCGACCACGAGACCCACCACATCGCCCGTGACCTCGCGACGTGGTCCCGGCGTCACGTCCGTGAGATCGCCGAGATGGCGCGGCAGTACGGCGAGGACCTGGACCCCGAGCCGGAGCACGAGTCCACGATCGCCCGCACCGTGCGCGACAAGACCAGCGAGCTGCTCGGCCGCGAGGGCCCCACCGAGCTGCTCATGCTGCGCGACCTGCGCGGCATCTACACCAAGGCCTCCGGCGTCTCGGTCGACTGGGAGATGCTGGCCCAGGCGGCCCAGGGCATCAGGCACTCCGACCTGCTCGCCCTGGCGTCGCGGTGCCACGCCGAGACCTTGCGGCAGGTGCGCTGGGCCAACGCCCGGATCAAGGAGTCCTCGACCCAGATCCTGGTGAGCTGAGCACGATGGCCATCCCGACGCCCGACCGGCAGGACGACCGGCACATGGACGTGGCCCGCATCATGCTGCGTCCCCTCGGGACCCCGCTGCCGCTCGGCTTCCTCGGCCTCCTGATCGCGACCCTGGGATTCAGCGCCCTGCAGCTGCACTGGCTGCCCGCCACCGAGGGGACCGCCATCGCGCTCGGGGTGCTCGTGTCCACCGTCCCGCTCCAGCTGCTGGCCAGCGTGTACGGATACCTGGCGCGCGACCCGGTCGCCGGCACCGGCATGGGCGTGCTCGCCGGCACGTGGGCCGCCGCCGCCCTCGTCACGCTCGCCTCACCGCCGGGGGCGTCCACCCCCGGCCTGGGCGTGCTGTTCCTCGCCGGGGCGGCTGCGATGGTGGTGCCCGCCGCAGCGGCGACCACCAAGGTCGCCGCGAGCCTGGTGATGGGCCTGGCCGCCGTCCGGTTCGCGCTGACCGGTCTCGCCGAGCTGACCGGCGCTCGCGGCTGGGAGACCACGGCCGGCGTCGTCGGGCTGGTGCTCGCCGCCGTCGCGTTCTACGCCGCCCTCGGGTTCGAGCTCGAGGACGCCCGGCACCGGACCGTGCTGCCGCTGGGCCGGCGCGGCGCCGGACGCGACACCATGACCGGGTCGGTCGTCGACGAGCTGCGGGACGTCTCGCACGAGGCGGGCGTGCGCAAGCAGCTCTGAGCGACAGGAGTCAGCCGCCGATCGCGCTCATGGGCCGGTCGGGCTGCAGGAACGTGGGATCGTCGATGTCGTGCCCGGGTCGCTTGCCGGCGATGCAGCGCCGGAACGCCGTGGCCAGCGCGTCGTCGTCGGCGCCGGAGCGCAGCAGCACGCGCAGGTCGGTCTCCGTGCGGGCGAACAGGCACGAGCGCAGCTGGCCGTCGGCCGTCAGTCGCACCCGGTCGCACGCGCCGCAGAACGGCGCCGTGACCGAGGCGATGACGCCCACGGTGGCCGGGCCGCCGTCGACGTGCCACAGCTGCGCGGGGGCCGAACCGCGGCCGGGCACCTCGGTCAGGGCGTAGCGGCCCCGCAGCCGCTCGAGGATCTCCTCGCCGGTGACCATCCGGGCGCGCACCCAGGTGTGCCCGGCGTCCAGCGGCATCTGCTCGATGAACCGCATCTCGTACCCGCGCTCGACGGCGAACGCCACCAGGTCGACGACCTCGTCGTCGTTGACCCCCCGCATGGCCACCGCGTTGAGCTTGATCGGCCGCAGCCCCGCGGCGTCGGCGGCCGCGATGCCGGCGAGGGTGTCGTCGAGGCGGTCGCGCCGGGTCAGGGCCCGGAAGCGCTCGCGGTCGAGCGTGTCGAGGCTGACGTTGACCCGCGCGAGTCCGGCCTCCCGCAGCGGCCCGGCCAGCATGGGCAGGCGCAGCGCGTTCGTCGTCATCGACACCTCGGGGCGGCCCGCGGGCCCCTCGAGCCGCGCCATCCGGCGGACGACGTCGACCACGTCGCGGCGCAGCAGCGGCTCGCCGCCGGTGAGCCGGATCTCGGTGACGCCGAGGCCGACCGCCACGCCGGCCACCCGCACGAGCTCGTCGGTGGTCAGCGTGTCGGCGCCGGGCAGCCAGGGCACCCCGTCGGCCGGCATGCAGTAGGTGCACCGCAGCGAGCACCGGTCGGTCAGCGAGACGCGCAGGTCGCGGTGCACGCGGCCGAACCGGTCGACCAGCGGCTCGGCCAGCGGTGCGACGGGCGGGGTCATGCCGCCCCCACCCACACGTGCGAGCCGTCGGCGAGGATCTCGCGCTTCCAGACCGGCAGCTCGGCCTTGACCCGTTCGACGAGGTCGCGGCACAGCTCGAACGCCTCCGTGCGGTGGGCGGTCGCCACGGCGACGACGATCGCCGCCTCACCCACCGTCAGCCGCCCGACCCGGTGGCTGACGGCGACGCCGAGCACGTCGTCGTCAGCCGTGACCGCCTCGGCCAGCCGGCGCAGGACCGCGGGCGCGTCGGGGTGCGCGCTGTACTCGAGCGCCACCACCGTGCCGGTGACGGCCGGGTCGTGGTCGCGCACCTGCCCGACGAAGGTGGCCACCGCCCCGGCTGCCGGGTGCGCGACGGCGGCCAGGTGGACGGGCACGTCCAACGGCGCGTCGCTGATCTCCGCCAGGACCTCGGTCCGCGTGCCAGGGAGCGTCACGGGTGGTCACCTCCGTCGAGCTGGTCGAGCAGGTGAGGCAGGAGCGGCAGCAGGACGGTGAGCCCGTCGCGCACGCCGCCGGGGGAGCCGGGCAGGTTCGCCACCACCGCGCCGCCCGGCGTGACCCCGACCAGGCCGCGGGACAGCACGGCGGTCGGCACGCCCCCGGCGCGGCGCAGCGCCTCGGCGAGGCCGGGCAGCTCGGTGCGCAGCAGCGGCCGGGTCGCCTCGGGCGTGCGGTCGCGCGGAGCGACGCCGGTGCCGCCGGACGTGACCACGACGCGCGCCCCGGCGTGCAGCGCGTCGCGCAGGGCGGCGGTCAGCGCGGGCTCGTCGTCGGAGACGACGCGGGCGTCGTCGACCGTGAACCCGGCCGCGCGCAGGGCCGCCACCGCCGCGGGCCCGGAACCGTCCTCGGCCCGACCAGCGGCGCGGCGGTCGGAGGCCACCACCACCACGGCCCGAACTCCTTCGTCCAGCGTCGTCATCGCCGCCACGGTAACCCCGGCCCGGGCGCCCGGCGCGGGATGCCGACCTCGGCGCCCCGCGCCCGCCGTGGACGCGACTCGCGCTTCGGCTGCGCGCGTCGGGGCACGTGGCTAGCCTCGGGAGCGTGCCGAGGCCGCCACGCATCCAGCGCCGCCCAGAGGACCGCCGGAGGGACGGACGCCGGGCGGTGGCGATCGCCGCGCTGCTGCCGCTCCTGGCCGCAGGATGCGCTGCCGGGCACGCGAGCGAGGCGGCGCCGTCGCACGCGGCCGCGCCGGGTGACCCGGTGACCGGCGAGCTGGTGGTCCTGGCGGCGGCGTCGCTCGCCGACGTCTTCGGCCGGCTGTCCGACCGGTTCGAGGACGCGCACCCTGGCGTGAGGGTCCAGCTCGGCCTCGGCGGCAGCTCCTCGCTGGCCCGGCAGGTGCTCGACGGCGCCCCCGCCGACGTCCTGGCGACCGCGGACACCGCCACGATGGACACGGTCGTCGAGGGACTGCGCGGCCAGGGGATCGGCACCCCGACGCGGATCGCGACCAACGCGCTCGAGATCGCCGTGCCGGCGGGCAACCCCGCCGACGTCGACGGCCTCGCCGACCTCGCCGACCCGGCACTCGCCGTCGCGCTGTGCGCTCCCGAGGTGCCCTGCGGTGCCGCCGCACGACGGGCGTTCGACACCGCGGGCGTCAGCCCAGCACCCGACACCCTGGAGTCGGACGTCTCGGCCGTGCTGACCAAGGTGCGCCTCGGCGAGGTGGACGCCGCCCTCGTCTACCGCACGGACGTGCTGCGCGCTCGCGACGAGGTCGAGGGCGTCCCGTTCCCCGAGGCGCCGGTCAACGACTACCCCGTGGTCGTGCTCCCCGACGCGCGCAATCCCGCAGCGGCCCGGGCGTTCGCCGACCTGGTCCTCTCCGACGAGGGCCGCCAGGTGCTGCGCGACGCCGGCTTCGACGTGCCCGCCGCCACGGACGCGCGCGAGCCGTGAGCACCACACGGGCCGGGAGACGGACGACGGCTCGCGCGAGCCGGCGCCGCGCGCCCCTGGCGCTGCTGGTGCCGGCCGTCGCCGGGCTCGCGTTCCTCGTGCTGCCGGGGCTCGCGCTCGTGCTGTCCGCGGACTGGGCCTCGTTGCCGCACGAGCTGGGCGAACCGGTGGTGCTCGACGCCCTGCGGCTGTCGCTGCAGACGGCCACGGCGGCCACGGCCCTGTGCGTCCTGCTCGGCGTGCCGCTCGCATGGATGCTGGCCCGCGCCGAGCTGCCGGGCCGCCGGGTCGTGCGGGCGCTGGTGACCGTCCCGCTGGTGCTGCCCCCGGTGGTCGGCGGTATCGGCCTGCTGCTGCTCCTCGGCCGCCAAGGTCTGGTCGGTCGCCACCTCGACGCCGCCTGGGGCGTGACGCTGCCGTTCACCCCGGCGGCCGTCGTGCTCGCCCAGGCCTACGTCGCCCTGCCCTTCCTGGTGCTGTCGGTCGAGGGCGCGCTGCGCGGGGCCGACCCCCGCTACGAGCAGGCCGCGGCCACCCTCGGCGCGGGCCGCTGGCTGGCCTTCCGCCGCGTCACCCTGCCCCTCGTGGCCCCCGGCGTGGCCGCGGGGACCGTGCTGTGCTTCGCCCGGGCGCTCGGTGAGTTCGGCGCCACGCTGACCTTCGCCGGCAGCTTTCCCGGCACCACCCGCACCATGCCCCTGGCCGTCTACCTCGCGATCGAGACCGACCCGCAGGCGGCTGTGGCCCTCGCCCTGGTGCTCATGGCGGTGTGCCTGGTCATCCTCGTCAGCCTGCGGGAACGCTGGCTGAGCGGTGGCTTGCGGTGACGACGCTCGAGGCTGCCCCGCCGGACGCCGGCCTGACCTTCCGCGTCACCGTGGCCCGCGACGCCGGCTTCACGCTCGACGTGGAGCTCGACGTCCGGGCGGGGGAGGTCGTGGCGCTGCTCGGGCCCAACGGCGCGGGCAAGTCGACGGCCCTGCACGCCGTGGCCGGCCTGGTGCGACCCCGTGCCGGCACGGTGGTCTTGGACGGGCGGGTGCTCACGGACGCCGCTAGCGCGCTGCACGTGCCGGTCGAGCGGCGTCGTTGCGGCGTGCTCTTCCAGGACCACCTGCTGTTCCCGCACCTCACCGCGACGGACAACGTCGCCTTCGGACCGCTCGCGCAGGGAGCGGACCGGCGCACGGCCCGGCGGGAAGCCGCCGCGTGGCTGGCTCTCCTCGGCGTCGGCGACCTGGGGCCGTCCCGCCCAGGAAAGCTCTCCGGTGGGCAGGCGCAGCGCGTGGCGCTGGCCCGAGCGCTGGCGGGGCGCCCGCGCGCACTGCTGCTCGACGAGCCGTTCGCCGCCCTCGACGCCGCCACCCGGAGCGACGTACGTGCAGTGGTGGCCGCGCGCACCGCACGGTTCGGCGGCCCCGTCCTGCTGGTCACGCACGACCCGGGCGACGCCCTGGCGCTGGCCGACCGCGTCGTGGTGCTCGAGCGCGGGCGCGCGGTGCAGTCCGGTCCGCCCGCGGCGGTGCTGCGCGACCCGGCCACCGAGTACGTCGCCCGGCTGGCGGGCCTCAACCTCTACCAGGGCGCGCTCACCGATCGAGTGGTGCATCTCGACCAGGGTGGTCTGCTGCGGGTGGATGCTGAGCCGGACGGCTCGGGCGGCGGCGTGCCCGGTCGGGGGCATGCCGGGAGCCGGGTGCGCGTGGTCGTACCCCCGCGCGCCGTCCGGCTCGCGACCGACGCGCCGCCACCCGGAGCGGACGTCACCATCTGGGTGGGCACGGTGGAGGCGGTGGAACCCGCGGGCGAGCACCTCCGGGTCCGGGTCGGTGGGCGACCTCCCGTGCTGGCGGAGATGCCGCTGCACGACGTCCCGGACGGGATGCGGCTGGGAGCGCAGGTGTGGGTGGCGGTGCCGAGCGCCGCGGCACGTGTCCTCGTGCCCGAGACGTCGCAGGAGACGGCGGCGGCCAGGGAGTGACGACGGCGGCGACGGCGTCGTCAGTCTCGGCGCTGGAGCGACACGGGCGCCGTCTAGAGGCGGTACGGAGCCGCTGCGCACGTGAACCGCTGTCCGTGGTGAATCCGGGCAGGGGAGCGGGATGCCGCCAGAACGCCACCACAACCAGCGTCGATCGATGCGAACGAGCACTCGACAACGCTGAACGTCCAGCTCGCCGGGAACTCCATATCCGCAGGTGAAGCGCAATTTCGCCGGACGATCCACGGTCGGCGGCAAGCGACAGACGGGTGCCTGAGGCCAACAAGGGGTCGCAGGCTCCAATCCTGTCAGCCCGACGGATCACGCCTGGTAGGACGGTGACTCGCCGGGCGTGCGTCGGTGGCGCTGTCGACCTGCGCGTCTCTGTTGCGGCGCCGGACCGGGGTTGCCACAGTGAGCGCGTGACCGAGCGCACCGTGTCGCCAGCAGAGCCCGATCACCGTGACGCCTCCACGGGCCGCGCACCCGAACGACGGTGGTGGCTGCTGGTCGGCGTCGGGATCGTGGTGCTCGTCGCGTCGTACGTGGGCCTCGTGCTGACCCCGGCCGGCCAGGCGGTGGAGAATGCCGCGCTGCGTGGTGCCGACCAGGTCGGTGCGCAGGCGCGTGCGGAGTCCGACCAGGCGCTGGCGGGGATCACCGTGATCACTCTCGCCGTCGCGTGCCTGCTCATCGCGGCCGTCGCCCTGCTGCGCCGTTCGGTGCAGCTCGCCACCGCGGCGCTCGGGACCGTCGTCGTGGGGCTGCTCGGTGCCGAGGCTCTCAAGCGCGTGGTGCTGCCGCGCCCGGCACTGGTCGAGGCCTCGGCGGGGTACACCGGGAACAGCTTCCCCAGCGGGCACACCGCGATCGCCCTCGGCGTGCTCGCCGCCGCGCTGCTGCTCGCGACGTGGCGCTCGCGCGGTGTGGTGATGTTCGTCGTGGCGAACTGGGCGGTGGCGATCGCGGGGTACACGATCACCTCGAAGTGGCACCGGCTCAGCGACACCCTCGGGTCGGCGGGCATCACGCTCGTCGTGGCATCCCTCGCCGCGCTGTGGCTGCACCGGCGAGGGCTCGTCCGCCGCGTCGCGACCGGTGGTCACCGCGTGCGCCTCGTGCTCGTCGTCGCCCCGCTGGTCGCGTCCCTGCTGGCGGCCGCGGGCCTCGGCGGGGTCCTGCTGGTGGCGACCGGGAACCTCCTGGACCGGGATCCCGTCACGGACTACAACGTCTTCCTCGCCTTCCAGCTGCTGGCGGCGGCGGGATCGCTCGCGACCGCGCTCGCCATGTGGTGGAGCTGGCACCGGCTCGAGGTCATGACCCCCGCGCCACGACGCCTCGAGAGTGCACCGGCCGCCGCGGCGCAGGACACCGCCGCATGAGTCGCTCTACGGCCCGCCGGGACGCCCGGGGGCACGGGTGCTGAACAGCCTGGTCGCCGGGGTCATCGGCATCAACGTGTTCGCGGCTGTGCTGGTCCTCGGCCGCGCACGGGTGTACAGGACCAGGCTCTACCGGCCGATGCTGCTCAACCTCGCGCTGTGCGCGGCGCCGCTGGTCGTGCTCCTGCTCGGGCTGCTGGTCGCGGTCGCCCTGCGCCTCGCCGGTGCGCCCGACGGGGTCGAGTGGGTGGTCGCGGCCGTGACCGTGCTGGTGTGGCTGCTGCTGCTGCCGAACGCCGGCTACCTCGTGACCGAGCTCAACCTCAGTCATCGGCGCCAGGGCGACGGGGTCCCGATGTGGTTCGACATCGCCCTGGTCATCAGCCTGGCGATGGCCGGGGTCCTGACGACGGTGCTGAACGTCTTCACCGCGCACATGTCCTACGCGCTCCTGCGGTACGGCGACCGTGCCGCCGGGCTCGAGCAGGTCGACGGGCGCGTGCTGACCGGGGTGCTCCTGCTGCTCGTCTCGCTCGGGATGTATCTCGGGCGGTACCTGCGACTCAACAGCTGGGACGTCTCCCACCCCAGGGTCCTCGCGCGCAAGCTGTACTCTCACGTGGTGACCGAGCGCCGTGCCGGGGAGCTCGTCGGCTTCTGCCTGACGCACACCGTGTTCTTCGCCCTCATGTACGTCGTCGTCATCGGCCCCGTCGTCGCCGGGCTCGTGGCCGCGGAGCGCTGAAGGGGCCGCGACGCGATCGGTGCCGCGCGGCCCGCACGGGCCGGTCGTGCGTCCGACGCGGTGGTGCACCACGTGGAGGCCTGGTGCGTCGAACGAAGGAGCCTGACGGGAACGCTCCTCGGCGTGCTGGCGATCGCGGTCGTGCTCTTCGGGCTGATCGCCATGACGGTGCGGGCGACGGGCCGACCCCTGACCGGCACGCGGCACACGTCCGCGACGCGGGACCTCGGCGCACGATGCGTACCGACGGGCAACGCCCGGCTCGCCCGACGGACGAGGCCCGATTCCTCCGAGGTCCGCCAGGGACCGAGGAACGGCTAGTCGTCGGCGCTGGGCGCGGGCACGGTGCCCTTGATCGCCGAGATCACCGCGGTCGCACCGAGCCCGGCGGCGAGCAACGGGGCGCCGACCATCGTGGCGAGCGTGGCGACGAAGCTCAGCACGGTGGCGATCAGCTCCAGTCCGGGCTCGCGGCTGACCCAGACCGGGTAGTCACCGATCAGGAAGTTGGGGACGAACCAACCGACGAGCAGGCCCACCGCCAGCAGGACGGCGCCGGTCTTGACGAGCAGGGGTGCGGTCACGAGCTTCATCGCCTGGCTCCCTTGTCTGCGGGTCTCGCCCTCGGCGGCGACGTCCGGCCTCGCCGGCGCGTGGGCGCTTGGCGTCGAGGCTATCCGCGCGGTCGCCCGCCGGGTAGCGCTGCACGGGTGAGTCGTGCAGGCCTCGGGGCCCGTCGCAGCCGGCCGTCGGGGTGGAGGAGGTCTGCGCCGTCCCCCGGGACGCACGGTCGATCCCGGGCGGCGCACGCCGCTACGGTGCCCTCATGCGACAGGTCAGAGAGGTCCAGGTCACGTTCGACTGCGCCGAGCCCGCGAAGGTCGCGCGCTTCTGGTGCGAGGTGCTGGGGTACGAGGTCGCGCCGTCGGCGCAGGGCGCGGACTCCTGGTCCGCCTGCGAGGACCCGACGGGAGCCGGCCCGCGGCTGTACTTCCAGCGCGTGCCCGAGGGCAAGGCCGTCAAGAACCGGGTGCACCTCGACGTGCGGGTCGGCGCCGGGCTGGTCGGCGACGAGCGCCTCGCCGCCCTCGAGGCCGAGTGCGCGCGGCTGGTCGCGCTCGGCGCGACGCACGTGCGGACGCTGCTCGCCGACGAGGAGAACGAGTCGTGCATCCTCATGCTCGACGTCGAGGGCAACGAGTTCGACCTCGACTGAGCGTTGCGTGGAGCCGGTGGGCCGAGCGTCGCTCTGCGAGACTCCCGGCACGCCACGAGGGGCACGCCCGGACGGACGTGCCCCTCGTGCCTCGCAGCGGTGCGACGGCTCCCTGCTCAGGCGGCGTCGCGCAGGACCTCGCGCAGCGCCTCGTACTGCGGCTTCGGGTTGTTGTGCGTGTCGTACAGCAGGCCCGCGCCCTGGCCGGTGAACCAGCCCGGGATCCAGGAGTTCGCGTCCGAGACGCCCCAGACGGTGTAGGAGTTGCACGCCTCGACGGCGAGGCAGTCCTCGAGCGTCTGCGCCCACCACTCGACCTGCTGGGCGGCCTCGGCCGGGTCCGCCGGGGTGTTGGTGTAGGTGCCGTTCGGCTTCTGCGTGACGAAGGTGCGGACGTCGACCTCGGTCAGCGCGACCTCGAGTCCCAGGTCGGCGAACCGCTGCAGGTTGGCGCGCAGGTCGGGGTAGCCGTACTGGGTGTCCAGGTGGCCCTGGAAGCCGACGCCGTCGATCGGGACGCCGTCGGCGAGCAGCTCCTGGACGAACGCGTAGGCGGCGTTGCTCTTGGCGCCGGTGAACTCGAGGTTGTAGTCGTTGTAGAACAGCAGGGCGTCCGGGTCCGCCTCGTGCGCCCAGCGGAACACGTCGGCGACGTACTGCTCGCCCGGCAGGCCGAGCTCCTCGTAGGCCTGGGACCAGATCGTCTCGCGGAACGTGCCGTCGTCGTTGAAGATCTCGTTGACGACGTCCCACTGCTGGATGTCGCCGGCGAAGTGGCCCGCGACCGTGCGGACGTGGTCCTCGAGGATCGCGCGCAGCTCCTCGGCGGTGAAGTCGCCGCCGGTGAGCCACGCCGGCATCTGGTTGTGCCACACGAGCGTGTGCCCGCGCACGACCTGGCCGTTCGCCTCGGCGTTGGCGATCAGCGCCTCGGCCGCGGCCCAGTCGTAGACGCCGCGCTCCGGCTGCAGGGCCTCCCACTTCATGACGTTCTCGGCGGTGACGCTGGAGTACTGGGTGTTGACGATGTTGCGGTACTTGCCGTTGCCGGCGAGCAGGTCGGCGTTGACCGCGACGCCGATCTCGATCCCGGCCTCCTCGGCCAGGCTGCGCAGCGTGTCCTTGCCGATGGTGGCCGGGTGCTGCGAGGCGTTGGGGTTGGCCGGCGGGGCGGGGGAGGCCATCACGGCGGTCGGGGCGACGATCAGGGAACCGAGCGTCAGGGCGCCGACGAGCAGATGACGAGACGTACGCACAAGCATGCTCCTTTGCATGGTTGGACGGTGACGGGAACGTCGATAACGTTTTCCGCCACCGGGTGAGCAGGACACTAAGGCTGTCCGTTTCGTCCGTCAACAGGTGCGCCCGACGGCCGGCCGCGACCGTGCGCCACGCAGCCGCCGCGATCACCGGTCCGCCGCGGATCTTCGCGGATCGCCGGTTCGTGGATCGCCGCGGATCGCCCCGGATCGCCGCAGAGGAATAGTGTGCCAAGCGCCCGAACCACCCGGCCGTCCGTCGGTGCCCCGGCCCGGGTCGAGAGCCCCGACCGGGGCGGGGACGAGGACTACCGTGGTGCCGAGGGCGGGCGCTCCGCCGCCACGCCGGCACCGACGCCCGGCACGGGCAGCGGCGGTGCTGCCCGCCGCTGCGAGGTGCACCATGCCGTCGCGTCCGTCCGCCGCGGACACCGAGCGGTACGCCGCCGACCCGGCCCTCGTCGCGTCGCTGCAGCGGCGCACCCTGGCGGTCGTCGTGGTCAGCCAGGTGCTGGGCGGGGCGGGGTTCGCGGCCGGGGTCACCGTGGCCGCCCTGCTCACCGCGCAGCTGAGCGGCAGCGACGGGATGTCCGGGCTCGCGGCGGCGTCGTTCACGCTGGGGTCGGCGCTCGCGGCGTTCCTCGTCGGGCGCTCGACGCAGCGGTGGGGACGCCGGGCGGGTCTCGGGCTGGGCTTCGCCGCCGGGGGCGTCGGCGCGCTGGTTGCCGTCGCGGCGGCGGTGGCCGGCAGCGTCCCGCTGCTCATGGTGGCGCTCTTCGTGTACGGCTCCGGGATCGCCACGAGCCTGCAGGCGCGCTACGCGGGCACCGACCTCGCGCCGCCCGAGCGGCGCTGCGCCGCGGTGAGCGCCGCGCTCGTCACGACGGCGCTCGGCGCCGTCGCCGGGCAGCAGGCTGCGCAGCTGCTCGCCGACGAGGCGCGGGTTGGCCCCGGACTGCACGGCGAGCAGGCCCTCGAGCGTGACCTCCATCTGGGTGCACTCGAGGTCGGAGATGCGGCGGATGCGGGTGCCGATCGGCAGCCACACCACGTTGGCGGACAGGATGCCCCAGAGGGTCGCGACGAACGCGGCGGCGATCGAGTGGCCCAGCGACTCGGGGTCGGAGAGGTTCTCGAGCACGTGCACCAGGGAGATGACCGTGCCGATGATGCCGATGGTCGGGGCGTAGCCGCCGAGGTCCTGGAAGTACTTGGCGTGCACCCGGTCCCCGGTGCGCTTCGAGGCGATCTTGTCCTCGAGCAGGCGGCGCAGGTCCTCGGGGTCGGTGCCGTCGATCGCGGACTGCAGCCCGGCGCGCAGGAACGGGTCCTCGACGTCGCGGGCGTCCTCCTCCAGTGCCAGCAGGCCCTCGCGGCGCGCGCGGTCGGCGAGCCGGACGAGCACGTCGATGGTGGCGGCGGGGTCCGGCGCCTTGCTGCGCAGGGCACGCGGCACGGCCTTGAACGCCCCGATCGTGTCGGCGAGCGTGTGCCCGGCGATGCCGACGCCGATCGTGCCGACCCACACCAGCAGCAGCGGGGCGGGCAGGAGGATCGACATCGGGTTGGCGCCCTCGAGCAGGAGGGCCCCGAAGATCGCGCCGAGGGCGACGACGATGCCGATGAGGCCAGCGGGATCCATCAACGGCTCCTGGGACGTAGCGGGACGGGCGGCGACGGGGGTGGCTCGTCGCCGCCGCCGTCGTGCAGGACCAGCTGGGGGCCGCCGCCCTCGTGGGTGGGCTCGGGGTCGACGATCTCCTGGGCGCGCGCCAGCACCCGGGCCTTGTGCTCGGTGATGCGGTCGACGAGGTCGTCGAGCGACTGGGCGATGACGTACTTGGTGCCGTCCACCAGCGTGACGACCGTGTCCGGGGCGCACTCGACGCGCTGGATGAGGTCCGGGTTGAGCCCGAAGGCTGCCCCGTTGAGGCGCGTCACGACGATCACGGCAGGCCCTGTCCTTGGTCCTTGGGCCGGTCTTGCGGACGTCCTGTCCGGACCGGCAGGGGCCCTTCCGTGGGCCCTCGTCGTACGAATCGGCCGATCCGGCCGATCCCTGAGGAATCCGCGGGGAACGTCAGGTGAACCGGAGGAAGACCGGGTCGTCCTGCCACATCGTCCGCTCGGTGACCGTCCAGCTGCCCGTGCGGGCCGCCTCGATCTGCCGGTCGCCGCCGAGGTAGATCGCCACGTGCCCCGGCGACCAGATGACGTCGCCCGGCTGGGCCTCCTCGCGCGGGACGACGGTGCCGGCCTCGCGGATCTGGCTCGAGGAGCGCGGCAGGTCGATGCCGGCCTGTCGGTAGGCGTAGCCGACCAGGCCGGAGCAGTCGATGCCGGCCGAGGTCTCGCCCCCGAAGACGTACGGGGTGCCGGTCATCGAGCGGGCCGCGGCGATCACGTCGGCCCCGCGCCCGCCGGCCGCGTCCGAGGACGCGGCCGGCGTCGAGCTCGTCGACGTCGTCGTCCGCCTCGTCGGCGTCCTCCGCGTCGTCGGCGTCGTCCCCCTCGTCGTCGTCCTCCTCCTCGAGGACGAACGGCGTGACCTCTCCGTAGACCTGGGCCAGCGC
>NZ_LWGM01000367.1 GCF_001750215.1 Isoptericola variabilis | reverse complement strand
GCCGAGCCGGCGCCGGGCGGAGACGCGGCGCCGGAGGGCGGCGCGGCCGACGAGGGCGCCGGGACCGGCATGCCCGGCGCGGCGGAGACCGCCGAGGACCGCGAGGTCGTCACGCGGGGTTCGGCCACCGTCGTCGCCGACGACCCGGTGGCCGCGGCCCAGGACCTCGCGCGGATGGTCGAGGGGGCCGGCGGCCGCGTCGAGCAGCGCGACGAGCAGCGCGCCACCGACGGCGAGCCCGCGAGCGCCCGGCTCACCGTGCGCGTGCCCGCCGACCGGGTGACGAGCACGGTCGAGGCCCTCGGCACCCTCGGCGAGGTGGCCGACGTGAGCATCAGCAGGGAGGACGTCACCGCGGCCGGGCGCGACCTGGACGCGCGGATCGCCGCGCTGGAGACGTCGACGTCCCGCCTGCGCGAGCTCATGGGCTCCGCCGCCGACACCGCCGACCTGCTCGCCGTCGAGCAGGAGCTGGCCGACCGGCAGGCGGACCTCGACGCGCTGCGGGCCCAGCGCGACGCGCTGAGCGACCAGGTGGCGATGTCGACGCTCGAGGTGTGGCTCACCGGCGCGGACGCCGCGCCCGCCGCCACGCGCGCCGGCTTCACGGGCGGGCTGGCGGCGGGCTGGGCGGCGCTCGTGGTCACGGCGCGCACCGTCCTGGTGGTGCTCGGCGCGGCGCTGCCGTGGCTCGCCGTCGCGGGCGTGCTGGCGCTCGCCGGGCGCGGCGTCGCTCGCGCGGTGCGCGCCCGGCGCGACGCGCCGGACGAGCCCGCCGTCGGTCCGTGACCCCCTCAGCCCGTGACCGCCGTCAGTCCGTGATCGCGAGGGCGTCGATCTCCACGAGCATCTCCTCGCGCGGCAGCCCCACGAACACCGTGGTGCGGCTGGGCAGCACGCCGGAGGGGCAGTGCTCCTGGACGAACGCCCCGTAGGCCTCGTTCATCACCGGGAAGTCCTCGCGCCGGGTGAGGTAGACCCGCAGCATCACGACGTCGTCGAAGCTCGCGCCGGCCGCCTCCACGATCGCGCGGACGTTCTCCAGCGTGCGCGTGGTCTGCGCCGCCACGTCACCGGGGTGCAGGTACTCCCCCGACGCCGGGTCCTGCGGCCCCTGGCCGCTCACCTGGACGAACGGCCCCTTGCGCACGCCCTGGTGGAACGTGTGGGCGGGGGCGGGCGCCCCGGTGGTGCGGACGGCGGTCTTGGTCATGCTGCTCCTCACAGGTCGATCGGGTACAGGTCGACGACGACGTCGCCGCGGGTGACGGCGGCGACGCGCCACTTGTCGAGGGTGGTGCACGGGTGGGAGACGCCCAGGCCGACGACGTCGCCCGGCGCGGGCACCGCGCCGCCGTCGCCAGCGGCGCCGTCGTCGACCAGCGCCACGAACGCGTGCTGGTCGTTGAGCGCGGTGACCCGCGCGCCGGGCAGCGGACGCGGCGCGCCGAGCCGCCCGTCGGGGCCCGGGGTGCGCACCCACAGCGGCAGCGGCAGGTCGATGTCGAACGAGACGTCCCGCCGTCCCACGCCGAGCAGCACGAGGCCGGGCTCGGGCGCGGAGAGCACCTGGCCCCACACGGTGATCGCCGGGCGCAGCGACGCCGCGCCGGGGATGCGCGACCACGGGTCGGTCACGGCGTAGTGCCCGTGGTCGTGGGTGACGTAGGCGCCCGAGCGCACGACGACGCGCGTCGCGTCGGGCGCCCCCGCGGGCCGTGGCCGGAGGCGGTCGAGGACGACGTCGAGGAACGCCGAGCCGCCCGCCGAGAGCACCAGCGGCTCGTCGGTGCCCGCGAGGCCCTCGGCACGCAGCCGCCCGCCGGCGGCGGCGAGCGCGTCGCACCAGGCGGCGACCGCGGCGAGCCC
>NZ_LWGM01000366.1 GCF_001750215.1 Isoptericola variabilis | reverse complement strand
GGCGTCGTGGTCCGCGCTGGTCGCGCCGGACGGGCTGGCGCGGGCCGCCGGCGCCCCCTACGGTCAGGCCCTGGGCCTGCGCCGCGCGGACCCGCGGCAGACCGTGCACGCCGACCAGGTCGGGCACACCGGGTTCACCGGCACGTCGTTCGTCGTCGACCTGCGCTCCGGCGGGTTCGCGGTGCTGCTGACCAACCGCGTGCACGGCGGGCGCGCGGCGTCGGTCGACGCGTGGCGGCGGGAGCTCGCCGCCGCGGCCGCCGGGACCGAGGGAGGGCTGAGCGGGTGACGGACCTCGTGGTGCGCGGCGCGCTGCTGCCGCAGGCCGCGTCCGGGCCGCAGGACCTGCACGTGACGGCCGGCCGCGTCGCCGCCGTCGTGCCGTCCGGGCGGCCGCTGCCCGCGGGCGTGGCCGTGCTCGAGGCGGACGAGCGCCTCGCCCTGCCCGGCTTCGTCGACGCGCACACCCACGCCGTGGCGGCGGTCTTCGACCCCGAGGTGCAGCTGGCCCTGCTGCGCCAGGGCGTCACCAGCGTCGTCGTGGGCCAGGACGGCGTCGGGCCCGCGCCCTCGGACGAGGCGACGGCGGCCTGGGCCGCCGAGTACTTCGCCGCCGTCGACGGCGCGCACCCGTTCTTCCGCGGCGGCAGCGTGGCCGAGCTGCTGGCGACCTACGACGGCACGACGCCGGTCAACGTCGCCACGCTGGTGCCGCACGGCACGCTGCGCCGCCTGGTCACCGGGACCGCGCAGCGGCCCGCCACCGACGACGAGGTGGCCCGGATGGTGGCCGTGCTGGAGCAGGCGCTCGACGACGGGGCCGTGGGCCTGTCCACCGGCCTGGAGTACGTGCCGGCCGCGTGGGCCGACGAGACCGAGCTGGTGGCGCTGTGCCGCGCCGTGGCGCGCCGCGGGCTGCCGCACGTGTCCCACATGCGCGGCTACGAGGCCGCCGCGCCGCGCGCGTTCGCCGAGCTCGAGCGCATCGCCCGGGCGAGCGGCGTCGCCACGCACGTGTCGCACCTGCACGGGCCGGCGGACGTGCTCGGCGCCCTGGTCGACGACGCCGCCGTCGCCGGCCTCGACGTCACCTTCGACTCCTACCCGTACCTGCGGGGCTGCTCGATCCTCGCCATGGTCGCCCTGCCCACGTGGCTGCCGCTCGCCGACGCCGACGCCGCGCTGACGGTGCTGCGCGCCGCGCTCGACGACCGGCCCGGCGGCCCCGGGGACGGCGACGCCGCCCGCCTGCGCGAGCACCTCGCCGGCCTGGACGACCTGTGGCCGCGCACCACCATGGCCTGGGTGCCCGGCCTCGACCCGGCCACCGGCCGGCCGGTGCGCTGGGCCGAGGGGCTCGCCCTGCCGGAGGTCGCCGCGCGGCTCGGCGTCGCGCCCGCCGAGGCGGCGCTGCGGCTGCTGGTGGCCTCCCGGCTGCGGGCGTCGTGCGTGTTCGCCCAGCCGCCCACCAACAGCGAGGCCGCGGTGCGTACCCTCGCGCTGCACCCGGCGCACCTGGCCGGCTCGGACGCCATCTACGCGCCGTTCGGCGCCGACGCCGCGCCGGAGGCCGGCGGCGGGGGAGCCCCGCACCCGCGCGGCTGGGGCGCCTTCACCGCGTTCGTCGCCGAGCGGGTGCTCAAGACCCGCGACTGGACCTGGTCCGACGCCGTCGAGCACCTGTCCGCCCGCGCCGCGCGGCGCTTCCGCCTGGCCGGCCGCGGCGCGCTCGGGGCGGGCGCGGTGGCCGACGTCGTGCTGCTCGACCCCGACGCGGTGCAGGACCACGCCACGTACGCCCGGCCGCGGCGCCCCGCGTCGGGCGTCGACGACGTGCTGGTGGGCGGCGTGCCGGTGCTCGCCAGCACGTCGTCGCCGCC
>NZ_LWGM01000365.1 GCF_001750215.1 Isoptericola variabilis | reverse complement strand
GCCCGCGGGAGCGACGCCCACGGGCGCCGCTCCCACGAGGCTCGCGCCCTCGGGGCCGGCGACGGCGGTGCACGACGCGCCGCGCGGTCCCGTCGTGATCCCCGACCCGGCGCGGTCGGGCTCGCTCGAGGCGCCCCCGGCCCGCGCGCCGCAGGCGGCCGTGACGCCGGCCGGGACCCTGGTCGTCGTCAACAAGCAGCGCCCCCTCGAGCCGCTCGACTACGCCCCGCACCACCTGCGCACCGTCGCCGGCACCGACGTCGAGCTGCGCGAGGACGCGGCCGCGGCGGCCGAGCGGCTGCTGGCGGACGCCGAGCGCGCCGGCGTGCCGCTGCTGGCGCGCAGCGGGTTCCGCTCGTACGCGACGCAGGTCGACACGTACGCCCACTGGGCCGAGGTGCTCGGGCCGGAGGTGGCCGACACGCAGTCGGCTCGCCCGGGCTACTCCGAGCACCAGACGGGCCTGGCCCTCGACGTGCTGGCCGGCGACGGGACGTGCCGGGAGTTCGGGTGCTTCGGCGACACCCCGCAGGCCGCCTGGCTGGCCGAGCACGCGCCCGCCTACGGGTTCGTGGTGCGCTACCAGGAGGGCCAGGAGGCCGTCACCGGGTACACGGCCGAGCCGTGGCACCTGCGCTACGTCGGCACCCGCACGGCCGCCGACCTGACCGCGTCCGGGGCGCGCAGCCTCGAGGAGTACCTCGGCCTGCCGGCCGCGCCCAGCTACTGATCGCGCCCTCCTACTGATCGCGCCCTCCTACCGGACGCGCCCGGGCCCGCCCTCGGGTCCCCCGGCGCCGGCGGAGTCCCCGGGGACCCCGTCGAGGCCCACCGGCACGCCCAGCGCGCGCAGGTCCGCGCGCAGCCGCGCCGTCGTCGTGAAGCGCAGCGCGCGGAAGCCGACCGCGGCCGCCGCCTCCACGTTGGCCGGCGTGTCGTCGACGAACACCGCGCGGGCGGGGTCGACGTCGAACGTCGCGGCGAGGTGGTGGTAGATCGCCGGGTCGGGCTTGGCCAGGCGGACCCGGCCGGACACGACCACCCCGTCCATGAGCCCGATCGCCGGGGCGGCCTGCTCGGCGTGGTGGAACGTCTCGGCCCACCAGTTCGTCAGCCCGAGCAGCCGCAGGCCGCGCTCCTTGAGCTCCGCGACGAGCTCCGCCGAACCGGCCACCGGCCCGCCGAGCGTCCCGGCGTAGTTCTCCACGTACGCGTCCAGCATCGGCAGGTGCTGCGGCGCGGTGGCCGCCACCGCCGCGCGCCCCTCGGCGTACGGGCGGCCGGCGTCCTGGGCGTGGTTGAACGTCACGAAGTCGAAGTCGGCGAAGAACCCCTCCACGGCCGCCGGATCGCGGTCGGCGTACGCGCCCCGCGGGTCCCAGTGCACGAGCACGTTGCCGAAGTCGTAGACGACGGTGTCGATGGTGGCGGGCGCGCCGGTCACAGCATCTCCGGGGGGTCGAGCTGCACGCGCACGCTGCCGGGCTCGCGCCGGGCGGACCGGACGGCGAGCGAGGCGCGCAGCTGCTGGGCGAGGGCGAGTCCGTCGCGCGCGGGCACGCGCACGACGACGCGGACGGGAGCGGCGTCGAAGAGGCTGCCGTCCCCCACGACGTCGCGGGGGTCGGGCTCGGTCTCCACCGGCCCCAGGACGGTCTCGGGACCGGCCAGCTGCACCCGGTCGACGACCGCCATGACTCCGGCCCGGTCCCCCGTGACCGCGGCGACGCGCACGGCCGGGGGCAGCGCGAGCTCCACGCGCTCGGCCAGCTCGCGGTCGGCGAAGCCGCCCGGGTCGAACCGGACCAGCGCCCCGGTCGGGCCGGGCGCGCCGTCGCCCACGAGCAGCACCTGACCGCCCGCGGCCGCCGGGCGCCCGACGCG
>NZ_LWGM01000364.1 GCF_001750215.1 Isoptericola variabilis | reverse complement strand
GCTGGGACCCGGCCGGGCTCGTGGCGGGGGAGGCGCTGGCCGCCGCCCGCGCCGTCGCGCAGGACCTGCCCCCGCAGCGGCGCACCCGCGCCTACCGACGGGCGCTGGAGCGGGCGGCCCGGCTCGGCATCGCCGCGGTGCACGAGATGAGCACCCCGCGCACCGACACCCGCGCCGGCCTGGCCGAGCTCGTCGCGCTGGGCGCGGACCCGGCCGGCGGCCTGCCGCTCGTCGTGGCCTACCGGGGAGAGCTGTGCGCGTCGGAGGACGACGCCCGCGCCCTGCTGGCCGAGCTGCCGTTCCTGCGCGGGATCGCCGGCGACATCGCGGTGGACGGGTCGATCGCGGCGCACACGGCCGCCATGCGCCAGCCGTACGCCGACATCGTGGCCAGCGCGGCAGGCCCCGACCCCCGCGGGACGCTGACCCTGTCCGCCGAGCAGGTCGCGGCGCACCTGGCCGCCGTCTGCGCCGTGGGGGTGCAGGCCGGCTTCCACGTGGCGGGCGACCGCGCCATGGACGAGCTGGTGGCCGGCCTGGAGGCCGCGGCCGGGCGCCTGGGCGGCGGGCCGCTGCGCGCCGCCCGCCCCCGCGTGGAGCACGCGCCGTTCGTCGACGCCGCAGCCCTGGCCTCGCTGCTGCTGCACGGGGTGTCGCTGTCGGTGCAGCCCGCGCACGCCGCGGCCTGGGGCGGGCCCGACGGGCTGTACGCCGCCCGGCTGGGCGCGCCCCGGGCGGACATCATGGCGCCCTTCGCCGACCTGCAGTCGGCCGGCATCCCGCTGGCCTTCGGGTCGGACGCGCCCACGACGCCGCTGGACCCGTGGCAGGCGGTACGGGCCGCCCTGACCCACCAGGACGAGACGCAGCGGCTGTCGGCCCGCGCGGCGTTCCGCGCGCACACCCGCGGCGGGTGGCGCCTGGCCGGCGCCGACCACGCCGGCGAGCTGCGCGTCGGCGCCCCGGCCCACCTCGCGGTCTGGCGCTCCGACGCCTACGTCGTGCAGAGCTCCGGGCGGGGCCTGTCGTCGTGGAGCGAGGAGGCCCGGGCCGGCCAGCCGGTCCTGCCCGACCTGGCGCCGGGCGCGCCAGAGCCGGAGTGCCTGCACACCGCGCGCGACGGCGTCCCGCTGTTCGACACCTTCGCGTGACCCGACCGGCGCCCGCGGGCGTGGCCGCCGGCACCGCGCCGCGCGACCGCTCCGAGCCGGCGTCCAGCCAGGTCGCGTACGCTGCCGGGGTGCTGCGACCCGACACCCGCGACCGGCGCGCCCCCCGCACCGACGGCCCCACGGACGACGCGTCGTTCTGGGCTGCCCGCCCGGTGACCCTGCTGCTCGCGGTCGCGGCCGGGGTGTCGCTGTGGGCGGCGTTCCCGGACGCCGGCGCCTGGCCGCTGGCGGTCGTGGGCACGGCGCTGCTGCACGCGGCGCTGCGCCGCGACGGGGCGTGGTGGAACCTGCTGGTGGGGACCGTGGCCGGCGCGGTGTTCTTCCTGTCGCACCTGTGGTGGGCCAACGAGGCGACCGACACCGTCCCGTGGGTGGCGCTGAGCGTCGTCGAGGCCCTGTTCGTGGGCCTCTTCGGCGTGCTGTGGACGTGGGCGCGGCGCCTGCCGCTGGTCCGCCGGGCGCGCGGCGCCGCGGGCGTCGCCGCCCACGCGGCCACGTTCGCCGCCGTCTGGACCGCGGTCGAGCAGTGGCGATCGGAGTGGCCGTTCGGCGGCTTCCCCTGGGGCCGGCTGGCCTGGTCGGTCGCCGCGGCCCCCACGGGGCGGGCCGCCTGGCTCGGCGGCACGGTCCTGGTGACGTTCCTGCTGGCCGCCACGGGCGCGCTGCTCGCCGTCCTGGTGCACCGCGCGGTCGCGGCCGCCCGTGCGTCCGGC
>NZ_LWGM01000363.1 GCF_001750215.1 Isoptericola variabilis | reverse complement strand
GAGGCGGCGGGCCAGCGGCGCCCGGCGGGCGCCGCGGCGGCGGGACGGGCGGGGAGCGGGGGGCAGCGTCGTCATGGGTTCCGTCCTCGGGCACGGCACCGTTGCCGTGGGGTCGAGCGGCGATCAGGACCGAGCACCCGGCTCCGGGCCGGGGAGGCTGCGCCGGTCGGGACCGGTGCCCCGACGGCGCCGCAGGATGGCGACCACCCCACCACCCTGCGGCGTGCTGCCCCGCCGTGTCGAGAGGCTGGAGACTATTCGGGTCGGGTCAGGCCGCGTACAGCGGGTTGTGCCCCGCGGCCACCCGCTCGCCCTCGCGGACGGGGCCGGGCGCGGTGCCGCCGTCGCCCCACGTCTTGCCGCCCAGGCGCTCGCGGCCGTGCGGCTCGAGCCAGCCGTCCAGGGCGGGCCCGGCGGGCACGATCTGCGTCGGGTTGATGTCCTTGTGGACGACGTAGTAGTGCTGCTTGATCTGCACGAAGTCGACCGTGTCGCCGAAGCCGGGCGTCTGGAACAGGTCGCGGGCGTAGGCCCACAGGTGCGGCATCTCGGTGAGCTTGTTGCGGTTGCACTTGAAGTGCCCGTGGTAGACGGCGTCGAACCGCACCAGCGTGGTGAACAGCCGCACGTCCGCCTCGGTGAGGTGGTCGCCCATGAGGTAGCGCCGCTCGGCCAGCCGCTCCTCGAGCCAGTCGAGCGCGGTGAACAGCCGGTCGTAGGCGGCCTCGTACGCCTCCTGCGACCCGGCGAACCCGCACCGGTACACACCGTTGTTCACCTCGGTGTAGACGCGCCGCATGACGGCGTCCATCTCGGCCCGCTCGTCGGGGTCGTCGGGCAGCAGCCGCGGCGCGCCCTCGCGGTGGTGCTCGGCCCACTCGGTCATGAGGTCGAGCGTGATCTGCGCGAAGTCGTTGGTGACGACGGCGCCGTCGCGCGTGTCGACGATCGCCGGCACGGTGATGCCGCGCGGGTACTCGGGGTCGCGCTCGAAGAACGCCTCCTGCAGCCGCTCGATGCCGAGCACCGGGTCCTTGCCGTCCGGGTCGAGGTCGAAGGTCCAGCTGCGCTCGTCGTGCGTGGGGCCGGGCAGGCCGAGGCTGATCGCGTCCTCCAGGCCGAGCAGGCGCCGCACGATGATGCTGCGGTTGGCCCACGGGCACGCCCGCGCCGCGACGAGGCGGTAGCGGCCGGCCTCGACGGGGTAGGTGTCCGACGCCGGGTCGTGCCCGCCGTCGGGCGCGCCGCCGTCGCGCGTGATGCGGGTGGGGATGTACCGCTGGTCGCGCACATACTCCTGGCCCTTGACCGTGTACGTGCCGCCCTTCGCGTGCTCCGGGCGGTCGGACGGGGAGGACGCGGCGTCGTTCATGTTTCAACTCTAGGACGGAACGGACCTGTCGGACACCTCGGTGCCCGGGGCAGCGGTGCTCGGAGCAGCGCTGCTCGGTGAAGCGGTGCCGGGCACCTCGAGGCCCGGCACGTCGGCGAACGAGTACGGCGGCCAGGGGCCGAGGTACCGGATCCGCGCGGCGGGCTGCTCGTCCCGCACCGCGGCGAGCTCGCGGCCCACGCTCGGCATCGCCTCGCGCGCGACCAGCAGCGACACGGCGAGCACCGGCACCTGGCCCTCCTCGGGCCGGGCGCGGCGGTTCTCCGTCAGCTCCTCGGAGATGCCCGCGAGCCGACGGCGCAGTGCGGGGTACAGCTCGTCGGCGAGGGCGTCGGCGGCCTGGCGCTCGAGCGCGTCCAGCCGCCGGCGCAGCAGCCGCTGCACGCCCGGCGGCTTCGTCCCGAGCTCCGCCTGCACGGCCCGGGCGGCCTCGTCGTGCTCGGCGACGGCGTGCTGGTCGAGCGCGACGTCGACGCGCAGCTCCACCCGGCCGCGCAGCGCGTCG
>NZ_LWGM01000362.1 GCF_001750215.1 Isoptericola variabilis | reverse complement strand
GCATCGTCGCCGCCAGGTCCGGGTCGTCGGCGACCCGGCGCAGCGCCGCGCCGAGGGCCGCGGGGTCGTCGGCCGGCACGAGCAGGCCGGCGCCGCCCACGACGTCGGGCAGGGCCCCGGTCGCGCTGGCCACCACCGGCACCCCGCACGCCATCGCCTCGACGGCCACCCGGCCGAACTGCTCGACCCAGCCCGGGGTCTCGAGCGACGGCACGGCCAGCACGTCGAGGGACCGGTAGAAGGCCGCCAGGTCCGCGCCGTCGAGCGTGCCGAGGAACCGCACCCGCTCCCCGGCGGGTGCGGCGCGGCGGCGCAGCTCGCCCTCGAGCGGGCCGGCGCCGGCGAGGTCGAGCCGCAGCCGGTCGTCGGCGAGCACGGCGTCCAGCAGCGTGCCGACCCCCTTGTGCGCCGCGAGCCGGCCGGCATAGCCCACCCGGAACCGGTCCGGGTCGGGCCGCCGCCCGGCGTCGGCGGCGGCCGGGCGGAACACGGCGGGGTCCACGCCGAGCGGGACGGTCTCCACGGCGCCGGTGGCGCCCTTGTCCCGCACGATGCCGCCGGCGGCGTCGTTGCAGGTGTGCACGCCGGCCGCGCCGCGCAGCGCCGCGCGCTCCAGCCAGCGGAACGGCGGCGGGTAGCGCTTGGGGAGGTTCTGCGCCGAGTACAGCAGGTAGGGCGGCGCGGGCCGGCGCCCCAGCCAGGCGCGCAGCCGCCGCAGCAGCAGCACTTCCGCGGTCGCCAGCGCGAACGGCTCCTCGTGGACGTCCACGACGTCCCACTCCTCGCCCAGCGCGCGCCACAGCGGGCCGGGGGCGTAGACGAACAGCGCCGGGTGCGTGCCGAGCGTCGGCACGCCGCGCACCTCCTCGCCGGGGTCCGGCTCGAGCGGCACGCTGCGCCCGAACTCGTCCCACCGCCGCGCGCTGAGCAGCAGCACCTCGTGGCCGCGGCGCCGCAGGGCGCGCTCGCGCTCGCGCCACTCGCGCACCACCGCGCTGTGCGACACCCGCAGCACCCGCATGCGGTCATTCCCGCACGGCGGGCCGGTGGCGCGGAAGGCGCGCCCGCCAGAATCACCCGCCGCAAGATCACCCGTCCCGCCGCGCGGGCCGCCGCTAGCGTGGGCGCCGTGGCCACCGTGAGCCCCACCGTGAGCGTCGTCGTCGCGACCAACCGGGGCGGACCGTTCCTCGCCGAGGCGCTGGCGTCCGTCGCCGCCCAGACCGCGCCCGCGCACGAGCTGGTGGTCGTGGACGACGGCTCGCCCGACCCGGCCGCGCTGCGCGCGATCGTCGACGCCGTGCCCACCCCGCCCGACCTGCCCACGCTGCCGGTGCGGGTCGTGCGCACCGCACCGGCGGGGGTGTCGGCGGCCAGGAACCGGGGCGTCGCCGAGACCGGCGGGGAGCTCCTGGCGTTCCTCGACGACGACGACCGCTGGCACCCGCAGCGGCTGCGGCGCCACGTGGAGGCGATGGCCGCGCGGCCCGACGCCGTCGCCAGCTACTGCGCGATGCGCACGATCGACGCCGCCGGCGCCGAGCTCGTCGCCGCCGACCAGTGGGCGGCGGCCAACCGGTGCGACGTCGTGCGCGGGCCGGGCGTGATGCTGCCCAACCTCGTCGTGCGGCGCGACGCGTTCGACGCCGTCGGCGGCTTCGACCCCGCGTACCGCCAGGGGGAGGACCTCGACCTCGTGCTCGCGCTGGCCGCCCTCGGCCCGTTCGCGTTCGTCGACGAGGTGCTCGTCGACTACCGCCACCACGCCACGAACACGACCCGCTCCTACCGCGACCTCGCCGCCGGGGTCCGCACGATCCTGCGCGCCCACCGCGCCCGCGCGGTCGCCGAGGGGGCGGGGCCGCTCGTCGCCGCCTACGACGAGCGGCTGCGCGCCAACGACCGGTTCGCGTGGTGGAGCGCGGCGCGGGCCGC
>NZ_LWGM01000361.1 GCF_001750215.1 Isoptericola variabilis | reverse complement strand
GGGCCACGTGCTCCGCGCCCGTGCGGCGGTCGCGGAACGCGTGCAGCCGGAAGGCGCCGTGCCGGGTGGGCAGGGCCGCCTCGGCGACCTGCTCCACGCGGTCGCCGGCGACGGCGTCCGCAGGCACGTCGTCGGCCGCGGCCTCGGCCGCCGTCCCTGCCGTCGTCCCTGCCGCCGTGCCGAGCGGGTCGTGCTCGCGGCGCCAGGCGACGAGCTCGGCGACGGTGATCAGCACGAGCCCCTTCGCCGCGGCGAGCCGCCGGGCGTCGTCCAGGCGCAGCATGTCGCCGTCGTCGTGCACGAGCTCGGCGATGAGGCCGACCTCGCCCCGCCCGGCGAGCCGGACCAGGTCCACGGCCGCCTCGGTGTGGCCGGTGCGCTCCAGGACGCCGCCGGGCCGGGCCCGCAGGGGCAGCACGTGCCCGGGCCGGATGAGGTCGCCGGGAGTGGCGTCCGGGTCGGCCAGCACCCGCAGGGTGCGGGCGCGGTCGGCCGCGCTGATCCCGGTGCTCACGCCCACGGCGGCGTCGACGGGCACCGTGTAGGCGGTGCGCAGCGAGTCCTCGTTCTTCTCGACCATCAGGGGCAGGTCGAGGGCGTCCGCGCGCGCCGCGGGCATCGGCGCGCAGAGGTAGCCGGAGCTGTGCCGGACCACCCACGCCACCGTCGCCGCGTCGACGTCCTGCGCGGCCACCACGACGTCCACCTCGTTCTCGCGGGACGCGTCGTCCGCCACGAGCACCGGGCGCCCGGCCGCGAGGGCGGCCAGGGCGGCGGCCACGGCGGTCATCGGGCCACCTCCGCCGCGTCCACCGGAGCGTCGTCCGCAGCAGCGAGCCGCACGCCCGGCACGCCTGCCACGGCGCCGCGGGCGAGCAGCCGCTCGACGTACTTGGCCAGCACGTCGACCTCCACGTTCACGGCGTCCCCAGGCTGCAGCACGCCGAGCGTCGTGCGCGCGAGCGTCGTGGGCACGAGGCAGACGGTGAACGTCTCGCCGCCTCCGGGTGCCGCCTCGTCGGCGGGACCGACCCCGGCCACCGTGAGCGAGACGCCGTCGAGAGTGACCGAGCCCTTCGTGGCGACGTACGGCGCCAGCCCCGCGGGCAGGGCGAACGTCAGCTCGTCCCAGCGCGGGCCGGGCCGCCGGCCCAGCAGCGTGGCCGTGCCGTCGACGTGGCCCTGCACGACGTGGCCGCCCAGCCGCCCGCCGACGGGCAGGGCGCGCTCGAGGTTGACGGCGGAGCCGGGTCGCAGCGCGCCCAGGCTGGTGCGCCGCAGCGTCTCGGGCATGACGTCGACCGCGAACGCCCCGTGCTCGTCCACGCCGGTGACGGTGAGGCACACGCCGGCGACGGCGATCGAGTCGCCCGGGTGGGCGTCGCGGCTCGCGACGTCGGCCTCGACGACGAGCACGGCGTCGACCGCCGTGGCGTCGGGGTGGGTGAGGGACCGGACCCGGCCGGTCTCCTCGACGATGCCGGTGAACATTCAGCTGTCTCCTTCGGTGGTGGCGGGGGCGGCCGCGGGCGGGACGAGGTCGCGGCGCGCGACGACGAGCACGTCGTCGCCGAGCCGCTCGACGTGGGCGATGCGCAGCCGCGGCGCGGCGGCGAGGGTGGTCCCGCCGAGGTCGCCGACGGCCGTGGGACCGGCGCCGAGGACCACGGGCGCGAGGTACGCGTGCAGCTCGTCCACGGCGTCCGCGGCGAGCAGGGCGGTGGCGAGGGCGGGGCCGCCCTCGACGAGGAGGTGGCGCACCTCGTGGGCGGCCGCGGCGGCGAGCAGGTCGGCGACCGCGTGGCTGCGCACCTGCACCACCCGGCCTCCCGGGCCGCGCAGGCGGGCGGCGTCGGGCACGTCACGGCGCCCGACGACGAGCCGCAGCGGCTGGTGGTCGGCGAGCGACCCGTCGGGGCGGCGGGCGGTGAGCGC
>NZ_LWGM01000360.1 GCF_001750215.1 Isoptericola variabilis | reverse complement strand
GGCCACCGGGGCGCCGGTGGGCGTAGGCTCGCCGCCCCGGCGCGGCACCGCGCCGACCCGTGGGGCGGGCCGGGGTCAGCCCCGCCCGGCCCCGCGCCGCACGACCCACGCCTCGATGCCGTCGAGGATCACGTTGATGCCGAACGCGACGTCGTCGTCGGCGCTCCCGCCGCCCTCGGGCTCGGGGTCCCAGGCGGCCAGCGCCCCGGCGACGTTGGGGTACTCCGCGGGCGACGCGAGGCGCGTGAGGATCAGCTCGAAGTCGGCGTACGGGTTCGCCGCCTCCAGGGCGGCGGGGTCGAGCTCGGACTCCGGGACGTCCGCGCCCAGCCCGGCCGCACGCCGCACCCGCTCGGCCGCCGCGCGCCGGCTCTCGACCTGGACGCGCGTCTCGCCGAGCACGTGCTGGGCGAGCAGCCCGGTGATCGCCAGCTTCTCGTCGGCGGGCAGCGCCAGGTCCCGCATCGCGTAGAACGCGGCGTCGATCCAGGCCGTGCGCTGCGGGCCGGGCGTCACGCTGCTGAGCGGCAGGTCGAGGTACCACGGGCGCGAGACGGTGAACTCGATCTGGCTGCGGGTCCACAGCTCGAGCCCGTCGCGCCAGCCGAGGTCCGCGGGGATGTCCGGGGGGCCGGGGACGGCGTCGGACATGAGCACCAGCAGCTCGTCCTTGCCGGAGACGTGGCGGTACAGCGCCATCGGCGTGAAGCCGAGGGAGTCGGCCACGCGGGCCATGGAGACGGCGGCGAGGCCCTCCGCGTCGGCGATCTCGACGGCGGCCTGCACGATCCGGTCCACGCTCAGGGCCGGCTTGGGGCCGCGGCGGCCTGCGGGCTGCCGGCGCCACAGCCGCTGCAGCTCCGGCGGGACGACGGCCTCGGTTCCGGCTTCGCTCATGCCGCCCATCCTGCCCGTTCCTCGCCGCACCCTTGACGTGCCGCCAAAACAGTATCTACCGTAAACACCGTAACGCCCATAAACAGTTTAGTACCGCAACACCCATCGAACCGGGAGCCACCATGACCGACGTGCTCGTCCTGGCGGAGGGGCTGCGCAAGGACTTCGGTCCGCCGCGCCGCCGCGTCCGCGTGCTCGACGGCGTCGACCTCGCGCTGCACCGCGGCGAGGTCCTCGCCCTCCTGGGGCCCAACGGCGCCGGCAAGACCACCACGGTGCGGATCCTCACCACGCTGCTGCGCCCCGACGGCGGCCGGGCCACCGTCGCCGGCCACGACGTCGTGCGCGACGCCGGCCGCGTGCGCTCGGTCATCAGCCTCACGGGGCAGCAGGTGGCGCTCGACCTCAAGCAGACCGCCCGGGAGAACCTCACGATGATGGGCCGGCTGGCCCACCTGCCCCGGCGCGTCGTACGCAACCGCGTCGACGCGCTGCTCGACGCGTTCGACCTCACCGGCGTCGCCGACCGCCGTGCCGCCGCCTGCTCCGGAGGGACGCGCCGCCGTCTCGACCTCGCCGCCGGGCTGCTCACCCGGCCGCAGGTGCTGTTCCTGGACGAGCCCACCACCGGGCTCGACCCGCGCTCGCGCCAGGCCGTGTGGGAGACGGTGCGCGACGTCGTCGCCGAGGGCACCAGCCTGTTCCTCACCACCCAGTACCTCGAGGAGGCCGACCGCCTCGCCGACCGGGTCGCGCTCGTCGACGGCGGCCGGGTGGCCGCCGAGGGCACGCCGGCGCAGCTGAAGCGCCAGGTGGGGGAGGCGAGCGTCGAGCTCGACCTCGCCACCCCGGCCGACGCCGCCCGCGTGCGGGCGGCGCTCGCGCTGCCCGCGGCCGAGGGTGCGCGGGTGCTCGTGCCGACCGACGGCTCGCTCGGCCACGCCCGCGGGGTGCTCGACGCCGTCGCGGCCACCGGCGTCGTGCCCGCCGCGTGGACCGTGCGCCAGCCCACGCTCGACGACGCGTTCCTGGCCCTCACCGGCCACCGCACGAGCCGGGC
>NZ_LWGM01000359.1 GCF_001750215.1 Isoptericola variabilis | reverse complement strand
GCCGCCCGGGCCGTCGCCGCCCGCCGTGTCGCTGCCGCCGCCGGCCCCGCCGGAGGTCCAGACGCGCGCCACGGGCACGAGGAGGGTGCCGTCGCGCTCGACGGGCTCGCCGAAGACGTCGCGCACGCCGGCGCCCTCGGCGAGCGCCTGGCTGATGCGGCCGAGGTCAGGAACGGTCGTCATGCCTCGACGGTAGGCCCGGGCGGCCGACGCGCGGGAGAGGCGCGCTCAGCGCTGGGCGCGGCCGCTGGCGTACAGGCAGACGGTGGCGGCGGTCGCGAGGTTCAGCGACTCGGCGCGCCCGCGGATGGGGACGCGGACCACGGCGTCGGCGAGGGCCCGGTCGGCCTCCGGCAGCCCCCAGGCCTCGTTGCCGAACACCCAGGCGGTGGAGGCCGCCAGGTCGGGCGTGCCGGCGGGACGCCCCGCGCGGTGGTCCGGGCCGGCGACGTCGAGCAGGTCGTCGAGGTCGTGGTCGCCCGTCCCGTCGGCCGCGAGCACGGTCAGGCCCTCGGCGTGCACGGCGTCGACCACCTCGGCGAGGGGGACGCCCGTGACCACGGGGACGTGGAAGAGGGAGCCGGCGGTGGAGCGCACCACCTTGGGGTTGTGCACGTCGACGCTCTCGCCGGCGAGCACGACGAGGTCGGCGCCGGCGGCGTCCGCCGCACGGATCACGGTGCCGGCGTTGCCGGGGTCGCGCACGGTCGCGAGCACGGCGACGAGCAGCGCGCCGCGCCGCCCGCCGTCGGGGTCGCGCAGCGCGTCCAGCGCCTCGGCGAGGGTGGCCGACGCGCTGCGCACGACGGCCAGGACGCCCTGGGCGTCGAGGCTCATCGCCTCGAGCACCTCGCGGGTGCCGAGGTGCACGCGCACGCCCGCCCGCCCCGCGGCCTGCACGATCTCGGGGTACCGGTCGGCCGCGGCCTCGGTGAGGTAGACGTCGCGCACGTCGTCGGGGGCGAAGCGCACGGCCTCGCGCACGCCCTGCGGCCCCTCGACGAGGAACTGCTGGTGCCGCAGACGCGCAGGACGCCCGGACAGCGCCCGCACCTGCTTGACGCGGTCGGCCCGCGGGTTCGCGAGCGACACGTCGAGCGGTGCGGTCATCAGGTGCGCTGTCCGGGCGTCCGGGAGGTGGCTCAGGCCGCGGCCTTGGGCGCGTTGACGTCCTCGGGCAGGGCGCCCTTGGCGACCTGGACGAGGGCGTTGAACGCCGCGACGTCGTTGACGGCCAGCTCGGCGAGCATGCGACGGTCGACCTCGACACCCGCGAGGCCGAGGCCCTGGATGAAGCGGTTGTAGGTGATGCCCTGCGCGCGGGCCGCAGCGTTGATGCGCTGGATCCACAGCTTGCGGAAGTCGCCCTTCTTCGCCTTGCGGTCGCGGTAGGCGTAGACGAGCGAGTGGGTGACCTGCTCCTTCGCCTTGCGGTAGAGGCGCGAGCGCTGGCCGCGGTAGCCGCTGGCGCGCTCGAGGGTCGTACGGCGCTTCTTCTGGGCGTTGACCGCCCGCTTCACGCGTGCCACGTGATGCTCCTTGCAGTGTCGGGCCGGAAGTGCTCCGCGCGGCCGGTCACCGGCCGCGGCGGGAGGTCACTTGCCGAGCAGCTTCTTGATCTTCTTGACGTCGGCCTGCGCGACGACCTGGTCCTGGGCCAGACGGCGCGTGCGGGTGCTCGGCTTGTGCTCAAACAGGTGGCGCGCGTTGGCCTGCTCGCGCATGACCTTGCCGCTGCCGGTGACCCGGAAGCGCTTCTTGGCGCCGGAGTGCGTCTTGTTCTTCGGCATGACTGCCGTCTCTCCTCGTGTCGGTCACCCGCCGGCGGCGGGGACGGGGTGCGGGTCGTGGTTGGCCACGACCCGGGATGGTGGTCTGGCGCCCGTCAGCGCGAGCCGCGGGGGCTCGGCTTGGGGGCGGCGGGCTTCGGCGCGGCGGGGCGCGGCGCGGCCGGGCGGG
>NZ_LWGM01000358.1 GCF_001750215.1 Isoptericola variabilis | reverse complement strand
GACGATCGGCGTCCTGGCGCTGCAGGGCGACGTCCGCGAGCACGCCGCGGCGCTCGCGGCGGTCGGCGCGCGCGCCGTGGCGGTGCGTCGCCGCAGCGAGCTGGAGGCCGTCGACGGCGTCGTCGTGCCCGGTGGCGAGTCCACGACGATCGACAAGCTGCTGCGGCTGTTCGAGCTCGACGCGCCCCTGCGCGCCGCGATCGCGGAGGGCATGCCGGTGTACGGCTCGTGCGCGGGGATGATCCTGCTCGCCGACCGCATCGAGGGCGGCATCGCCGGGCAGCGCACGCTCGGCGGGATGGACGTGCTCGTGCGGCGCAACGCCTTCGGCCGCCAGGTGGACTCGTTCGAGGCCGACCTCGACGTCGCCGGCGTGCCGGGCGGGCCCGTGCGGACGGCGTTCATCCGCGCGCCGTGGGTCGAGCAGGCCGGCCCGGACGTCGAGGTGCTGGCCCGGATCCCGGCCACGACGGCGGACGGCAGGGGAGCGGGGGCCGCCGCCGGTAAGATCGTGGCAGCACGTCAAGGGAGGCTGCTGGCGACCGCGTTCCACCCCGAGATCACGGGTGACGTCCGCGTGCACGCGCTGTTCGCCGGCCTCGTCGAAGATTCGCGAAGGAGTTAGGTAGCGCATGTCAGGTCACTCCAAGTGGGCCACGACCAAGCACAAGAAGGCGGCGATCGACGCCAAGCGTGGCAAGCTCTTCGCGAAGCTGATCAAGAACATCGAGGTCGCGGCGCGCACGGGCGGCGGCGACCCGGCGGGCAACCCCACGCTCTTCGACGCCATCCAGAAGGCGAAGAAGTCGTCGGTGCCGAACGACAACATCGACCGCGCCGTCAAGCGCGGCTCCGGCGCGGAGGCCGGCGGCGCCGACTACCAGACGATCATGTACGAGGGCTACGGCACCAACGGCATCGCCGTGCTGGTCGAGTGCCTCACCGACAACAAGAACCGCGCCGCCTCCGAGGTGCGCCTGGCGTTCTCCCGCAACGGCGGCACCCTGGCCGACCCGGGCTCGGTGTCCTACCTCTTCTCCCGCAAGGGCCTCGTCGTGGTCCCCAAGGGCGAGGGCGTGACCGAGGACGACGTCATGCTGGCCGCGCTCGACGCCGGGGCCGAGGAGGTCACGGACTCCGGCGACACCGTCGAGGTGCTGTGCGAGGCGACCGACCTCGTGCAGGTGCGCACCGCCCTGCAGGACGCCGGCATCGAGTACGACTCGGCCGACGCGATCTTCCACCCCTCCATGCAGGTCGAGGTCGACGTCGAGGGCGCCCGCAAGATCCTGCGCCTCATCGACGCGCTCGAGGACAGCGACGACGTGCAGAACGTCTACGCGAACTTCGACGCCTCCGACGAGGTCATGGCGGCCCTCGACGAGGAGTGACGCGCGCCGCGCGCCGGCCCCGCCGCACCCTCGCCCTCGTGAGAGGGTGAGGGTGTGCGCGTTCTGGGGGTCGATCCGGGCCTGACCCGCTGCGGTGTCGGGGTGATCGACTCGTTGTCCGGCCGGCGCGCCCGGCTCGTGGCGGTGGGCGTGATCCGCTCCGAGCCCGAGACGAGCCCCGACCTCCGTCTGCTGCACGTCGCCGAGCGCCTGGACGCCTGGTTCGACGAGCACGTCCCCGACGTCGTCGCCGTCGAGCGCGTCTTCGCCCAGCACAACGTCGGCACGGTGATGGGCACCGCCCAGGTCGCCGGCCTCGCCATGGTGGCCGCCGCCCGGCGCGGGGTGCCCGTGGCGCTGCACACGCCCAGCGAGGTCAAGGCCGCCGTGACCGGCTCCGGGCGGGCGGGCAAGGAGCAGGTGCAGCGGATGGTCCAGCAGATCCTGGGCCTCTCCGAGCCGCCGCGGCCGGCCGACGCCGCCGACGCCCTCGCCCTCGCCGTCACCCACCTGTGGCGGCCCGCCGGGGCGCTGCAGGGCGGCGACCGGCACGAGCTGACGCCGGCGACGCGCGCCTG
>NZ_LWGM01000036.1 GCF_001750215.1 Isoptericola variabilis | reverse complement strand
CACGAGCGTGCGCTCGACGGCAGGGGCGGCAGAAGGGGTAGCTTGCGTCATGGCTCGAAGCCTATCGGCCACCGTGCCGCGTCGTCCCCGCTCCCGGACGGCGGCCCCGCGGGAGCGGCGCTCGGGGTCGGGGCCTCGTCGATCATCCGGCGGCGGCCCGCGTCGGCGCCCGGCACGAACGCGGGCCCGGCGGCGAGGAAGACCGGCTGCGCACCGTGCCGCGGGTGGTGGCCGTGGTTGCCGAGGTAGCCGCGGAAGTCGTCGTCGCCCTTGCGGACGACCACGCGGCGGTCCAGCGCCCCGCCGACGATCACGCCGGGCTCGGACTCGACCACGTAGGCGAACGGCCCGCCCAGGCCGGTCTCCGCCCGCGCCTCGGCCTCCGTCCACACCCGCTCGACCCGGTACTCGGGCGTCGCCTCGACCTCCCGCAGGAGCTCCTCGACGGCGGCGCGGCGCTCGGGCGTGATGTCGTCGGCGAGGAAGACCTGCCCCGACAGCCCGGCGCTGTGGCAGTAGGCCTCCCAGTCGAGCAGGCGGTGCTCGTCGTCCGTGCGCAGGAAGCCCCGGTCGCGCAGCAGCACGTTGAGGTTGGTGTGCTGCTCGGTGTCGAGGTGGCCGTGGTCGGACACGATGACGACGTTGGTGCGCTCGAGGTCGCCCGTCGCGTCGAGCGCGGCGAGGGCGCGGCCGATCCGCTCGTCGGTGGCCCGCAGCGCCTCGCGCACGTGCTCGCCGGTGGCGCCGTGCAGGTGGCGCGCCGAGTCGACGTCGACGAGGTGCCAGAACAGCACGTCGGGGCGGTCCTCGAGCAGGGTGTCGACGACGACGGCGGTGGACATGTCGTCGTGGCGGCGCTTGGGGTGCCACACGGTCTTGTCGCGGTGGCGCTGCCACAGCTCGTGCCCGCGCGGCGAGCAGAACCGCTCCATGGCGGCCTCCAGGCCGCCGAAGTGGTCCTCGTTGGCGATCTCGGGCACCACGACGTCGAACGGTGCCCCGGCGGTCACGGGCCACTGCACGGTCGCGACCGTCAGGCCCGCCGCCTTCGCGGCGTCCATGAGCGTCGGGGCCTGGAGGCGGTCGTACTCCCAGAACCAGTCGGGGTGGGTGATGCCCGGCTGCATGAGCACGTTGTTGAAGATGCCCGAGACGGCCGGCGTGCAGCCGGTGACCTGGGCGGTGTGGTTGGGGTAGGTGAGGGTCGGGAAGATCGCCTCGATCTCGGCGACGGCGGCGCGCCCGAGCAGGCGGCCGAACGCCGGCAGCGTGCGGGCGTAGGCGACGTCGTCGGCGCCCGACATGGCGTCGACGGAGATGACGATCAGCTTCTGGTTCACGGGGAGCTCCTCGGCGAGGTGCGGCGGGGCGTGCGGCGGGCGGTTGCGGGAAAGGGGACGGCCCGGCCGCCCCGAGCGGGGCGACCGGGCCGGCGAGGTCAGGAGCCGAGGACCTTCGCGATGCTCTCGGCGTTCTGCTGGAAGATGCCCTCGAGCTTGCCCTGGAGGTTGGACACCACCGTGGGCACGTCCGCGCCGTCGCCGTAGACCTGCGCCATCGCGGCGTTGATCTCGGTGAGCGACGCCTGGTACCAGCCGATCGGGTCGGCGGTCTGGGCGTTGGCGACCTGCTTCAGCGCCGTGCCGAAGTTCGGGTCGGCGGCGACCAGGTCCTTGACCGTCTGGGTCTCCTGGGCCGCGGTGACGATCGGCAGGTAGCCGGTGTCCTTGTGCCACGTGGCGGAGTTCTCCGGCTGGGCGAGGAACTTGAACAGCTCGGCGCAGGCGTCCTGGCGCTCCTGCGACTCCGCCTTGACGATGCTCAGGCCGGAGCCACCGGTGGGGACCTTGGGGCCGGGGGTGTCGTGGCCGAGCATGAAGGCCGTGCCGATCTCGAACTCGGCCGCCTCCGTGGCCCCGCGCAGCGACGCCGTCGAGCCGTGCGTCGCGGCGGCGACGCCCGTCTGGAAGTCGGTCATCGCGGCCTTGGCCATGTAGCCGTAGCCGTCGCGGTGGATGAAGTCCTTCTTCCACTGCAGCCACTCGGCGGCCGGGCCGGCGTCGGCCGTCACCTCCGTGTCGGTGGACCAGCGGCCGTCCCACGCCCAGATGTGCGACTGGCCGAACCAGCCGTCCTCGGCGCCGAACGCCATCGGCTTGAGCGACTGGCCGCCGGCGTCGAGGGCCAGCAGCGCCGGCGCCATCTCGGCGAACTCGGTCCACGTGGTGGGGCCGGTCTCCGGCAGGCCCGCCTCGCGGAAGCGCTCCTTGTTGAAGTAGAACAGCGGCGTCGAGCGGGCGAACGGCACGACGAACGCCTCGCCGGCGGCGGTGCCCTCGCCGACGTAGTTCTGCATGTACACGTCGAGCGACCACTGGTCGTCGAAGTAGCGGTCCAGGGGCGCCAGGGAGTCGGCCTGCCAGAACTGCAGCCACTGGCGCTCCGGGAAGCAGACGATGTCCGGCACCTGGCGGGCCTGGAGGGCCGCCGTGTACTTCTGGTTCAGGTCGGCGTACGAGCCCTGCGACTCCGCGGCGGCGTAGATCTCGTCCTGGGACTCGTTGAAGGCGTCGAACTGCGCCTGCACGGCCTCGAAGTTCACGCCCGTGAACGGCGCCCAGAACAGGATCGCGGTGCGGCCGGCGTACTGCGACGGCACCTTGACCGGCGCCTGCGAGAAGCCGGAGCGCAGGTTGCTGCTGCCGCCGCTGCTCGAGCCGCCGCCCGCGGCGGGCGACCCGCCGGCGCACGCGGCGAGCGTCGCCGCCGCGCCGCCCGCGCCCAGCAGCGCGAGCAGGGTGCGGCGGTCGAGGACGAGCTGGGAGAGGTTGCTGGACACAGAGGTCTCCTCGGAGTGGGTGTGCAGACCCGGCAGGGGGCCGGGGCGAGGGGGGACGGCCCGCAGGCCGGGGGAGCCGGCCGAGGACGCGGCCGGCGGAGGGCCGGCCGTCGGTCGGCCGGGGCGTCAGCCCTTGAGCGCACCGGCGGCGATGCCGCCCATGATCCGCTTCTGGGCGAGGAAGAAGACGACGAGCATCGGCAGGCCGACCATGACCGTGCCGGCCAGGATCGAGCCCCAGTTGGTGTAGCCCTCCTGGCTGCGCAGGAACAGCAGGCCGATCGGCAGCGTGCGCATGTCCGCGGTGCTGGTGACGATGAGCGGCCAGACGAAGTCGTTCCACTTGCCGATGAGCACGATGAGCGTGCCGGTGAGGATCATGGGCTTGCACAGCGGCACGACCAGCGTGAGCATCCGGCGCAGGTGGCCCGCGCCGTCGACGAGCGCGGCGTCGACGAGCTCGCCGGGCACCTGCCGCATCTGCTGGTAGACCAGGAACATCGCGAAGGCGCTGCCCATCCCGGGCAGGATCAGGCCGGCGTAGGTGTTGAGCCAGCCCAGCTCGCCCACGGTGATGTAGTTGACCAGCAGCGTCACGTGGCCCGGCAGCATGAGCGAGCCCAGCACCAGCACGAAGACGGCCTTCTTGAACCGGAACCGCACGAACGCGAACGCGTAGGCGGACAGGACCGCACAGCCCATCTCGAGGACCGTGCCGACGCCCGTGGTGATGATCGAGTTCACGAAGAACCGGTCGAACGGGGCGGCGTTCCAGGCCTCGGCGAAGTTCGACCACTCGATGCTGGTGGGCAGCCAGCGCAGCGGCCAGGCGTAGATGTCCGACTCCGGCTTCACCGCCGAGCTGAACAGCCAGTAGACCGGGACGACGAACAGCAGCAGCACGCCCGCCAGGAGCACGTACTGGACGATCGTCAGCGGCAGCGGGCGGCGCGTCACGGCCGAGCCGGGGCCCGAGGTGGTGGTGCTGCGCCGGCGGCCGACGCGGGCACGGCCCGCGGAGGTGGTGGGCCCGGAGGTGGTGGGCGCGGCGTCGGCCGGCGCGGTGGGGGTCTCGACGGCGGCGCTCACGAGTAGTGCACCTTCCTCTCGGCGAAGCGGGTCTGCAGGACGGTGACCACCATGAGGATCACGAACAGCACCGTGGCCGCGGCGGCGGAGGAGCCGATGTCGAACCGCAGGAAGGCCTGGTCGTAGACCATCCAGGTGAGGGTCGTGGAGGAGACGCCGGGCCCGCCGGAGGTCAGGATCGCGATGATGTCGAAGGCCTGGGCGCTGGTGATGATGCCGGTCAGCAGCAGGAAGTAGGTGACCGGGCTGAGCAGCGGCAGCGTCATGCTGCGGAACAGCTTCCAGCCGTGCGCGCCGTCGAGCGACGCCGCCTCGAAGAGGTCCTTCGGCAGGTCGAGGATCGCGGTGTAGTAGATGATCGCGACGAAGCCCAGCCGCTGCCAGGCGTACGCGACGGTGATGGCCCACAGCGACCAGTCCGACGTGGTGGTCCACTGCGGCGAGTCGGCGCCGAAGGCGTTGAACGCCAGGCGGCTCAGGCCGTAGGTGGGGTCGAACATGAACAGCCAGACGATGCCGACGGCGGCGCCCGGCAGCATGTGCGGGGCGAACGTCATCGTGCGGGTCAGGCCGGCGAACCGCAGCCGGCGCGACAGCAGGTAGCCGATGGCCAGGCCGCCGACCAGCGTGCCGCCGACCGTGACCGCGGTGAAGATGCCCGTGTTGGCGAGCACGGTGCCGAACTCCGGGTCCCGGAACAGGTCCACGTAGTTCTGCAGGCCCACGAACACGGGGGACGGGGAGATGAAGTCCCAGTCCATGAGGCTCAGGACGAAGTTGTAGATCGTCGGCCAGTACGAGAACACTAGGATCGCGGCGAGGTTCGGCGCGACCAGCGCGGCGAACAGCAGGCCCTCGCGCAGGCCGCGGCGGCGGCGGGCGCGGCGGCGCTCGGCCGACGGGGCCGGTGACGACGCGGTACGGGGGGCGGCCGTGGTGCCGCCCGGGGCCTGCGGCCCGCCGACGTCGGGCCGCGCCGGGGCGGCCGGTCTAGCAACGGTGTGGGTCACGGGCCACATTCGATGGGCCTGCGGTTGCGAGCAGCCGACCGTCAGGCGAATGTGCGCCGAAGCAACAGAGAAGGGTCCGGGAAGGTCCGGCGACCTCGGCGCGAACGGAAGGTGACCGCCAGGGGGCGGCCCGTGCCCGTCGCGGTCACGCGCGGGCGGAGCGGGTCACCCCTCGTGCCGCCCGTCCAGGGCGCGCAGCACCTCCGCCTCCTCGGCCGCCGTCAGGCCGGTGACCGTGGCGCCGGGCGTCGCGCGCAGCCACGCCAGCGTGTCGCGGGCGGTATCGGCGACCGGCCGCGGCCGGAGCCCCGCCGCGAGGGACGCGGTGACGTCGTGGGCGGCCATCCCGCCGAGCTCCGGGCGGGGCAGCCACAGCGGCAGCGACCGCTCCCCGGACCACGGCACCACCCCGGCGGCCTCGAGGGCGCCGCGCGGCGCCCACCGCCAGGCCGGCGCCGCCCCGCACCCGGCGGCGACCTCGGCCAGCAGGTCGCCGAGCGGTACCGGCGGCGCCACCGCGTCGAGGACCCCGTCGGTCCGCGCCTCCGCGAGGTCGACGAGCCACGCCGCGAGGTCGCGCACGTCGATCACCTGGACGAGGTCGGCAGGGTCGCCGGGCGCGAGCACGGGGGTGTCCGGCTGCTCGGCCGCCCGCGCCAGCCGCGCGACCCAGTAGGTGAACCGGCCCGTCGGGTCGCCCGGGCCCACGACCAGGCCCGGGCGCACCACCGTGCTGCCCGCGGCGCCGGCCCGCACGATCACCTCGCAGGCCACCTTCGCGCCGCCGTAGGTGGCGGGTTCCGGTCCGTCGGCGTCCTCGGTGATCGCGGCACGCAGCGGCAGCGTGCCGGGGCGGCCGCCGGGCGTCGCCTCGTCGGCGTAGACGTTGATGGTCGAGACGAAGACCCAGTGCGCGTGCGGCACGGCGGCCACCGCGGTGCGCACGTGCGAGGGGCGCCGGGCGACGTCGACCACGGCGTCGAACGGCTCGGCGGCGAGCGCCGCCGGCAGGCCCGCGTCGCGGTCGGCGACGACGTGCCGCACCCCGGGCGGGACCGTGCCCGAGACGCCCCGGCTCACGGCCACGACGTCGTGGCCGCGGGCGAGGGCCTCGGCCGCGACGGCCTTCGAGAGGAACACGGTCCCGCCGAGCACCAGGAGCCTCATGCGGCCACCCTGGCCGCTCGCGGGCCTCCGCGGCGAGGGGTGTCGCTCAGGGCAGAAGCCCGGCCCCCGCGGTGCGGCCCTCGAGCCAGCCGGCGAGCCGGTCCGGGCGGTCGGTGATGACCGCGTCGACGCCCGCGGCGAGCAGGCCGTCCCACTGCTGCGCGTCGTTCGCGGTCCACGTCATGACCCGTAGGCCGGCGTCGTGCAGCCGCCCCACGAGCGCCGGGTCCTCCAGCACCATCCCGACGTACGGGTTGCACGCGACCACCTCGAGCTCGGCGGCCACCTCGAGCAGGCGGTCCCAGGCCTGGTGCACGAGCCAGCCGCGCGGCAGGTGCGGGGCGACGTCGCGCAGCGCGGCGACGGTCTCGGGGTGGAAGGACTGCACGACGACGCGGTCCGCCAGGCCGGCCGCGTCGACCGCGTCGGTCACCCGGCGGGCGTCGTCCGCGGCCCACGACGCCTTGAGCTCCAGCAGCAGGTCGGTGCCCGGGCGGGCGGCCAGCAGGCCGAGCACCTCGGCGAACGTCGGGACGCGCTGGCCGGCGTACGCGGTCGAGAACGTCACCCCGGCGTCGAGCGCCCGCAGGTCCGCCAGCGACATCGCGCCGACCGCGCCCGTGCCGTCCGTCGTGGCGTCGACGGTGTCGTCGTGGATGACGACGACCTCGCCGTCCGCGGAGAGCTGGACGTCGATCTCCACCGCGTGGGCCTGCGCCCGCCACGCCGACTCGAGGGCGGCGAGCGTGTTCTGCGGGGCGACGGAGGAGTTGCCGCGGTGGGCGACGACGACGGGGGAGGGGGCGACGCCGAGGGGCGACGGGGGCGGCAGCAGCGTGGTCACGCCGCCACGCTAGGGGCAGGGTCGCCGTGGCGAGGGCGCCCGCCTCGCGGCGCGAGCGGAAGTTCGCCGAGCCTTCACGCGGGCGTCGACGGGGGGTCACCGGACGCCGCGGACGGTGCCCCGGGCCACCGTCCACGGCCGTTGCCCGGAGCGTGGAACGCCCTGACGTGCGCCGATGCCGAGAATTGAGGAGTTTCGCCCAACCGTTGCGAACTTTCACCCGACGGTCGTCGCGATTCAACCTTGTGGCCCCGCTCACGCCGCACGTCTACTGGTCGCACCACGTTGCAGAGCAGGCGCCAGGGGGGCGCAGGCCGGCTCGAGAAAACGCCGCACGGAGCGGCGTCACATCCGGTCCACCCGTCACAGGGGCACCCATGAGCTCTCGCCGCAACCCCCCGCCGCCGCCCGGCACGCCGCACCCGAACGGCCTCTGTCGAGCACGTCGGTCCCTCGCCGTCCCGCGCAGACGCCCGGCGAGCTGAGCCGCCCCGGCGAACCCACCACCCTCGGCCGACGGCCGCCCGCGCAGCGCGGAGCCACCGCTCCTGACGCGCCGGCCGCGTCGTCGCCACCCCGTCCGAAGGAACCTCCATGGTTGTCGAGAAGGACTTCGTGCGCCCAAAAACGGGTGCACCGACGCTCACCCGGGCGCGAGTGCGGTCGCTGTCCGCCCGTGTCTGGGAGCGGGCGGTGCGCCGCCGCGTCGCCCTGACGGACGCGGGAGCCGTCGCCATCACGCTCACCGTGGCCTACGTGCTGCGGTTCGAGCAGATCGGCCTCGGCGGCGCCGAGACCGTGCACGTGCGCGACGAGTACGTGCTGGTGTCCGTCGTCATGTTCCTCACCTGGCTCGCGGCGCTGCGGTTCGGCGAGGCGCACGACCCCAAGCTCATGGGCACCGACCCGCACGAGTACATCCGGGTCACCAACGTGACGCTCGCCTACTTCGGCGCGGTCGCCGTGGTCGCCTACCTGCTGAAGTACGACCTGGCGCGCGGGTACGTCGCGATCGCCATGCCGCTGGGCCTGGTGCTGCTCAACCTCGGGCGGCTCGTGCACCGGCGCCTGCTCGAGTCGGAGCGGCGCGCCGGCAGGCACATCACGCGAGCCCTCGTGGTCGGCGGCCGGGACAGCGTCACCCAGCTGGTGGACGAGCTGAGCCGCGACCCCCGGGTCGTCCTCGAGACCGTCGCCGCGTGCGTGCCGGGCGGGGCGATCGAGCCGTTCGAGGACGTGCGGGGCGTGCCCGTGGTCGGCGACGTCCCGGACGCCGCCCAGCGGGCGCGCCACCTGGGCGCCGACGCCGTGATCGTCACGAGCTGCGACATGGTGACGCCGCGGTCGGTCAAGCGCCTGGCGTGGGACCTGGAGTCGGTCGGCGCCGACCTCATCCTGGCCCCCGCGCTGACGGACGTGGCCGGGCCGCGCGTGCGGACGCGGCCCGTGGCGGGCCTGCCGCTGATGCACGTGGAGGCGCCCGGCTACACCGGCCCGCAGCTGGTGGTGAAGCGGACGTTCGACCTGGTCGGCGCCGTGGCCCTCCTGCTGGTCCTGGCGGTGCCGCTCGCGGTGATCGCCCTGGCCGTGCTGCTGACGAGCCCCGGGCCGGTCTTCTTCGCGCAGGAGCGCATCGGGCTGGGCGGCCGGCCGTTCACGATGTACAAGTTCCGGTCGATGGTGCCGGACGCCGAGGCGCGGCTGGAGAGCATCCGGATCCTCGACGAGGGCAACGGCCTGCTGTTCAAGATGAAGGACGACCCGCGGGTCACCCGGATCGGCAAGTTCCTGCGCCGCTACTCCCTCGACGAGCTCCCGCAGCTGTTCAACGTGGTCACCGGCGCGATGAGCCTCGTGGGTCCGCGCCCGCAGCTGCCCCGCGAGGTCGCCCTGCACGACGGCGAGATCGGCCGGCGGCTGCTGGTGCGGCCCGGCCTCACCGGGCTGTGGCAGGTCAAGGGCCGCTCGGACCTCTCCCTCGAGGAGAGCAAGCGGCTCGACCTCTACTACGTCGAGAACTGGAGCCCGGTCGCCGACATGGGGATCCTCCTCAAGACCTTCCGAGCGGTGGTGAGCCGTCGTGGCGCTTACTGACCTCGCCCGCACGGGCACCGCGCGCACCGCCGGCGCCCGGCCGGTCGCCGAGACCGACGCCGTCCGCGGCGGGGGCGTGCTGGTGCACGAGTGGATCGAGCGCACCGGTGGCGCCGAGCGCGTGCTCGACCACCTCGTCGAGGAGTTCCCCGAGGCGCCGGTCATGTGCCTGTGGGACGACGCGCCGGGACGCTACCCGGGCACCACGGTCCGCGAGTCGGTGCTGGCGCGCACCCCGCTGCGGCGGCACAAGGCGCTGACTGCGCCGCTCATGCCGTCGGTGTGGCACCGGCCGTGGCCGGGCGTCGAGGACCCCGAGTGGGTGCTCGCGACCAGCCACTCCTTCGGCCACCACTTCTGCACCGGGCCGGCCGCGCGCGGCGCGCGCACCCTCGCGTACGTCCACACCCCGGCCCGCTTCCTGTGGGCGCCGGAGAGCGACCCGCGCGGCCGGCACCCCGTCGTCGGGCTGGCCGCCCCCGCGCTGCGCCACGTCGACCGGCGCCGCGCGCGGCGGCTGGACGACGTCGCGGCGAACAGCCGCTTCGTCCGGGCCCGCATCGCGCTGAGCTGGGGCCGGGACGCGCGCGTCATCTACCCGCCGGTCGACGTGGCCGCCCTGACGCGGGTCGCAGACTGGGCGGACGAGGTCGCCGGCGACGAGCGCGCCGTCCTCGACTCCCTGCCGCCGGCCTTCGTGCTCGGGGCCTCCCGGCTGGTGGCCTACAAGCGCCTCGACCTGGTCATCCGGGCCGGCGAGGCGGTGGGCCTGCCCGTGGTGCTGGTGGGCGAGGGGCCGCAGGCGGGCCGGCTCGCGGAGCTCGCCGCCGCGGCGTCCGTCCCGGTGCGGTTCGTCGGCGCGGTCTCGGACGCGCTGCTGCGGGCGCTCATGCAGCGGGCGCTGGCCTACGTGTTCCCGCCGGTCGAGGACTTCGGGATCCTGCCCGTCGAGGCCATGGCGCTCGGGGCGCCCACGGTGGTCAACGCCGAGGGCGGCGCCCGCGAGAGCGTCGAGCGGCTCGGCCTCGGCGTCGTCGCCGAGAGCCTCGACGACGCCGGCCTGCGCCGTGCGGTCGAGGCCGCCGCCGCCCTGCCGCGTGCTGACGTCAGCGCGCTGGCGGAGCGCACCTTCGGTGTCCGTCGGTTCCGTCGCGAGGTGCGCGACTGGGTCGACGGGGGATGACTCCGGTCGCCTTCGGGCGTCCGGTGCGCCACGCCGGTCGGGCTGCCATACCCCCCTGGGCAGCCCGACCGGCGTCGGTGTTTCTCGGCGCCGGTGACCCCGAGCCGGCGTCCGTGCCGTCCCCCGCCGCGGCTGCTGCGGGTGACGCGGGTGAGGTTCGTGCACCCATTCACGACCGTCCGGTCGGGGTGTGGCCCGGCCGGGTGAGGGATCGGGTGAGCCGGCGGGTGAAAAGCCCGCCCGGTCCCGGCGCCGTGCGGTCGGCCCAGCCCGCCGGCGCGATGCTGCGGTGATGGAGGAGCGGCCCCACCGGTACGTGCGCCTGGTGCTCGAGGTCGAGGTCGAGGTGGTCGACCCCGAGGCGCTGCGCGCGGCCGTGCTCAGGTGCTCCTCGGACGACGACCTCTGGGCCGTGGTCGAGCGGGTGGTGTCGGAGCGCCCGCTGCGGGACCGCAACGAGCACGACGCCGCCACCGCGGCCACCGACGCCCTGTGGTAGTCGCGGGCGTGGTCGATCTTCGTGCAGCGCCTGCGGGCCGCCGGGCTGTCGGCCGTCACCTACAGCAGCTTCATCCCGCGGATCCGCAAGGACGACGACCCGGACATGCTGCGCGCGATCCCGGAGCTGCCGGCGCGGCGCGACGACGGGTCCGTCCCGCGCGCGGCGGAGCGGTCGGCGTCGGTGGAGGACGACGGGCTGTCGTGACTCGTCCCGAGCGGTCCGCTCGTGCCGCCGACCGTCAGCCGCCGGAGCCCGCGGGGTCGACCGGCGCCCCGTCACCCTCCGGCAGGTCGCCCCGCTCGACCGGCCGGGGCGCCTCCGGGACGTCGGCGAAGAGGTCGCCGAGCTCGCCCGCGGTAGGGACGCGCACGGAGCGCGCCGCCGCCCGCATGGTCGCCGCGTCGACGTCCGTGCCCTCCAGCCGCACCGTGGCCTCGTCCAGGGTGGCGGTGCACGCGTAGGTGGACCGCCCGGCGTCCGGGAGCGTCTCGCACGGCTCGCCCGCGCCCCCTCGGTCGGTCGTCAGGAGCACCGTGGCGACGCCGGCGTCGCCGCGGCGGACGTACGCCGCGGACATCCCGTCGGTGCCCGAGACGCCCACCGACTGCGGCGCCAGCTCAAAGCCCTCGAGGTCGAGCACGTAGACGAGCTCGGGTGCCACGCCGGCCGGAGCGGCCCGGGCCGCGACCGCCGCCGGGTCGGCCGGCTCGGCGGGGCCGGCACAGCCGGCGACCGCGACGGCCAGCCCGGCCGTGGCGGCTGCCAGCGCGGTGCTCGTGAGACGGTGCCGGGCGGAGGCCATTGCGGCACGCTATCGGACCGTGACGGCGGTCACGCCGACCACCGACGGTGGCGACGGGGACCGCCGGTCGGTGGGCCCCGTGGGGATCGAACCCACAACCCGCGGATTAAAAGTCCGCTGCTCTGCCGATTGAGCTAGAGGCCCGGGGGCAGCGCACGTCGGCCGGGAGGACCCAGGAGACTGCCGAGAACCCGTGCCGGCTGCCTCGGACAGCCTACGCGGGCGCGCACGCCGGCGGCCGCCACGCCCGCACCAGCCGCCACGCCCGGACCAGCCACCGCCGACCCGGTCGGGGACCGTCTCAGCGCCGGCCTTCCGGCCCCGGCGCGCGGAGCGTCCGGGTGCCGGGTGCCGACGCGGCGAACGGCCCGGGCACGACCGTGCTCCGGCGGATGCCGAAGATGTCCGTGCTCAGGTCCAGGTCGGAGCCGTCGGGGTTGGTGTACCCCGTCTCGGCCTGGTAGCTCAGCCCGAGGCGCGCGGTCGTCACCGGGGCGACGGCGTCGAGGCCCTCGGCGTCGGTCACGTCGACGCGGACCGTGCCGGCCGCGGCGTCGACCACCTCGACGCGCACCGGTGACGTGCCGACGACCTGGGCCGTGGGTTCCGCCCGGAACGGCTCGGCGCCGTCGGCGTAGAGGTTGCCCTCGACCCAGACCGGGAGGCGCGGCCCGGCCAGCGCGTTGCCGTCCTCGTGCGGGTACTCCTGCGGCGTCGGGTAGGCGTCGTACTGCGAGGTGCCCACCGGGGTCGGCACGAAGGTGGCCTGGCCGGGCACGCCGTCCATGTCGATCGCGCCGGACCAGAAGCTCGCGAGCGCCGGTTCCGCCGGGACCTGCGGGGCGGTGCGGTCGCGACGCGCACCGTCACCGACGAAGACGTTGTTGTAGAACCGGTCGTCGCCGCCGAGGATGTTCGAGACGCCGTAGACCGCCGTGGAGTGGGGCAGGTGGTACGGGGTGTACCGCTGGTGCTCGGTGCAGTTCGCGATCCGGCCGGCGACGTAGTTGTGCACGTAGGCGCCCCCGGTGGACATGTCCTTGACCGCCCACGGCGACAGGAACAGGTTCGAGTCCACGAGGTAGGGGCCGTGGCAGACCTCCACCATGAGGTCCTCGGCGGTGGAGGCGTAGAAGACGTTGCGCCGCACCAGGGTGCCCTGGGCCTGCCAGTCGAGCCACAGGGCGCGGTGCGTGTGGTGGATGGTGTTGCCGCTGATCACGGTGTCGATGGCGGCATGCAGCTTGATCCCGGCCACCTCGGCGCCGTGCCACTGCCGCTTCACGTGGATGCGGGAGATGTGGTTGTCGGCGATGGTCGAGAACGCCGCCCCCAGGTGCCCGACGATGCCGGCCTGCTCGCAGTCCCGGATCGTGTTGCGGCGCACCGTGTGGGAGCCGACGTGGTCCCGGCTCCACGGGTGCGGCTCGCCGGCACCGGGCCCGCGCAGGGCGAGCGCCCGCTGGATCACCTCACGCTCGCGCTGCGTGCCGCCCTTGGCGCCCTTCGGCCCCGCGGCGGCCTCGTTCTGCCCGGTGCTGGCCTCCTTGCCCAGCGAGACGCCGACGTTCTTCGAGTCGGTGATCGTGTTGTCCTCGATCACCCAGCCCTTCGACCAGTGCGGTCCGACGAGACCCTCCTGCAGCGCTGTGGGCGGGGCCCACTGCGTGGCGGCCTTCGTCAGGGTGAAGCCGCGCACCGTGATGTGGTCGATGCCGGTGGCCGCGGGCCAGAAGACGAACGTGCGCACGTTGATCTCGATCTCGTGCGCCGCCGGGTCGGCGTCCCCGAAGTTGGCCCAGATCGTCGTGACGTCGTCGCCCACCTCGCAGTACCAGGTCAGCAGGGAGCCGGCCGGGTCGAACGAGTCCTCGGTGACCCGCGGGTGCTCGACGCCGTCCAGCGTCAGCGACTCGTACATGGACTTGCCGTCGAGGTACACCTCGCCGGTGTGCCAGGTGTTGACGCGGTCGAAGAACCAGTCGCCGCCGATGCGCTCGGCGTACGGGTTGCGGGACCCGAACAGGGCGTTCGGCACGGTCGCCACCCACACCTGGCCCGCGGCCGCGGCGCCGGGGTGGGGACGCCAGTCGGTGACCACCTCGGCGCCCGAGATCGTGACCTGCTCGTACCGGCCGTCCGCGCCCCGCGCGGCCTGGTAGGTGATGGGCGCAGCGGCCGTGCCGCCGCGCGGCGGGTTCACCCACTCGCGGTACACGCCCTCGTGCACGACCACGGTGTCCCCTGGCCGGGCCAGCGCCGCGGCCGCGCCGATGGTGAGCAGGGGTGCCTCGGCGGTCCCGGCGGCGGTGTCGGACCCGGACTTCGCGACGTGCAGCTCCACGCCCGCAACCGTAGCCCCCGGCACTCCCGTCCGGGCGGCGCTCCCGCCCGGCCGTGTCCGCCCGGCCGTGTCCGCCCGGCCGCTCCGCGGCCGCCGGTGAGCGCTCTCACGGCCCACGTCCTCACGATCGGCGGAGCGCGGTCGATAGGAGGGCACCAGGAGCCGAGCCAGGGGGCCCAGCGCTCGGCGACGTCAGAAGGTGGACCAGGAGGACGACGTGACTCACGTCCACGACGTCGCGCACCAGCACGACCTCGCGCTGGTGGCCGTCGCGGCACTGCTGTGCCTGGCAGGAGCCTGGGCCACGTCCCGGTTCTTCCGCCGGCTGACCGAGGACGGCGCCACGCAGCGCTACGGCTGGCTGTTCCTGACCGCCCTGGCGAGCGGGGTGACCATCTGGGCCACCCACTTCGTCGCGATGCTCGGGTTCGACGCCGGCGCGCCCGTCGCCCTCGACGTCCCGCTCACGGCCGCCTCGCTGCTCGTCGCGGTGGCCGGCAGCGCGGTGGGCTTCCTGGTCGGCGCGACGGGGGACAGGTCGTCCGCGCGGCCCGTCCTCGGCGGGGCGGTCGTCGGCCTCGCGGTCTCCTCGATGCACTACGTCGGGATGGCGGCCTACCGCGTGGACGGTGTCGTCTCGTGGGACACGCCGCTGGTCGTGCTCTCCGTCGCCCTCTCGGTCCTGCTGTCCGCGGCGGCCCTGCTCGCCGCCCGGCGCGCCCGCCGGCACGGCTGGGACGCCATGGCGGTGCTGTTCGCGCTGGCCGTGCTCGGGCTGCACTTCACCGGGATGAGCGCGATGCACGTCACGCCCGCGGGGGTCGAGGGCGAGCTCGCGGCGCCGGGCTCCAGGTACGTCCTCGCCATCGCCGTCGCGGCGGTCGCGCTCGTCATCATCGGTGCCGGGACGGCGGGCTACCTGATCGACGCCCGCAGCCGGACCGCGTCGGTGGAGCGCTTCCGGCGGCTGGCCATGCACGACGTGCTGACCGGCCTGCCCAACCGGGCCAGCTTCAACGAGCGGCTCGAGGCGGAGATCGGGCGGGCGTGGGAGCGGCGCGGCCGGCTCGCGCTCGTGGTGCTGGACGTCGACAACTTCAAGGAGATCAACGACCAGCGCGGGCACGCCGTGGGCGACGAGGTGCTGCGCGCCCTCGGGGGCCGGTTCGCGGCGCTGGTCGACGACGTCCGGACCGCGTTCGTCGCGCGGGTCGGCGGCGACGAGTTCGTGGCCACCGTCCGGGTGGACGGCGAGGGGGACCTCGACGCCTTCCTCGCCCGGCTGGCGCGGACCCAGTCCGCGCCCGTCCGCGTCGGCGCCGACGCGGTCCCGCTGCGGATGAGCACCGGGGTCGCCGTGTTCCCCGCCGACGCCCCGGACGCCGAGAACCTCGTCAACAACGCGGACCTGGCGATGTACCGCGCCAAGCGTGACCCGGTGCGGGACGTCTGCTTCTACGACGCCGCGGTGGACGAGCGCACCCGGCAGCGGCGCAGCCTCGCGACCGACCTGCGCGGGGCGGTCGACCGCGGGGAGCTGTTCCTCCACTACCAGCCGCAGACCGCCGTCGTGACGGGCGAGACCGACGGGTACGAGGCGCTGGTGCGCTGGCGGCACCCGCAGCTCGGGCCGGTCTCCCCGGGCGAGTTCATCCCGCTGGCCGAGGAGAACGGCCTCATCGTGCCGATCGGCGCGTGGGTGCTGCGGACGGCGTGCGCCGAGGCGGTCACCTGGGACCCGCCGCTGCGGGTCGCGGTGAACGTCTCGGCCGTCCAGCTCGCGCACACCGACCTGGTGGAGACGGTCCGCCAGGCGCTGGAGGAGTCCGGGCTGCCCCCGGAGCGGCTGGAGCTCGAGGTGACGGAGACAGCCGTCTTCACGGACCGGGAGCGCGCGCGCCGGGCGCTCGAGGACCTCAGGGGCATGGGCGTCGGCCTCGCGCTGGACGACTTCGGCGTCGGCTACTCCTCGCTCGACGTGCTGCGGTCCTTCCCGTTCGGCCGGATCAAGATCGACCGGTCCTTCTTCTCGGGCGAAGCCACCGTGGCGCAGACGGTGGAGCTCATCCATGCCGTGCTCTCGCTGGGCAGGACGTTCGGGATGTCGGTGCTGGCGGAGGGCATCGAGACCGACGACCAGCTTGCGCTCCTGCACGAGGTCGGCTGCGAGGGCGCGCAGGGCTACCTCCTCGGGCGCCCCGCCCCGCTCGAGGAGCTCGTGCGCTCGGGGCGGCTGCGCCTGGCCGCCTGACGGGGCCGCCTGACGGGGCCGCCTGACGGGGCCGCCTGACGGGGCCGCCTGACGGGGCCGCCTGACGGGGCCGCCTGACGGGGCCGCCTGATGGGGCCGCGAGCCGCTCCCGGAGCGGCCGCAGCGCCCGGTCCTCAGGGTCGCGGGTCCCGGCGCGACCAGGGCTTCTCGTCGCGCCGCGCCCCCAGGCCCGCCGCGCACCTGCGGCAGACGCCGGTGACCCGGTCGGCGTGGCCGCCCGTCGCCGGCTGCACGTCCGCCCAGGTGATGTGCGGGAAGCGCCGCAGCCCCTCGCGTGCCAGCGGGAGGCCGCACACGGTCTGGTTGGTGCCCGGCAGCCAGGCGTGCACGTCGCCGGCCGGCGCGCGCACGTGGTCGTCGGGGTCCGTCCACTCTCCCGTGGCGGCGACCGAGGCGTTCTTGAGCCGTGGCGGCACGTCGTCCCCTTCCGCGAGTACGGCGGCCCCGTCCGGAGCCCTCGCTGCCCAGGATCGCCCAGCGCACCGACGCCGGCATGCGGGCGCCCGTCGCCGCCCCGAGGAGACCTCGAGCGGTGCAGCGGCGCACCGTATCCCCGAGCCGGCGCACCTGTCCTGCGTAGTCTCGTCATGCGGGAGGTTCCAACGAATTCGCGTCTCAGCCTTGCGTCGCTCCTGTCCCGTTGCTTCGGTGGAACGTGCCCGCAAGAACCGATGAGAAGGAGCTCAGCGTGCTCACCGTCACCGACAACGCCCGCTCGGTCGTCCAGGACCTGGCCCAGCAGGCCGGCGTGCCCGCCGAGGGCGGCCTCCGCATCGCGCAGTCCGCCGGCCAGCCCGGCAACTTCGAGCTCGCGCTCGTGCCGTCCCCGCAGCCTGAGGACCAGGTGGTCGACGAGGCCGGCAGCACCCACGTCTTCGTCGAGAAGGAGGCCGCCACGGCGCTGGACTCCCTGACGCTCGACACCGACCCGGGCGCCTCCGGCCCCGGGTTCGTGCTCACGCCGCAGGACTGACGTCCCGCGGCACGCACGCTCGACGGCGGGTCGTCCCTTCGGGGCGGCCCGCCGTCGTCGTGCCTGGCACGACGACGCACGCCGCGCCCCCGGCGGAGCACGCCTCCCGACAGCGCGGCGTCAGGCCGCCGGCACCGCGATCCACCACGCGCCGAGCACCAGCGCGCCCACGGTGACCAGCAGGAACATCGCCACCCAGAACAGCCCGGGCAGTCGCGTCAGGCGTGCGAGCTGGTCGGCGTCGGACTGGCGCGCCTGGCCGCGCGCCCGCTGGGACTGCAGCTCCAGCACCGGCCGCACGGACCCCAGCAGCAGGAACCAGGTCACCGCGTACGCCACCGTCGACTGCGCGTCCGGCTCCAGCCACCACGACACCGCCACGAGCGCGACGCCGGCGACCAGCACCGACCACAGCCCGAACAGGTTGCGGATCTTCAGCAGCAGCAGCGCCAGCAGCACCACGAGGAGCCACAGCAGCCCGACGGCGTAGCCGGCGCGCAGCAGCCATGCGGCGCCGAGGCCCACGAGCCCCGGGCCGACGTACCCGGCGAACGACGTCACGACCATGCCGACGCCGCGCGGGCGCCCGGCGGAGATGGTCAGCCCGGAGGTGTCCGAGTGCAGCCGGATGCCGTCGAGCCGCCGCCCGGTCAGGGTGGCGGCCAGGGCGTGGGCGCCCTCGTGCGCGATCGTGACCACGTGCCGCGCGGTGCGCCAGACCGGCGTCACCAGCACGACGGCGAGCGCGGCCAGTCCCGCGGCGAGCACCACGGCCTGCGGCGGCGCCGCGACCGGCGTCGTCGCCGCCGTCCAGATCTGCTGCAGCACGTCGCCGGCCGCGGCCAGGAACCCGGAGAACGAGGCGGGGGAGTCGTCCACGGCGGCCATGCAACCACAGCCGCCTGGGGCTGGGCGGCAGGCGGCGGGGAGGTCCGGTGCAGGGCCGCGCGGTCGCCGCGGGGCCTCCGGAGGCCCCGCGGCGTCGCCGGGGGCAACGGCATGAGACACTGGAGGCTTCCTGGCTGCGCGGCGATCCGCCGCGCGCCGCGCGTCGTGGTGAACCTCCTTCGCGACGCACCACCACCGCCGCGGCAGCCGCGCGCTCGACGGAGCCCGTCGACGAGGCGTGCGCCGCGCCCTGCCTGAGAGACTCTCCTTGACCTCCTTCGCCGATCTCGGCCTGCCCGCGCCCGTCGTCACCTCGCTGACCGACCGCGGCATCACCACCCCGTTCCCCATCCAGGCGGCCTCGCTGCCCGACTCCCTGGCCGGCAAGGACGTGCTCGGCCGCGGCCGCACCGGCTCCGGCAAGACGCTCGCGTTCGCGCTGCCCGTCGTCGCCCGCCTCGCCGCCGGCGGCGCGCGCCGCAGCGCCCCGCGCCGCCCGCGCGCCCTCGTCCTGGCCCCCACCCGCGAGCTCGCCTCGCAGATCGACGCGACGACGGCCCCGCTGGCCGCCGCGCTGGGCCTGCGCACCACCACGGTGTTCGGCGGCGTCTCGCAGAACAAGCAGGTCGCGGCGCTCGACGCCGGCGTCGACGTGCTCATCGCGTGCCCGGGCCGCCTCGAGGACCTGCTGAACCAGAAGCTGCTGAGCCTCGACGACGTCGAGATCACCGTGCTCGACGAGGCCGACCACATGGCCGACCTGGGCTTCCTGCCCGGCGTGAAGCGCATCATGGACCGCACCCCGGCCCGCGGGCAGCGCCTGCTGTTCAGCGCCACGCTGGACAACGGCGTCGACGTGCTGGTCAAGCGCTACCTGCACGCCCCCGTGACGCACTCGGTCGACGAGGCTGCCGCCCCGCCGCCGAAGATGACCCACCACATCCTCGCCGTGGCCGACGCCGCGGTGAAGCGCGACGTGGTGCACCAGCTCGCCTCCGGCACCGGCCGCCGCGTGCTGTTCACCCGCACCAAGCACCAGGCCAAGAAGCTGGCCAAGCAGCTCACCGCGGCCGGCGTGCCGGCGGTGGACCTGCACGGCAACCTCGGCCAGGGCGCGCGCGAGCGCAACCTCGCGGCGTTCTCCTCCGGCGAGGTCCGCGTGCTGGTCGCCACGGACATCGCCGCGCGCGGCATCCACGTCGACGACGTGGAGCTCGTGGTGCACGTGGACCCGCCGGCGGAGCACAAGGCCTACCTGCACCGCTCCGGGCGCACCGAGGGGGCGTGGCGGCCGAGCCCGGGCGCCGTCTACCCGGCGCTGAGCCTGCTCGCGGACGAGGGCCTCGTCGTCCTCACCGACGACGGCGGCCGCAAGCTGGCGTCGCTCACCGAGGCCGGCACCCGGTACGTCGAGGAGCACCGCGACGAGCTGGGCACGCCGTGGGAGCGCGCCGGCGAGGGCCGCTCCCACCGGCGTGAGCTGCGCACGGCCGTCGGCGCTCTCATGGGCGCCGTCGAGCAGGTGGCACGCACCGGCACGCCGGACCAGGCCGCCCGCGCGGTGGCGCTGCTCGACGCCGCGAGGCGCGACGTCTACCGCCTGCTCGCCGACGACGCCCCGGACGAGCGCGCCTGAGGGCGGACGGTCGGGGGGCTAGCCCAGCCCCTCGACCGTCGCCCCGTCCCAGCGCACCAGGTGGCCATCGATCGGCAGCACCAGCGCGTACCCGTCGCGCATGTCCTGCCGCCACGCGACGTCGCCGGTGCGCAGCTCGTACGCCGTCCACTCGGCGCCCGACCCGCCGTCGGACCAGCCCGGCGTGACCACGACGGCGCGGTGGCCGTCGGTGTACACGGCGTGCACGTACGCCCCCATCTCCGTCCCGGCGCCGAAGACGTCACCGCTGCCGGTGCCGACGTGGCTGCTCCACAGCTCTGCGCCGGTGCGCGCGTCGAGCGCCACCATGCGGCTGTCCTGGCCCATCGCCAGCACCGTGCCTCCGGCCTGCGCCAGCACGCCCACCGGCGAGGCGAGCTCGGCCTCCCAGGCGCGCCCGGCGTCGTCGGTCGCCTGTGCGACGAGCCGGCCGCCGGACGGCGACAGCGCCACCCCCGCGTCGGTGCCGTCGCTCGCCCACGGATCCATCAGGGGCCCGGCGAGCTCGCCGACGACGGCGGTGTCCGCCCCGAGGAGCGTCCACGCCTCGCGGTCGCGCTCCGCCGCGTCGTCGTCGTCGCGACCCCCCAGCCGCGCCGGCACGGCGTACCCGCCGCCGACCGTGGCGACGACCGCCTCGGTGCGCACCGTCTCGTCCCCCTCGGGCGCGTCGTCGCCCTCGGCCGGCCAGTCGCGGTCGAGGCGCACGCCGTCCGGCGTGAGCTGGGCGTCCATGCCGCAGCCCGCGAGCGACAGCATCGTCGCCCCGGCGGTCACCTGGAGCGTGCCGTCCTCGAGCGGCCCCGGCTCCGTGCCGTCGTCCGACCAGGTGGCGCACGGGTACCAGCCGTCCCGGGTGACGCGCTCGGCCGGCAGGGTGGTCTCCCAGCGGACGTCGCCGGTGACGGCGTCCTCGACGACCACGTGCACGTCGCGCGCCTTGACCGCCCCGTCCGGCACCCACGTCCCGTCCTCGCCCTCCTCGACGAGGTCGGGCTGGCGGCCCCGCTCGCCGACGCGCTGCGCGCGCACGAGGCCGCCGTCCGCCGTCGGCGTCACGACGACGGCGTCGCCCTCCTCGGAGTCGGCCGACCCGAACACCGGCGTGACCTCGTCCACGCCCTCCAGCGCCCGCTGCGCCTGCACCTCGCCGTCGCCGTCGAGCACCAGCACCGCCCAGCCCTCGTCGGCGCGCTGCACGCAGACCAGCTCGTCGACCAGCACGACCATGAGGTGGACCTCAGGGTTGTTGTTCGTGATGGCGTTGGCGATCTGCTGCATGATGATCGTCTTGCCGGCCTTGGGCGGCGCGACGATGAGGCCGCGCTGGCCCTT
>NZ_LWGM01000357.1 GCF_001750215.1 Isoptericola variabilis | reverse complement strand
CGGGTCGGTCGCGCGCGGCGGCCGTTCGCGCGCGGCGGCCGGTCGTGCGCGGCGGCCGGCTCAGTCGCGCGTGAGCTTGCGGTAGGTCACGCGGTGCGGGCGGGCGGCCTCGACGCCCAGGCGCTGCACCTTGTTCTCCTCGTACGCGGCGAAGTTGCCCTCGAACCAGTACCAGCTCGCCGGGTCCTCCTCGGTGCCCTCGTACGCGAGGATGTGCGTGGCCACGCGGTCGAGGAACCACCGGTCGTGGGAGACGACCACGGCGCAGCCGGGGAACTCCAGCAGGGCGTTCTCCAGCGAGCCGAGGGTCTCGACGTCCAGGTCGTTGGTGGGCTCGTCGAGCAGCAGCAGGTTGCCGCCCTGCTTGAGCGTCAGCGCCAGGTTGAGGCGGTTGCGCTCGCCGCCGGACAGCACGCCCGCGGGCTTCTGCTGGTCCGGGCCCTTGAACCCGAAGGACGCGACGTAGGCGCGCGACGGGATCTCGGTGTTGCCGACCTTGATGAAGTCCAGGCCGTCGGAGACGACCTCCCACAGCGTCTTCTTCGGGTCGATGCCGCCGCGGGACTGGTCGACGTAGGAGATCGAGACCGTCTCGCCGACCTTGAGCGAGCCGCCGTCGAGCGGCTCCAGGCCGACGATCGTCTTGAACAGCGTCGTCTTGCCGACGCCGTTCGGGCCGATGACGCCGACGATGCCGTTGCGCGGCAGCGTGAAGCTCAGCCCGTCGATGAGCTTGCGGTCGCCGAAGCCCTTCTCCAGCTTCTCGGCCTCCAGCACCACGTTGCCCAGGCGCGGGCCCGCGGGGATCTGGATCTCCTCGAAGTCGAGCTTCCGGGTCCGCTCCGCCTCGGCCGCCATCTCCTCGTAGCGGGCCAGGCGCGCCTTGCTCTTGGCCTGGCGGCCCTTGGCGTTCGAGCGCACCCACTCCAGCTCGTCCTTGAGGCGCTTGGCGAGCTTGGCGTCCTTCTTGCCCTGGACCTGCAGGCGCTCCTGCTTCTTCTCCAGGTAGGTGGAGTAGTTGCCCTCGTAGGGGTACAGGCGGCCGCGGTCGACCTCGCAGATCCACTCGGCGACGTGGTCGAGGAAGTACCGGTCGTGGGTCACGGCGAGCACGGCGCCCGGGTAGGTCGCCAGGTGCTGCTCGAGCCACAGCACCGACTCGGCGTCCAGGTGGTTGGTGGGCTCGTCCAGCAGCAGCAGGTCGGGCTTCTCCAGCAGCAGCTTGCACAGCGCCACGCGGCGGCGCTCACCGCCGGACAGGACCGTGACGTCGGCGTCCGGCGGGGGGCAGCGCAGGGCGTCCATCGCCTGCTCGAGCTGGGAGTCGAGGTCCCAGGCGTCGGCCGCGTCGATCTCCTCCTGCAGCTGGCCCATCTCGGCCAGCAGCGCGTCGAAGTCGGCGTCGGGCTCGGCCATCAGCGCGGAGATCTCGTTGAAGCGGTCGATCTTGCCCTTGATCCCGGCCACCGCCTCCTCGACGTTGCCGAGGACGGTCTTCTCCTCGTTCAGCGGCGGCTCCTGCTGCAGGATGCCGACCGTGTAGCCCGGCGCCAGGCGCGCCTCGCCGTTGGAGGGCTGGTCGAGGCCGGCCATGATCTTGAGGATGGTCGACTTGCCGGCGCCGTTCGGGCCGACGACGCCGATCTTCGCGCCGGGCAGGAAGTTCAGCGACACGTCGTCGAGGATGACCTTGTCGCCGTGCGCCTTGCGCGCCTTGTACATGGTGTAGATGAACTCAGCCACTGGCTCGTTTCCACCGTTTCGATCGCACGGGCTTCCCGCTCGCCCGCCGGACCGGGAAGGGCCGTGCTGGCGGGCGCGGGACGGATGCTGGGAGGCCGGCACGGGCGGCCGACCCCCCAGCCTACGCGACGCGCCCGGCTCAGGCGGGAACGGGCGCCTCCGCCTCGGCCCCGCGCGGGGCGCCGGCCCCGTCGTCGTCCGGCGCGTCGCCCGCGTCGCCGTCCTCGGTTCCC
>NZ_LWGM01000356.1 GCF_001750215.1 Isoptericola variabilis | reverse complement strand
GCGCCACACACCCCCTGGAGGACGACCCGCCCCACGTCGACGGACCTGCCGTCCTACTCGGCCGTCGCGCAGCGATGTTAAGGACGCCATGGTGCGGCCGGTACCGCGCCCGACCCTAGACGCGGGTCGCGCTTCGCGGACTTCCGGGCGGCCTTCTCGCGCTCGGCCGCGGCGCGGGCGGCGAGGCGCTCCTCCTCCTCGCGCACCGTGGCGGCCACCGCGCGCTCCTGCTCCAGCCAGGCGGGCGGGTCGGCGCGCAGCTCGTCGATCTGCTCGGTGGTCAGCGGCTCGGTGATGCCGCCGCGGGCCAGGCCGGCGATGGAGACGCCCAGGCGCCCGGCCACCACGGGGCGCGGGTGCGGGCCGTTGCGGCGCAGCTCGGTGAGCCACTCCGGCGGGTTCTTCTCGAGCTCCTCGAGCTCGGCGCGGGTCACGCCCTTCTCCTGGAACTCCGGGGGAGTGGCGGGCAGGTAGACGCCCAGCCGCTTGGCGGCGTTGGACGGCTTGAGGACCTGCTGCGAGAAGGGGGTGGCCATGGGTCCAAGGGTACGGGGCCGCGGCGGGCCGACGGCGCCCGTAGCCTGGGCGCGTGACCTTCCGCCTCGCGTACGTGCCGGGCGCCACGCCGGGCAAGTGGGCCCGCACGTGGCGCGAGCGCCTCCCCGACGAGCCGCTCGAGCTCGTCCAGGTGCCCGCCGCCGACGCCACGGTGGAGCCGCAGAACGTGGACGGCCAGGTGCGCCTGGTCGCGATCGTCAGCAACCGCACCGGCGAGGCGATGCAGGCCGGGATGGCCGCCGTCGGCCGGGTGGCGCCCGCGGTGACGCTGGGCGCCGGCGAGACCGCGACGCTGGCGGTCGACACCGGGGCCGCCTCCGTGCCCGCCGGCGAGGCGGAGCTGCTGCTGACGCGGTGGACGGTCGACGCCGACGGCGACGAGCCCGCGGAGGCGGCGGCGCCCGCCGAGGTGCCGACGGTGGCGTACCGCGCCGCCGTGCTCGCGCCCGCCGCCGACGTCGCCGCGGCGGTGGCCGAGGACTGCAGCTACGACCCGGCGGCCGAGACGTCCACCGCGGTGCTGCGCGTGCCGGTGGACAACAGCGGCTCGACGCTGCCGGTGACCTTCACCGCCGGCGACGCGTCGCTGGTCGTGGCCGCCGGGGAGCGCGGCACGCTCGAGGTGCCGGTCGCGTGGGGCACGACGGCGGTGGACGTGCTCGCCGACGGCCGCCTGCTGGGCACCGTCCAGGCCGGGTTCCCCAGCTGCGCCACCGTCGCGTGGCCGCAGGACGTGACCGTCACGGCGACGCCGCGCTGCACCCCCGGCGACAGCCCGGCCGGGCGCCCGGAGCTGGCCGTGACCCTCGCCAACGGCGGCGGGTCGACGTGGAGCGCCCGCGTCGCCCGCGGCGGCACCCAGGCCTGGACCGAGGCGGTGACGCTCGCGCCGGGCGAGACCCGCGAGGTCGTGGTGCCCCTCGGGCGGTGGCTGCGCGCGCCGGGCGGCTCGGTGGACGTGCAGCTCGCGCGGGCCGTCGAGGGCACCGAGCACGTGGCGACCGGCAGCGCCCGCTTCGCGGGGACCTCGTGCGTGCTCGCCCGGCCGGGCGCGTCGCTCGAGACCGGCGAGCCCGAGGCCGGCGAGGTCGACGGCGTGCCCACGTCGTCGCGGACCGTCGGCGTCGTGCTCGACAACACCGCCTCCAACGTGCCCGTCCTGTTCCGGGTGACGGACCGGGACGACGAGCCCGAGGTCGTCCGCATGGTCGCCCCCGGCGCCACCACCACGGTGGAGGTGCCCCGCGCGACCGGTGCCGAGGGCGCCGCGTACACCGTCCGGGCGGGGGAGTGGCTACGAGGGCGACTGGTCCTCCACGTACGTCGACGTGTACTCGCGCATGTACGCCACCACCGACGAGGTCGCGGCCATCGCCACCGAACCGCCGGGCGGCGCCACCGAGGCCGAGCGGCACCGGCGA
>NZ_LWGM01000355.1 GCF_001750215.1 Isoptericola variabilis | reverse complement strand
GCCGGCGGCGCCGGCGCCGAGCTCGAGACCGAGCAGGCCCGCGCCGCTGCCTCTCGCCGGCACCGCGTCGGGCGCCCGGCGGCCGGGTGCCGCCGGACGGCGGTCCGTGGTTCCCCTGCTGGTCATCTCCGCTCCCCTCCACGCGGGCTGACGATGCCATTCGATGTCGTTTGACGACGTTTGGCGACGTCCGGTGTCGCCAGACAACCACACGTCTCGCTAAGGTGTCCAGAGGTGGCGCGGTCGGTGCGGACCCGCGGCACGAACCGGTGGGGGTCGGTGGCAGGGGGGATGGACGCATGGACGCGCCGGGCCGATGGGCGCTGCTGTTCGCCGACCTCGAGGCGCAGCTCGCCGCGCAGGAGGTCGCCGAGCGGGAGGGCGCCGTCGCGGAGCTGACCCGCGCCGAGCACGCCACGATCCCGGTCGTGGACCGGTGGCGCGCGGCGCTGGGCGCCCCGGTCACCGTGGAGCTGGCCGACGGCGAGCCGGTGGCCGGGACGGTGCGGCGGGTGGCCGGCGCGTGGGTGCTGCTCGACGGGCGCGGCGCCTCCGGGCGCGTGGAGCACCTCGTGCCCCTGGCGGCGGTCGCCTCGGTCGTCGGGCTGGGCCGTCAGGCGGTGCCGTCGACGGCGCGGACGGACGCGCTCGGGCTGGGCACCGTGCTCCGGCGGCTCCAGCGCGACCGCGGGCGCGTCGTCGTGCGCACGTCCGCCGGCCAGGTGGTGGGCCGGCTCGCGCGCGTCGGCGCAGACCACCTCGATCTCGAGGAGACCGACGGGGCGTCCCGGCTGCGGGTCGTGCCCTTCGCCGCGCTGCTGCGGGTGAGCCAGGCGTGAGCGGGCGCGCGGCCGCACGGTGGCCGACGGGGGAGGGGCCGAGGCGCTCAGGCGTCGCCGGAGGCGATCCGTTCGCGCGTCTTGGCGTACTGCCGCTCGATGTACGCCTCGAGCTCGCTGGCCTCGACGCGCCACACGCCGCGGCCGCCCACCTGGATCGCGGGCAGCTCGCCGCTGCGCACCAGCGCGTACGCCTGGCGGGTAGAGATGCTGAGCATCTCCTCGACGTCCGCGAGCGTCAGGAAGCGTCCGGCCATGCCCCCAGGATCGCACATCCAGGCCCCTGCACGGCCGTCGACGACGATCGTCCACAGGTGACCGCCGACGAACGACGACGGTCCCGCATGATGGTTCCTGCCGACCCGGCTTCCTCGGCCGCGCGCCCCGCCGCGCCCGCACCGGAAGGACACCCGTGAGCACCGAGCACCTCCCGGCGCCCGTCGCGCCGCGCCTGCGCCGGCCGAGCTGGCGCGACCCCCGCCTCGTCGTCGGCGTCGTCCTCGTGGCGCTCGCCGTGGCCCTCGGCTCCTGGGCCGTGGCCTCCGCCTCGCGCACCGTCCCCGTGTGGGCGGCGGACGGCGCGCTCACCCCCGGTGAGCCACTGAGCGCCGACGCGCTGCGCCCGGTCGAGGTGCGCCTGGGCAGCGGCGCCGAGCTCTACCTGCCGGCGGACGAGCCGCTGCCCGAGGGCCTCGTCGTCACCCGTGTGGTCGACGCCGGCGAGCTCCTGCCGCAGTCCGCGCTGGGCCGCTCGGACGCCGTCGACCTGCGCTCCGTCGCCGTGCCGGTGAGCGAGGGGCTGAGCGACCGCATCCGCAAGGGCGCGCGCGTGGACCTGTGGTCCGTGCCCGAGCCGGTCGCCGGGCAGGAGCCGGAGCCGCCGACGTCGCTGGTGCAGGGCGTGCTGGTGGAGCAGGTGGACGCCGCCGACACCGGGCTCGTGGTCGGCGCCACCGCGACGCTGCACGTGCTCGTGCCCACCGACGAGCTGCCGGCGGTGCTCGGCGCGCTGCGCGAGGGCGGCAGCGTCGCCGTCGTGCCGGTGGCGGGCGAGGGCGCCTGATGGCCGCGCCGGTCACGGTCCTGTCCGCCGTGCGCGGCGCGGCGGAGACGGACGTCGTGCTCGCCCTCGGCGCGCCGGGGGC
>NZ_LWGM01000354.1 GCF_001750215.1 Isoptericola variabilis | reverse complement strand
GGCGGGCGGGGGCGCCGCCCCCGGGCGCCCCGGAGCAGCGGCCCGGCACCGGGCAGCCCGGGTACGGGCCGCCGCCCGGGTACGGCCCGCCGGACCAGCCTCGGTACGGGCAGTACGGCGTGCCCGCCGCGTCCCCGGTCCCGCCGGGCGTCGGCCACGGCGGGTACGGCGGCTACGGCGGCGACCGCTTCAACGGCGGGCCGGTCGCCGCCGGCACGGGCTACTCCTGGGCGTGGTCGGCGTTCGGCCGCAGCGCCGGGTGGTGGGTCCTGGCGACGCTGGTCGTCGGCGTCCTGGCCGCCGTCGTCCAGACGCTCACCAACGTCCAGCTGCGCGAGAGCGTCTCCGCGGTGCGCGACGCCGACCCCGCAGAGCTGCGGACGGCCACCGCCGCCGCGATGACGTTCGGCGACGTGCTGATCGCCGCCGTCGGGCAGATCGTCGCCTTCGTGCTGTACGCGCTGCTCGTCCAGGGGGCCGTGGTCGCCGCCCGGCAGGGGCGCGTGCGCCTCGGCGACTTCTTCCGGCTCCGCAACGCGGGCAACGTGGTGCTGCTGGCGATCCTGCTGGGCCTGGTCAACCTGGTGCTCGGGCTGGTCCCGCTCCTCGGCGGGATCCTCGTGCTCGTGGCGGCGGTCCTGCTGTACTACGCGCTCTACTTCGTCGTCGACCAGGGCACCGACGCCGTGGCGGCGATGCGCTCCAGCGTGCGACAGGTGACGGGCAACCTCGGGGTGACCCTGCTGGCCGCGCTGCTCGGCGCCGTCACGGTGATCGTGGGCGCGCTGCTGCTGGGCCTGGGGCTGCTCGTCGCCGTGCCGGTCGCGGTGCTGCTCGGCGCGTACGTGCACACGCGGCTGAACGGCCGCCGCGTCGCCGTGTGAGCCGGCGCCCGCGCCCCGGCCGGGCGCCGGAGCGGGCGCCGGACCCGTCAGGCCGTGACGAAGTCGATGAGCTCCTCGACCCGTCCCAGCAGGGCCGGGTCGAGGTCGCGGTAGTCGCGCACGCTGCGCAGGATGCGCTGCCACGCGCGCGCGACGTCGGCCTGCTCGCCGGCCGGCCAGCCCAGCTCGCGCAGGATGCCGCGCTTCCACTCGGTCCCCCGCTCGATCACCGGCCAGCGCTCCAGCCCCAGGCGCTCCGCCTTCACCGCCTGCCACACGTCGACGTACGGGTGCCCGAGCACCAGCACGGTGCCGGCCGGCACGGTGCGCAGGGCCGCGTCCGCGAGCCGCTGCTCCTTCGACCCGGGCACGAGGTGGTCCACGAGCACGCCCACTCGGCGCTCGGGCGTCGGGCCGAACTCGGCGAGCGCCTCCGCGAGGTTGTCGACGCCGTCGAGCATCTCGACGACCACGCCCTCCACCCGCAGGTCGTCGCCCCAGACCTTCTCGACGAGCTCGGCGTCGTGCTTGCCCTCGACCCAGATCCGCGAGCCGCGCGCCACGCGGGCCCGCTGGCCCTGCACGGCCACGGAGCCGGACGCCGTGCGGCCCGGCGCGACCGGCGCGCGGGACGTGACCGGGGGAGTGAGGACCACGGGCTCGCCGTCGACCCAGAACCCCGGCCCGAGCGGGAACGACCGGGTGCGGCCGGCGCGGTCCTCGAGCACCACCAGGTGCACGCCGCCGGACTTCTCGACCCGCACGACGGCGCCGACCCAGCCCGTCTGCACCTCCTCGACCACCAGGCCGGGCTCCGCGGCCTGCGGCCGGGAGACGGGCCGCGCGCGGTGGTGCTGGACGGCGTTCACGCGCCCGGGCGCGCTGGAGCCGGAGGAGGCGAGGACGTCGGAGCCGTAGCGGTCGTGCACGGCGGCGAGCCTAGGTCGACGCCGTGCAGGGGCGCCGACCGACACGCCTCGCCGGCCGACGCCGCCGTGGCGAACCGCGTGAACGCCTCGCGCAGCAGCTCGTCCATGCCTGCGAAGTGGTAGGTCATCGATCCGAGCGGGACGCCGGCGGCCGCGGCGACCTTGCGGTGCGACGTGCCGGC
>NZ_LWGM01000353.1 GCF_001750215.1 Isoptericola variabilis | reverse complement strand
GCGGGCCGGGCCGTGGGTCCGGCGGCGGGGTCAGTGCGCCGCGGCGAGCCGGTCGAACGGCAGCGTGTCGAGGTCCAGGCGCGGGTTCTGCTCCTGGGTGGCGACGAGGCGCTGGGCCTCGGCGCGCGTCTCCACCGCCGGCATCGCGCCGGGCAGCGGCCGCGCCGCGGACTCGCGCAGCAGGGCCACGGCGATCGCGCCGACCACGGCCGTGCCGACGAGGTACCACGCGGGGGTGAGGCTGTTGCCGGTGGCCTGCAGCAGCGCCTCGATGATCAGCGGCGAGGTCCCGCCGAAGACCGCGACCGCGACGTTGTAGCTCAGGCCCATCGAGCCGTACCGCACCGCGGTGGGGAACTGCGCGGGCAGCGACGAGGCGAGCGTGCCGACCAGGAAGGTCACCGGGACGGCCATGAGGGCCAGGCCGGCGAGCGTGGACCAGACCGAGCCGACCGCCAGCAGCAGGAACGCCGGGACGGCGAGCACGGCGAGCGCGCCGCTGCCGATCCACAGCACGGGGCGCCGGCCGATGCGGTCGGAAAGGCGCCCGGTGAGCGGGATGCACAGGGCCATGGCCACCAGGACGGGGATGGTCAGCAGCGTGCCGTGCACGGCGTCGTAGCCCAGGGTGTCGGTGAGGTACGTCGGCATGTACGAGGTGAGTGCGTAGCCGGCGGTGTTCGCGGCGGCCACGAGGAGCATCGCCACGAGGATCGGCTTCCACTGCGCCCGCAGCGTGTCCTCGGGGCGGGCGGGCAGCTCGCGCGAGGCCTGCTCGGCGATCTCCTGCGCCTCGCGCTGGGCCTGGAACGCCGGGGTCTCCTCGATACGCATGCGGAACCAGATCGCGACGGCGCCGAGCGGACCGGCGACCAGGAACGGGATGCGCCACGCGCCGTCGAGCATGGCCTGCTGGCCCAGCGTGAGCTGCAGCACCGACACCACGGCCGCACCGATGGCGAAGCCGAGGTAGGAGCCGAGGTCGAGGAAGGACGCGAAGTAGCCGCGGCGGCGGTCGGGGGCGTGCTCCGAGACGAACGTCGTCACGCCGGCGTACTCGCCGCCGGTCGAGAAGCCCTGCAACAGCTTCAGCACGACGAGCAGGACCGGGGCGGCGGCGCCGATCTGCGCGTAGGTGGGCAGCAGGCCGATGGCGAACGTCGAGGCGGCCATCAGCACCAGCGTCACGGCCAGCACCTTCTGGCGCCCGACCCGGTCGCCGATGCGGCCGCACACGATGCCGCCGAGCGGGCGGGCCACGTACGTGGCCGCGAACACGCCGAGGGAGAACAGCACCTGCACCCCGGAGGCGGCCTCGGGCAGGAACACCGCGCCCATGGTGACGGCGAGGTAGCCGTACACGCCGACGTCGTACCACTCCATGGTGTTGCCGACGACGGTGCCGCCGACGGCCCGGCGGAGCATCGAGCCGTCGACGACGGTGACGTCGTCGACGCGCAGGCGGCGCCGCCGCCCGGGGCGGGCGGCCTGGGCCGGGCTGCCGGCCTCGCGGACGGGGCCGCGGGACGGCCGACCGTCGGTGAAGCTGGGGTCCGTGACAGAGGTCATGGTTCCTTCCGTGGCGGGTCCGGCGGCGCGTGCTCGCACCGCGGAGATCCGCACGTGACAGGGGACGGGCGGGGCCCACCAGGGCACCCGACCTCGGACAACGGGCGTCTACCTTACCGGCGCTTGACCGAACCACCATGAATCGGCCATGAGTGTGACGGTTTTCTGACGCGGTGTCCGGCGCGCTGACCTGCGACGCAGCGCGCCCGAGGGCCGAGTTCCGAGGCATGGGTCACACCGGCCCGGCGCGCGCGCCGTGCAGCACGGTTCCGGCGGCCCGGTCCGTAGGCTCGCGACGTGCGCGAACGCTCCTCGACCTCCTCCGGACCGCCCGCCGCGACCCCCGCCGCGCCCCCCGCCGCGACCCCCAGTGGGGCCTCGCCCGCTCGCTCCCCCACGGTCGCCGGCGCTGGCCTCCCGGCGCCGGCCGGCGGGTGGCCGCC
>NZ_LWGM01000352.1 GCF_001750215.1 Isoptericola variabilis | reverse complement strand
GTCCACCAGGCGGGCCGCCGCGGCATCGTCACCCTCTCGGCCTACGTGCGCACGCAGATCCTCGTGGCGTTCGTCGACGCGGTCGGCATCGGCGTCGGCTCGGCCTTCTTCGTCCCGGCGCTCGCGCCGATGCGCACGGGGCGCGCCGTGCTGCGCGTCGTCGTCGGTGTCGGCGCGCTCGCCGTCGTCGCGCTGCCCGCCCTGGACCTGCGCCTCAACCTGCCGGACGGCTCCTCGGAGGCGCACGACTCCACCCAGTACCAGGCGTACGCCACGGTCGCGGAGAAGTTCGGCGAGGGGCAGAACGGCACCCTGCTGGTGGTGGCGGACCTGCCCGCGGGCCTGGACGACGCCGCGCTGGCCGAGCGCCGGCTCGGGATCGCGCAGTCGCTGCACGACCAGGACGACGTCGCCGCCGTGGCGCCGATCGGCGCGGCCGAGGACAACAGCCTGCTGGCCTTCCAGGTGGTGCCCGCCGAGGGCCCGACCAGCGAGTCCACCGAGCAGCTCGTGCACACGCTGCGCGGGCTCGACCTCGACGGCGTCACCGAGCTCGGCGTCGCCGGGTCGGCCAGCGGCAACGTCGACATCTCCGACAAGCTCTCCGACGCCCTGCCCACCTACCTCGCGGTCGTCGTCGGCCTGTCGCTGCTCATCCTGGTCGTGGTGTTCCGGTCGCTGTACGTGCCGGTGATCGCCACGCTCGGGTTCGTGCTGAGCTACTTCGCCACGCTGGGCGGCACGGTGTGGATCTACCAGTGGGGCCACCTCGCCGGCCTGTTCGGCGTCGAGACGCCCGGGCCGATCCTCAACTTCCTGCCCACGATCCTGGTGGGCATCCTGTTCGGCCTGGCGATGGACTACATGCTGTTCCTGACCTCCGGCATGCGGGAGGCCTACGCCCACGGCGCGCCGGCCCGGCTCGCGGTCGTGCAGGGCGTGCGGGCCGGCCGGGCCGTGGTCGTCGCCGCGGCGCTGATCATGATCTCCGTGTTCGGCGGGTTCATGTTCTCCCACTCGGCGATGATCCGGCCGATCGGCTTCGCGCTGGCCTTCGGCGTGCTCGTCGACGCCTTCGGAGTGCGCATGCTCGTCGTCCCGGCCCTCATGCACCTGGCCGGTGACAAGGCGTGGTGGCTGCCGCGGTGGCTCGACAGGCTCCTGCCGGACGTCGACGTCGAGGGCGCCTCGCTCGAGCGGCGCCACCCGCACCACGAGGCCGGCACGCCCGCCGAGGCTGCGGAGCCGACCCGCGCCTGACGCCCGCCGTCGCCGGAGGCGTCTCCACGACGGCACCCCGCCGCCCGCACCGGGCGGCGGGGTGCAGTCGTGGCGGGAATCGTGCTGCGCGCACGGGCCGGCGCCCCGGAGGATGAGGCGTGGCCTACCTGCGACCCGACCTGCCGCGGCAGGTCTTCACCGACGCCGCCGGCCGGCCGATCAACTACGGGCGCCGCTGGGACGTCGACGGCCCGCCGGCGGAGGCGTACTCCGTCGTCGGGCACCCGGAGCGGTTCGCGCCGCTGCACGACGTCGCCGACGCGCTCGTGCGGCACCTCGCGGCGACGTACGCGGTGGAGGTCGCCGACGTCGCGCCGGAGCACCTGCCGGCGACGGCCGCGTCCGTCGGTGCCGTGCGGGCGGTGCGGCTGACGCCGGCCACGCCCGACGCCGCGCCGCTGACGGTCGTGTGGTCCCGCCTGCCGGGCGTCCTCGTCGCGGCCGGTGCGCTGCTCGCCGCACCGTTCCCCGTCTGCGGCTGCGACGCGTGCGACGACCCGCTCGAGGAGGTGGTCGGGGCGCTCGAGGAGACCGTGGGCGCCGTCGTCGGCGGCGGGCTGCGCGAGTGGGTGCGGGGCGGACCGTCCGCCGGCCGCCTCCTGGTCGGGTACGACCTGTCGGCCTCCCACGGCAGCAGCTCCGGCGAGGCGCTCAGCCGCCTCCCGCGCCAGGAGCTCGTCGCCGCCCGCGAGCGCCTCGACGCGCTGCCCGCCGGCCGGTGGCGGCCCTGGCCCCGAGCCGCC
>NZ_LWGM01000351.1 GCF_001750215.1 Isoptericola variabilis | reverse complement strand
CGGCCAGGACCACCAGCGCGGCGACGACGGCGGCCACCGCGGCTGCGTCGGCCGGGCGCAGCGGCGTGGCGAGCACGCGCGCGGCAAGCAGCACGACGACGACGAGCGACCCGGCGAGCGCGGTCTGGACCACGAACAGCGGCAGCCGGTCGAGCGCGGCCAGCGACAGCAGCCAGGCGGCCCCGTCGACGCCGAGCGCCGCGAGCAGCAACGGCTGGCGCACCACCGACAGGCCGCGGGCCCGCCGCGTGGCGACCGCCTGCATCACCGTCGCGACCCCCGACGCGACGGCCGCCGCCACGGCGGCGACGAGCGCCAGGATCACCGCGGCGCCCCGGCGCGCAGGAACCTGCCGAGGACCGGCAGCTCGGTGACGCCCTCGGCGCCGGCGACCACCACGGCCTGGGCGGCGACGAACTCCGCGGAGTCGACCACCACGTAGCGCGGCAGCCACTCGGGGTCGAACCGGTCGTTGAAGGACGCGAGCGTGGTGAGCTGGGTGCCCTGCGCCAGCCGCAGCAGCACGGGCCGCACCAGCGCGTCGAGCCGGGAGCCCCGCCGGCCCTCGACGACCTCGCGCAGCACCGCGAAGTTCAGCCCCAGGCCGCGCTCGCCGCGCCGGTCCAGCTCCTGGATCGTGGCGACGACGGTGGCCTCCACGAGGCCGTTGGGCACGTCGTCGAGGTCGGTGCGCCGGCGCATCACGTCGAGCGACCAGCCGCCCACGTCGCGCGCGGGCACCCACTGGCAGAAGGCGTCCACCCGCCCGTCCGCCGTGCGGGTGACCGACAGCAGCAGGCCCGTGTCCGCCGGGTCGGCGATCCGGGACAGCGTCATGGAGAAGCCCCGCTCCGCCTCGCCCTGGCGCGACTCGCCGCTCATCGCGAGCAGGGCCTCGCGCAGCGGCGGGTCCAGGCGTGCCGGGTCGTGGAACGTGGTCGTGTAGCCGGCCCGGGCCACGCGGTTGACCGCCTGGCGCAGCGACTTGCGCGCCGACCCGGCCAGGGTGAACCCGCGGCAGTCGACGACCGCCTCGTCGCCGAGGTAGACGGCGCGCAGCCCCGAGGCCTCGTAGAGCGGCACCCACGCCGGGCCGGCGCCGACCACCGCGACCGACCAGCCGTAGCCGGCGGCGAGGTCGAGGAAGTCCGCCCAGGCCTGCTCGCGCTCGCCCGGCGGGCCGATCGGGTCGGGGGAGACCAGCGCCACACCGCCGCGCGCGGAGTAGGCGACGACGGCGTCGCCCGCGACGAACCAGTCCTTGTCGTCCCGCAGCGCGAAGTAGTCGAGCGTGCCGCCGCCGTACCGCTGCACGATCCGGCGGGCCCGCTCGCGCTCCGCGCGGTGCTCGCCGTCCGTGAGGCTGGGCGGCCGGCGCGGCGAGAGCATGGTCCACAGCAGCACGACGAGGAACGCGGCGCTGCCGACGTAGTCGAGCGGCGTCAGCCAGCGCTCCACGCGGGCCACCTGCCCCACGCTCGGGTCGCGGGTCATGACGTAGAGGCGCACGGCCAGCGCCGCGGCGACCAGCAGGGCGAGCACGCCGGCGCCGACGAGCGCCGCGACCAGCAGCGACCGGCGGGTGGGGCGGACGGGGAAGGCGCGGCGCTGGGTGAGCAGCCACGCGGCGCAGCCGAGCACCAGCACCGCCTCGAGCACGTCGAGCCCCTTGAGCAGGTGCAGCACGCCGGCCAGCGCGAGCATCCCGACGGTTCCGCCCCACGCCAGCGCGCTGCCGCGCCGCAGCCCGCGCGCGGCGAGCAGGAGCAGGACCGACACGGCCACCAGCGTGCGGGCGGCGGTGCCGGGCAGCAGCCCGGGCAGCACGTCGCGGTACACGCCGAGCACCCGCCACAGACCGCGCAGCAGGGACGACAGCAGGCCCAGCACGGCCAGCACGAGCACCACGCGCGAGGCGACCACGGCGCTCCGCGGGGTGGCGGGCGGGCGGGGGAGCGGGGTCGGTCACGCCTCAGGCCTGCGGGGGCTCGAACGCGTAGCCGACGCCGTGCACGGTGCGGATCAGGTCCGGGCCGAGCTTGCGGCGCAGC
>NZ_LWGM01000350.1 GCF_001750215.1 Isoptericola variabilis | reverse complement strand
GGCCGGGCCGGCGGCGGGCGGCACGGCGGGCTCGCGCGGGGGGACCGCCGGCGGCGGGCTGCCGGGCACGGCGTCGTACGGGCGAGTGGGCTTGCTCATGGCACACCTCCTGTCCAGGTGGCTCCCAAGTCACCACGCCGGGCCGATGCTCGCACCGTGGAACGACGCTGTCCGGGCGGCGGACGGTGTGGCAGCATGGCCCCGTGACCTTGCGACACCCGCGCCGCGTCATTCGCTAGCGCGTCCGGCAGCACCCCGCCGGACGCGCCGACCTTCCGTACCCGGAGGGTCTTTTTTGTTGGACCGCATCGCCCGGGAAGAGACAGCGCGCATGAACAGCCCGACCTTCGACGTCTACGACACGACGCTGCGCGACGGCGCGCAGCAGGAGGGCATGAACCTCACCGTCGCGGACAAGCTCGCCATCGCCCCGCTGCTCGACGAGCTCGGGGTGGGGTACATCGAGGGCGGTTGGCCGGGGGCCATCCCCAAGGACACCGAGTTCTTCCGGCGGGCGCGCACGGAGCTGACGCTGAAGAACGCCGTCCTCGCGGCGTTCGGGTCCACCCGCCGCCCGGGCGCCGTCGCGGCCGACGACCCGCAGGTGCGCGCCCTGCTGGACTCCGGGGCACCCGTCGTCACCCTGGTGGCCAAGTCGGACGTGCGGCACGTGGAGCGGGCGCTGCGCACCACCCGCGAGGAGAACCTCGCGATGATCACGGACACCGTGGCGCTGCTGGTGGCCGAGGGGCGCCGGGTGGTGCTCGACGCCGAGCACTTCTACGACGGCTTCCGCCACGACCCCGCGTACGCGCGCGCCTGCGTCGAGGCGGCGTTCGCGGCGGGCGCCGAGACGGTGACGCTGTGCGACACCAACGGCGGGATGCTGCCCGACCGCGTCACCGCGGTCGTCACGGCGCTGCGCGAGGCGATCGGCACCGAGCCGCGCCTGGGCATGCACGCGCACAACGACACCGGCTGCGCCGTGGCGAACTCCCTGGCCGCCGTCGCCGCCGGGGCCGTGCACGTGCAGGGCACGGTGAACGGCTACGGCGAGCGCACCGGCAACGCCGACCTCGTCACCGTCGTGGCGAACCTCGAGCTCAAGACGGGGCGCTCGCTGCTGGCCGACCAGGGCCTGCAGGAGGCCACCCGCATCGCCCACGCGATCGCCGAGATCACCAACATCGCGCCGTTCGCCCGCCAGCCGTACGTCGGCGCGAGCGCGTTCGCGCACAAGGGCGGCCTGCACGCCTCGGCCATCAAGGTCGACCCGGACCTGTACCAGCACGTCGACCCCATCGCCGTGGGCAACGACATGCGCATGCTCGTCTCGGACATGGCCGGGCGGGCGTCGGTGGAGCTCAAGGGCCGCGAGCTCGGCTTCGACCTCGCCGGGCAGGCCGAGCTGCTCGCCCGGGTGACCCAACGGGTCAAGGACGCCGAGGCGGACGGCTACACCTACGACGCCGCCGACGCCTCGTTCGAGCTGCTGCTGCGCGAGGAGCTCGGCGCCAGCCCCGAGTACTTCGCCGTGGAGTCGTGGCGCACGATCGTCGAGACCGTGCCCGGCGCGGCGCACGGGCGCGGCGCCGAGGCCCTCGCCGAGGCCACGGTCAAGGTGCACGCCGGCGGCGAGCGGCTGGTGAGCACGGGGGAGGGCAACGGTCCCGTCGACGCGCTCGACCACGCGCTGCGCGGCGCCCTGGCCCGGGTGTACCCCGAGATCGGCCGCTTCGAGCTCACCGACTTCAAGGTCCGCATCCTCGACAGCGAGCAGGGCACCGACGCCACCACCCGCGTGCTCGTGGTCACCACGGACGGCGAGCGCACGTGGTCCACGGTCGGCGTGGGCCCCAACGTCATCGAGGCGGCCTGGGAGGCCATCCTCGACGCGCACGTCTACGGGCTGCTGCACGCCGGGGTGGACCCGCCTCGGCCTCGCCAACCTCGATCAGGGTCTGCAGCACAGCGGAGGTGTCAGGAGCGAGGGTGAGCCGCTCGATGTAGTGGCGCACCGTCACGCCGGCGTTGATCTGGTGGCCCAGCAACGCCGCG
>NZ_LWGM01000349.1 GCF_001750215.1 Isoptericola variabilis | reverse complement strand
CGCGACCTCGGCCGCCTCCGCGCGCCGCGGCGCCGCCCCGGCGCGCCGCGCGTCGGCGTTCTCCCTGCGCCGCGTGGCGGCGCTGGCGCGGGCCGAGACCCTGCTGCTGCTGCGCAACGGCACGGCCCTGTTCAACGCGGTCGCGATCAGCCCGCTGTTCGTGCTGTTCTTCTCGACGGTGTCGGGCACGCTCGGGCCGGACGCCGACCCGGACGTCGCCGGCCCGCTGATCCTCCAGCAGCTCGTCTCGATGAGCCTGCTGTTCGTCGTCTACTACAACCTCACCACCACGTACGTGGCGCGCCGCCAGGAGCTCGTGCTCAAGCGGCTGCTGACCGGCGAGTGCTCGCGGGCCGAGCTGCTGGCCGCGGCGGCCGTGCCGGCGCTGCTCGTCACGGCGGTGCAGCTCCTGCTCGGGTACGCGGCCGTGGCGCTGCTGCTGGCCCCGCCGCCGCTGGCCAACCCCGTGCTGCCGCTGCTGGCCCTCGTGCTGGTGACCCCGACGCTCGTGCTGCTCGCCGCCGCCACCTCGGGCGTCTCCCGCACGGTGGAGTCGGCGCAGCTGACCACGCTGCCCGCCCTGGCGGTGCTCATGGTGTTCTCCGGGGTCGTGACCCCGGGCGGTGGCGAGGGCGGCTTCGACGACGTCGCGCGGTTCACGCCGATGCACGCGGTGGCGGCGCTGTTCCGGCTCGGCCTGACGGGCACCGGCACCGACGGTGCCCCGCTGGCCCTCGGCGAGACCTTCGCGCAGGCGGTGCTGCCGGTGGCCGTGCTGCTCGCCTGGGTAGGCGTCGCCTGGTACGCCGCGCGGCGGTGGATGCGGTGGGAGCCGCAGCGCTGATGGGCGGCGGCTCCCGCGCGGAGCGCGGGGAGGACGGCGGCGCGCACGGTCCGTGGCAGGCTGGCGCCATGGACCGTGCGCACCGCCCTGCCGTGCGAGGCGCCCGAGGCATGACCGGCGTCCGCGGCGTCGAGGTGTACACCCGCTCCACCCTGTACGTGGTCTGCCTGCTCGAGCCGTTCCTGTTTCTCGTCGCGGCGGCGGGCCTGGCGCAGGACCCGCCCACCCCGCTGGTCGCGGGCGCGCTGCTGCTGCTCGCCGTCGTCCACACGGGCCTGTGCCTGGTGACGCTGCACCTGGGGATGGCGCCGGCGGCCGAGCGCGGCCGGCCCTTCCGCGTCGCCGTCGCGCTCCTCGGCGGGGTCACGGCGGCGTTCGTCGCGCTCGCCCTGGCCGCGGTGCCGTCGATGCCCCCGCCGTACGACGGCTTCTGGTACACCGACGACCCGCGCTCGGTGGTGCTGCTGACCGTGGGCATGTTCGTGCTCGGCGCGCTGAGCCCCGTGCTGCTCTCGCGCCCGCTCGTGGTGGGGTCGCTGGCCGTGGCGGCGGTGATCGCGCTCGGCCGCGTCCTGGCCGGCGCCCCCGGCGCGGTGGGGGTCGGCATCCTCGCCCTGTTCATCACCACGGGGTTCGTGTTCAGCTTCCGCCTGTCCGTGTGGATCCTCGAGGTGGTGCGCGAGCTCGAGGCCGCGCGCGACGCCACCGCCCGGCTCGCGGTGGCCGAGGAGCGGCTGCGCATCGCCCGCGACGTGCACGACGTCGTCGGGCGCGCGCTGGCCACCGTGGCCGTCAAGAGCGAGCTCGCCGCCGAGCTGGCCCGGCGCGGCGACGCCCGCGCCGTCGACGAGATCCTCGCCGTGCGCACCCTCGCCCAGGAGTCGTCCCGCGAGGTGCGCGGCGTCGTCGCGGGCTACCGGTCGGTCGACCTCGCCACCGAGCTGGCCGGGGCGCGCGCGGTGCTCGCCGCCGCCGGCATCGCCGTGCGCGTGCTGGGCACGGTGCCGCCGCTCGACCCGCCGCGCCAGGAGGCGCTGGCCTGGGTGGTGCGCGAGGCCGTCACCAACGTGGTGCGCCACTCCGCCGCCGGCGAGTGCGTGCTGCGCCTCGAGCAGGCCGACGGCGCCACGGTGCTCACCGTGAGCAACGACGGCGTGCGCCCCTGCGCGCCGGGCCCCGCCCGCCCCGGCGGCAACGGCCTGGCCGGGCTGCGCGAGC
>NZ_LWGM01000035.1 GCF_001750215.1 Isoptericola variabilis | reverse complement strand
GCCGGCGACCGTCGCGCCGGCGGCTGCCGGGGCACCGACCCGGACGCCCGATCGCGCCCGGCCCAGCCCGCTGGGCGAGCGCACGAGCAGCGCCCGCGCGTCGCCGGCCGCCTCGGTCGCGCAGAGGATCGCGTAGGCCGAGGCCACGATCTGCGACGACGACGTGAAGTCGCGGCGCCCGCCGGTGAACGCGTACGACAGCACCGAGAACAGCAGGCCGAAGCCCGCACCGAGCGCGATGCCGACGAAGATGACCGCGCCGGCGCCCTGGGAGAAGAGCGAGAGCAGCAGGCCGACGAACAGACCGAACCAGGCGCCGGACATCGCTCCCGCGAGCGCCACGCGCCCGTAGGTGAGCCGCCCGGTGACCCGCTCCACCATCTTGAGGTCGGTGCCGACGATGGTGACGTGCTCGACCGGGAACTTGTTGTCGGCCAGGAAGTCGACCGCCTGCTGGGCCTCGAGGTAGGTGTCGTAGGCGGCCACCTCGTCACCCTTGGGCGGGGTGGGCACGCGCGGCGCGGGCTGGGGTCGGCTGAAGCTCATGGCGCCAGTATCCCGACAACGCCCCAGGGGCACCACCGGCGACGCGCGGGATCAGCGACGGAGCCTCGGGGCGCAGGACCAGGCCCGACGGCGGTGACACGCCAGGTCCGGGGCCGCGTCGCCGCGTAGTGTGACCGTGTGAGCGCCGGTACCCGAGTCTTCGTCGCCCGCCTGGCCGGGACGCAGGTCTTCGACCCCATCGGCGATCTCGTCGGGCGGGTTCGCGACGTCGTCGTGCTCGTGCGCGCCAAGGGCGCCCCGCGCGTGGTCGGCCTCGTGGTGGAGGTGCCGGGCCGGCGACGGGTGTTCCTGCCGATGACGCGCGTGACCTCCATCGACAGCGGCCAGGTGATCTCCACCGGCCTGCTCAACATGCGCCGGTTCGAGCAGCGCGCCATGGAGTCGCTCGTGCTCGGCGAGCTGCTGGACCGCACGGTCACCTTCAAGGACGGCTCCGGCGACGCGATCGTGGAGGACCTCGCCATCGCGCGGCAGCGGTCGGGCGACTGGCTGGTCGACCAGCTGTTCGTGCGCCGCAAGCCGGCCGGCAAGAGCACGCTGGGCCTGCGCCGGCGCGGGGCCACGCTGGTGGTGCCGGTGGACGCCGTGACCGGGCTCGCGACGGCGGAGCAGACGCAGGGCGCCGCCCGGCTGCTGGAGGCGTACGAGGACCTGCGCGCCGCCGACCTCGCCGACGTGCTGCACGAGCTCGGCGGCTCCCGCCGGCTGGAGGTGGCCACGGCCCTCGACAACGAGCGCCTGGCCGACGTGCTCGAAGAGCTGCCCGAGGACGACCAGGTGGCGATCCTCTCCGGGCTCGACACCGGGCGCGCCGCCGACGTGCTCGAGGCGATGCAGCCCGACGACGCCGCGGACCTGCTGCACGAGCTGCCGGACGCCCAGGCGGCCGAGCTGCTCGAGCTCATGGAGCCGGAGGAGGCGCGCGACGTGCGCCGCCTGCTGGCGTACGCCGAGGACACGGCCGGCGGCCTCATGACGACGGAGCCGGTGATCCTGGGCCCCGAGACGACGATCGCCACGGCGCTGGCGCAGATCCGCAAGCAGGACCTGCCCCCCGCCCTGGCGTCCGTGGTGTTCGTGGTGCGCCCGCCGCTGGAGACACCGACGGGCCGGTTCCTCGGCGTCGCGCACTTCCAGCGCCTGCTGCGCGAGCCGGCGCACGCCGCCGTCGGCTCCGTGCTCGACACGGACACCGAGTGGCTGACGACCGACGCGCCGCTGGGCCGCATCACGCGCCTGCTGGCGGCGTACGACCTGCTGGCGCTGCCCGTGCTCGACGACGAGAAACGCCTGCTCGGGGCGGTGTCGGTGGACGACGTGCTCGACCACATGCTGCCCGACGACTGGCGCGAGTCGGACGACGAGCGGCTGGCGGAGGAGCGGGTCGAGGACCGGGGCCGGACGCCGGCGCAGGGCGCCGGCCGCAGGGCGGACCAGCGAGCCGGCCAGCAGGCAGGTCAGCAGGCGGCACAGCAGGCAGGACAGCAGGCGGACCAGCAGGCAGGACAGCAGGCAGGACAGCAGGCGGACCAGAGGACCGACCAGAAGGCAGGGAGGTGACCGTGGCGGACAGGCTCGACACCCCGAAGGAGAACCGCCGCACGCTCATCCCCCGCTTCCAGGTGGACCAGGACGCGGTCGGCAAGGCCACCGAGGGGATCGCCCGGTTCCTGGGCACGCCGCGGTTCCTCATCTACCTCACCGCGTTCTGCGCGCTGTGGATCGCCTGGAACACGCTGGCGCCGCGGCACCTGCAGTTCGACCAGGCGGCGCTGGGGTTCACGGCGCTGACGCTCATGCTGTCGCTGCAGGCGTCGTACGCCGCGCCGCTGATCCTGCTCGCACAGAACCGGCAGGACGACCGCGACCGCGTGCTCGCCGAGCAGGACCGCCAGCGCGCCGAGCGCAACCTCGCCGACACCGAGTACCTCGCCCGCGAGATGGCCGCCCTGCGGCTGGCGCTGAGCGAGGTGGCGACGCGCGACTTCGTCCGCTCCGAGATCCGCAACCTGCTCGAGGAGCTCGAGGACCAGCGCCAGCAGGAGAGCCAGGACCGCGAGGCCGAGGCGTCCTGACGGCGGCGTCGCCGGCCCGCAGGGGGCCGCCGGCGCCGCCGTAGGATCGAGACATGCCCGCTCCCCTCGCCGACCGCGTGCGCGCGGCCCTCGCCACCGTCGTCGACCCGGAGATCCGCCGCCCCATCACGGACCTGGGGATGGTGCGCTCGATCGACGTCGAGGGCGGCGTCGAGGGCGGCACCGAGGCAGGCGTCGACGGCGCCGGCGGCGCGCGCGTGACCGTGGGCGTGGACCTCACCGTGGCCGCCTGCCCGATGCGCGGCACGCTCGTGCGGGACGTCACCGCGGCGGTGGAGGCGCTCGACGGCGTGGCCGGCGCGACCGTCGAGCTCGGCGTGATGACGCCGGAGCAGCGCCAGGAGCTGCGCACCCGGCTGCGCGGCGGCACGGGCGACCCGGTCATCCCGTTCGCCCAGCCCGGCTCGCTGACCAAGGTGTACGCGATCGCCTCGGGCAAGGGCGGCGTCGGCAAGTCGTCGGTGACGGCGAACCTCGCGGTCGCGCTGGCGGCCGACGGGCTGAGCGTCGGGGTCGTGGACGCCGACATCTACGGCTTCTCCATCCCCCGCATGCTCGGCGTCGACCGCCAGCCCACGCGCGTCGACTCCATGCTGCTGCCGCCCATCGCCCACGGCGTCAAGGTGGTCTCGATCGGCATGTTCGTGCCGGCCGGGCAGCCCGTCGTGTGGCGCGGGCCGATGCTGCACCGCGCGCTCGAGCAGTTCCTCGCCGACGTCTTCTGGGGCGACCTCGACGTGCTGCTGCTCGACCTGCCCCCCGGCACGGGCGACATCGCCATCTCGGTGGCGCAGCTGCTGCCGGGCAGCGAGATCGTCGTCGTCACCACGCCGCAGACCGCCGCGGCGGAGGTGGCCGAGCGCGCCGGGTCGGTCGCCACGCAGACGCACCAGCAGGTGGTGGGCGTGGTGGAGAACATGTCGTGGCTCGAGCAGCCGGACGGCTCGCGGCTCGAGGTGTTCGGCAGCGGCGGCGGCGAGCGGGTGGCCGCGTCGCTGGGCGCCGCGCTCGGCACGGACGTGCCGCTGCTGGGCCAGGTGCCGCTCGACCCGGTGCTGCGGCAGGCGGGCGACGACGGCACGCCCGTCGTCCTGGCCGCGCCGGCCTCCCCCGGCGCCGTCGTGCTGCGCGACGTGGCCCGGTCGCTGGGGGCGCGCAAGCGCGGCCTGGCCGGGCTGCGGCTGGGCGTGCAGCCGGTCTGACCCGCCCCCGGCACGGGCTCGCGCCGCACCCTTCCGCACGGCGATACTGAGACCCGAACCGCACGCGGCCGGCCCCCTCCACGACTCTTCGTGGACCCGTCACGGCACCCGGAGGCGCGCCGCACCCCGACCCCACGACGAGGTGACACGCATGACCGAGCCCCAGTGGCTTCCTGCCTGGACCCCCGAGGACGGCACGCGCCGCGTGCGCGAGCTGTTCTCCCGGACGTTCGCCGACGACCAGGGCGGCATCGCCGTCGCGGCGGAGCCCGCCGGGGTGTGGTCGGCGCCGGGGCGCGTGAACCTCATCGGCGAGCACACCGACTACAACGCCGGGCTGTGCCTGCCCACCGCGCTGCCCCACCGCACGTACGTGGCGCTGCGCCTGCGCGACGACGACCTCGTGCGCGTCGCCTCGGCCCAGACCGAGGAGCCGTGGGAGCTGCGCCTGCGCGACGTCGTGCCGGGCGAGGTCAAGGGCTGGGGCGCCTACGTGGCCGGCGTGGCCTGGGCGCTGCGGCAGGCCGGGCACGCCGTGCGCGGGTTCGACGCCGTGGTGGACTCGTGCGTGCCGTTCGGCGCGTCGCTGTCCAGCTCGGCCGCGCTCGAGTGCGCGTTCGCCGTCGCGCTGGACGACCTGCTCGGGCTCGGGCTCGCCGGCCACGACGCCGGCCGGGTCGAGCTCGTCGCCGCCTGCATCCGCGCGGAGAACGAGATCGCCGGGGCCGCGACCGGCGGCCTCGACCAGGCCGCGGCCCTGCGCTCGCACCCGGGCCACGCGCTGCTGCTCGACTGCCGCCCCGAGCTCACGGCGCTGGAGAACGCGACCCCGATCCCGTTCGACCTCGCCGCCGCCGGCCTCGAGCTGCTCGTCATCGACACCCGCGCCCCGCACCAGCTCGTCGACGGCCAGTACGCCGCCCGGCGCGCGTCGTGCGAGGAGGCTGCCGGCCTGCTGGACGTGCCGAACCTGCGCGCGATCACCCCCGAGGGGCTCGACGCGGCCCTCGAGGAGCTCGCCCCGCACGACGAGGACGGCCTGCTGCGCCGGCGCGTGCGCCACGTGGTCACCGAGACGGCCCGCACGGCCGAGTTCGCCGCCCTGGTGCGCGACGGCCGGGTCGACGAGGTGGGCCCGCTCATGGTCGCCTCGCACGCCTCGCTGCGCGACGACTACGAGGTCACGGTCCGCGAGACCGACCTGTCGGTGGACGCCTCCCTCGCGGCCGGCGCGCTCGGCGCACGCATGACCGGCGGCGGGTTCGGCGGCTCGACGATCGCGCTCGTGCGGGCCGACGAGGTTGCGACGGTCGCCGCCGGGATCCACGCGGCGTTCGCGGACGCCGGCCTCACGGCGCCGGCCTTCCTCCAGGCCCCGCCGTCGGCCCCCGCGGGCCGCGACGCCTGAGCGGCCCCGGGCCGCGACACCGGCGCCGCCGGCGCACCGTCAGAGCACGACGCCGAGGCCCAGGTCGGCGAGCCGGACCGGCTCGCCCGTCTCCAGCGACCGGTTGCCGGCGTAGCCGACGCCCGAGGCGCGCAGCCCGTCGACCAGGCCCGCCGCGCGGCGTAGCGGGTCGGGCTCCGTCCGGCCGCGGAAGACGTCGCTGAGCAGCAGGGCGTCGCCGCCGCCGTGGCCGCCCGCCGACTCGACGACGGGGCGCTCCTGCGCGCGCTCCCAGTGCCGCTGGACCACGAGCCGCGCGCCGTTCGGCCGCACGGCGTCGTCGCCGAACGCCTCGGTGAAGCTCGGGTCGAGCACGGCCTTGCCGCCCGCGCCGAACACCACGGAGCCGCTCTCGACGACCTCGAGCTCGGCCCGGCCCAGCGACCCGTTGACCACCACGCGGTAGCCCTCCCACGGCGCGTACGCCACCAGCGAGTAGGTCAGCACCGGGCCGCCGGCGTACTCGACGACCAGGCCCAGGGTGTCCTCGGTGGTGATGCCCGGGTCGAAGACGTCGCGGTCGCGCACGTAGCCGTCGACGGCGCGGGCGTCGGGCCCGTACAGCGCCGACAGGTACGGGTCGCCGTCGACGTCGAGGCGCCACGGGTCCACGCCCCGCTCGACCAGGGCCCGCTCACCCGCCGTCGGCTCGTACCCGCGGGCGTGCGCCGCGTCGTCGCCGTAGAACCGCAGCCCGCCGCTGGCGAAGACGCGCTCCGGGACGGCGTCGATCCACCAGTTGACCAGGTCGAAGTGGTGGCTGGACTTGTGCACGAGCAGCCCGCCGTTGTTCGCCTTCTCGCGGTGCCAGCGCCGGAAGTAGTCGGCGCCGTGCACGGTGTCCAGCGCCCACTCGAAGTGCACGGACAGCACCCGCCCGATCTCGCCGGCCGCGATGACCTCGCGCAGGGCGGCGTTGCGCGGCGCGTACCGGTAGTTGAACGTCATCGTCAGGTCGCGGCCGGTCTCGGCGAGCGCGTCGGCGATCTGCCGCGCCTGGGCTGCGGTCGCCGCGACGGGCTTCTCGACGACGACGTCCGCCCCGGCGCGCACGGCCCGCGACACCATCTCGGCGTGCGTGCTGTCCACCGAGGTGACGATCACCCGGTCCACGCGCTGCTCGTCGATCGCCTTCTCGAGGTCGTCGGGGTGGTAGACGGGCCGGCTGCCGCCGACCGCCGCGGCCACGCGGGCCTCGTGCACGGCGGCCCGGACGGGGTTGGGCTCGACCCACGCGACGATCTCGCCGTCGGCGGCGTGGTCGCCGGTGAGCGCCTCGACGTACATGCCGGCGCGGTGGCCGGCGCCGACGACGGCATACCGCAGCCGGTCGTGACGGGTCGGGTCGGTGAGGGCGGAGGGCATCGTCGATCTCCTGGGTGGGAAGCGAAGGCAAGCGCTTTCCGGATCACCCTACCGGAGCGGGCCCTCGCCAGGGAGCCCGGGGCCGTGGTTCCTACAGCTCGTAGGTCGCCACGACGGGCGCGTGGTCGCTCCAGCGCTCCTCGTAGGTGGCGGCGCGGTCGACCTCGACCTTGACGGCCGCGGGCGCGAGCGCCGGGTTGGCGAGCTGGTAGTCGATGCGCCAGCCCTTGTCGTTCTCGAAGGCGCGCCCGCGCCACGTCCACCACGTGTACGGGCCGGGGCCCTCGCCGCCGTGGGCGCGGCCCAGGTCCGTCCAGCCGAGCTCGTCGAACCAGCGGTCCAGGTACGCGCGCTCCTCAGGCAGGAAGCCGGCGCTCTTGAGGTTGCCCTTCCAGTTCGCGATGTCCACGTTCCGGTGGGCGATGTTGAGGTCGCCGGCCACGACCGCCGGCGTCTCGCCGGCGGCGAGCTCGGCCAGCCGCGCGGTGACCTTCTCGAGGTGGGCGTACTTGGCGACCAGCGTGTGCTCCTGGCCGGGCGCCGCGGAGGCGGAGTGCAGGTAGGCGGACGCCGCGGTGAGCAGACCGCCGCCGGGCAGCTCGACGTCGGCCTCGACCCACCGGCCGGTGTCGACGGCGGGCTCCGGGCCGCCGTCGGCGGCGTGGGCGCCGAGGCCCACGCGCACGGCGTGCAGCGGCAGGCGCGAGGCGACCGCGACGCCGGCACGGCCCTTGAGGTCCGACGACTGGTGGGCGACGTGCCAGCCCTCGAGGTACTCGTTCAGCAGCGCGTCGGGCGCACGGACCTCCTGCAGCAGCAGCACGTCGGGCGTGCGGGCGGCGAGCCAGTCGCCCATCCCCCGGCGGAAGGCGGCACGGATGCCGTTGACGTTGGCGGTGGCGACGACGAGCTGAGGCACCCGTCGATTCTCTCAGAGCCTCCCGACACCCACGTTGTGGGTACAGAACACGCCGTGCGATCGACGGATCGCACGGCGTGTTCTGTACCCACAACGTGAGGGGCGGGTCTGGCCCGGCGGGCGGGTCAGGCCGGGCCCGCATAGGCCGCCTCGAGCGCCGCGACGTCGATCTTGCCCATCGAGAGCATCGCCTGCAGGGCCCGCATCGAGCCCTCCGACGTGTAGTCGCCCAGCGTCTCCTCGAGCTGCACGGGCACCACCTGCCAGGAGACGCCGAACCGGTCGGTGCACCAGCCGCACTGGCCCGGCTTGCCGCCGTCGGCGGTGAGCAGGTCCCAGTAGTGGTCCACCTCCTCCTGCCCGTCCACCCGCAGGTAGAAGCTGAACGCCTCGTCGAGCTTCAGCGAGGGGCCGGCGTTGAGGAAGATCGCCGGGATCCCGCAGACGGTGAGCTCCACGATGAACGGCGCGCCGGGCTTCGCGTCGGGCACGCCCTCGGGCGCCTCCTGCACGGCGTCGACCGACGAGCCGGGGATGTGCTCGGCGTAGAACTGCGCCGCCTCGAGCGCCTGGCTGTCGAACCACAGGTGGGGTCGCACGCTGACCATGGTCGTCCTCCTTCGGTCCGGGTCCGCGGCCGGACCCCTTCGCAGGCAGAGACGACGCGGCGCCCCGGGACTCATCGAGCCGTCGACGAGTCCGGGGGCGCCGCACGCGGGAGCGGGGCGAGCCGGTCAGCCCGCGAGCCGCTCCGCGGTCTCCACGACGTTGGCGAGCAGCATCGCCCGGGTCATCGGGCCGACCCCGCCGGGGTTGGGCGAGTACCAGCCGGCGACCTCGCGCGCGGCCGGGTCGACGTCGCCCACCACGCGCGACTTCCCGGTCTCCGGGTCGGTCTCACGCGAGACGCCGACGTCGACCAGCACGGCGCCCGGCTTGACCATGTCGGCCGTGACGATGCCCTTGACGCCGGCGGCGGCGACCACGACGTCGGCGCGGCGCACCAGCGCCTCGAGGTCGCGGGTGCCGGTGTGCGTGAGGGTCACGGTGGCGTTGACGGCCTTGCGGGTCAGCAGCAGCCCGATCGGGCGGCCGACGGTGACGCCGCGGCCCAGCACCACGACCTCCTTGCCGGCCAGCGAGACCCCGTGCCGCTCGACCAGCTCGATGATGCCGCGCGGCGTGCAGGGCAGCGGGGAGTCGATCTCCTCGCCCACCCGCAGCACGAGGCGCCCAAGGTTGGTCGGGTGCAGGCCGTCCGCGTCCTTGGCCGGGTCGACCAGCTCGAGCACGCGGTTGGTGTCGATGCCCTTCGGCAGCGGCAGCTGCACGATGAACCCGGTGCACCCCGGGTCCTCGTTGAGCCGGCGCACGGCCGCCTCGATCTCCTCCTGCGTGGCGTCGGCCGGCAGGTCCTCGCGGAGGGAGGCGATGCCCACCTCGGCGCAGTCGCGGTGTTTGCCGGCCACGTACCACTGCGAGCCGGGGTCCTCGCCCACGAGCAGCGTGCCGAGGCCCGGCGTGATGCCGCGCTCGCGCAGCGCGGCGACACGCTGCTTCAGCTCGGCCTTGATCGCGGCCGCGGTGGCCTTGCCGTCGAGCACCTGAGCCCCCGCGGGGGCGTCCGTCGTCGTCATGCGTCGCGCTCCCCTCAGTACTGCTGCAGGTCCGGGTACAGCGGGAAGTCCGCCGTGAGCCGCGCGACGCGGGACCGCAGCGCGTCGACGTCGGCCGCGGCGCCGTCGCGCAGCGCGACGGCGATGATGTCGGCGACCTCGGTGAACTCCTCGTCGCCGAACCCGCGGGTGGCCAGCGCCGGCGTGCCGATGCGCAGGCCGGAGGTGACGCGCGGCGGGCGCGGGTCGAACGGCACCGCGTTGCGGTTGACGGTGATGCCGGCCTCGTGCAGCAGGTCCTCGGCCTGCTGGCCGTCGAGGTCGCTGTGGCGCAGGTCCACGAGCACCAGGTGCACGTCGGTGCCGCCGGTCAGCACCTCGACGCCGCGCTCGGCGACGTCGGCCTGGGCGAGGCGCTCGGCGATGATCTGCGCGCCGCGCAGCGTGCGCTCCTGGCGGTCCCTGAACGTTTCGGAGCCGGCGACCTTGAACGCGACGGCCTTGGCGGCGACCACGTGCATGAGCGGGCCGCCCTGCTGGCCCGGGAACACCGCGGAGTCGATCTTCTTGGCCCACTCGGCCTTGGACAGGATGAACCCGGAGCGGGGGCCGCCGATGGTCTTGTGCACCGTGGAGGACACGACGTCGGCGTGCGGCACCGGGGACGGGTGCAGGCCGGCGGCCACGAGGCCGGCGAAGTGCGCCATGTCCACCCACAGCTTCGCGCCGACCTCGTCGGCGACCTCGCGGAAGGCGGCGAAGTCGAGGTGGCGCGGGTAGGCGGACCAGCCGGCGATGATGACGTCGGGGCGGTGCTCGAGCGCCTTCTTGCGGACCTCGTCCATCTCGATCCGGTAGGTCTGCGGGTCGACGCCGTAGGCGCCGACGTCGTAGAGCTTGCCGGAGAAGTTGATCCGCATGCCGTGAGTGAGGTGGCCGCCGTGGGCCAGCTCGAGGCCGAGGATCTTGTCGCCCGGGTTGATCAGCGCGTGCAGGACGGCGGCGTTGGCCTGCGCCCCGGCGTGCGGCTGGACGTTGGCGTGCTCGGCGCCGAACAGCTCCTTGGCGCGGGTGATGGCGAGGTTCTCGGCGACGTCGACCTGCTCGCAGCCGCCGTAGTAGCGGCGCCCCGGGTAGCCCTCGGCGTACTTGTTCGTCAGCACCGAGCCCTGGGCCTGCAGCACGGCGCGCGGCACGAAGTTCTCGGAGGCGATCATCTCGAGGGTGCCCTGCTGGCGGGCGAGCTCTCCGTCGAGGACGGCGGCGATCTCGGGGTCGACGTCGGCGATGCTCGCGTCGAACACGGGGTCGGGAGTGCGGGCGCTCATGGGCGTCTCCTCAGGCTGCGTTCTGATTCAGGCGGTCGTGCTCGGCCGCCCCGGGACATGCCCGGGCACGCACCTCGCACGAGGTGACCCCGGGCCCAGGCGAACGACCCGTCGTCTGCACAGCGTGTCGCTCCCCGGTGGTGATCCACCCGCCCGGCGGGACCGTTCCCATGGCCTCCGCACCGGTGGTGCGGGGGCGCGGGCAGGCCGCCGGGGTGCGCCAGTCGCGACCCGCCCAGGGTAGCGCACCGGCGTGCGGCGGCCGAGGGCCCCGGGCTGCCCGAAGGGCCTGCTCGGGGCGGGCGGCCGGGCAGTCAGGGCCGGGCGGTCGGGACGGTCAGGCGGGCGCGCTGCCCCCGCGGGCCTCCACCTCGTGCAGCACGCGCCGCAGGTAGGTGTAGGTCAGCTCGCCGGCCGGGTCGTCGTACTGCGCCTCGAACCCGTGCTTGGCGTACATCGACAGGTTCTGCTGGGAGTCCTTGCCGGTGAACGCCCAGATCTCGGCGACCTGCTCGGGCAGGTGCGGCAGGATCGCGAACAGCAGCGACGTGCCGATGCCGCGGCCCTGCATGTCGGGCGCGACGGCGAGGCGGCCGAGCGTCGCCCTGTTGCCCTCGATCTCCACGCGGATGGAGCCCACCAGGCGGTGGCCCTCCCACGCCCCAACCGTGACGACGTCCTCGCGCGCCAGGTCCTCGCGCAGCTCGGCCAGCGTCTGGGTCAGCGGCGGGATGTTCGGGTCGCCGTACTGCTGCGCCTCCGTGACGAAGGCCGCGCGCCGCAGCGTGAGCAGCTCGCCGGCGTCGGCGTCGTCGACCAGTGCGATCCGCGTGCGGGGTGCCTCGCTCATGCGCCCATCGAACCAGACCGCCACGGCCCGCGCAGCGGCGCCCGCCGCGCGCGTCGCGCACCCGCGCCCACCCAGCGGATCGGGCAGCCGCGACGCGCGGGCGCGCCGGTACCGTGTGCCCCGTGACCGACGCCCCTGCCGTTCCCGCCGCTGCGCCCCGCACCGAGTGGGTGCTCACCGTGTCCTGCCCCGACGGCCCCGGGATCGTCGCGGCGATCACCGGAGCGCTCGCGGCCCGCGGCGACAACATCACCGAGTCGCAGCAGTTCGGCGACCCGGCGTCGGGCCGCTTCTTCCTGCGCCTGCAGGTGGAGACGGCGGCGACCCGGCAGGAGCTCGTCGCCGCGCTGACGCCGGCGTTCGAGGCGTTCGGGATGACGTGGGAGCTCGACGTCGTCGGCCGGCGGGTGCGCACCCTGGTCCTGGTGAGCAAGGCGGCGCACTGCCTCGTCGACCTGCTGTACCGCGAGCGCAGCCAGGGCATGCCGATCGACGTCGTCGGCGTCGTGGGCAACCACCCCGACCTGGCGGACCTCGCCGCGTTCTACGGCAAGCCGTTCCACCACGTGCCGGTCACCAAGGACACCAAGGCCCAGGCCGAGCAGCGGCTGCGCGAGCTCGTCGCCGAGCTGGACGTCGAGCTGGTGGTGCTCGCGCGCTACATGCAGATCCTGTCGGACGAGCTGTGCCGCGACCTCGAGGGCCGGGTCATCAACATCCACCACTCGTTCCTGCCGAGCTTCAAGGGCGCCCGCCCCTACGCCCAGGCGCACGAGCGCGGCGTGAAGCTCATCGGCGCCACGTCGCACTACGTCACCGGCGACCTCGACGAGGGCCCGATCATCGAGCAGGACGTCGAGCGCGTCGACCACACCCGCGCGGTGTCCGACCTCGTCGCGATCGGCGAGGACGTCGAGCGGCGGGCGCTCGCGCGCGCCGTGCGCTGGCACGCCGAGCACCGGGTGCTGCTCAACGGGCACCGCACCGTCGTCTTCCACTGACCCGCGGGCGGCGCCCGCGGGCGAGGCGCGGCGGGCGCCCGGCGTCAGGCGGCGCCGGTGATCGCGGCCAGCAGCGTCTCGTGGCCGACGTCGGCGCGGAACGAGCCGTTGTTGCGCCCGTGCCGCAGCACCTCCACGCGGTCGGCGACGGCCCGCACGTCGTTCATGTTGTGGCTGATGAGCACGACGCCGAGGCCCATGTCGCGCAGGCCCTGGATGTGCGTGAGCACCTCGGCCGCCTGCGCCACGGACAGCGCCGCCGTCGGCTCGTCGAGCACCACGACCTTGGGCTCGCCGATGAGCGTGCGGGCGATCGCGACCGCCTGGCGCTGACCGCCCGACAGGTTGTGCAGCGGCGTGCGCACGGACGGGATGCGCACGGTGAGGTTCTGCAGGATGCGGCGCGTCGTGCGCTCCATCTCGCCGTCGGCGAGCAGCCCTCCCCCGGTGCGCAGCTCGTGGCCGAGGAACACGTTCGCGGTCACGTCGAGGTTCTCGCACAGCGCGAGGTCCTGGAACACCGTGGCGATGCCGTGGGCGGACGCGGCCGACGGCGAGGAGAACGTCACCGGCACGCCGTCGCGCTCGATGATCCCCGCGTCGGGCGACAGCACGCCCGCGATCACCTTGGCCAGCGTCGACTTGCCGGCCCCGTTGTCCCCGATGAGCGCCACCACCTCGTGCGCGTGCACGTCGAGGTCCACCCCGACCAGCGCCTCCACCGCGCCGAAGTGCTTGCTCACCTGCCGCACCGACAGCAACGGCGTGCGGACCACCCTCGTCACCCGACCTCCTCCACCATCCCGGCTCCCGCCTCGTCGATCCGGTCGAACACGTCGGTGGACTGCAGCGCCAGCAGCAGCGCACCCGTCAGCTCGGCCCGGCCGCCCAGCTCCGTGGGCACCACCTCCACCGGCGCGACCCGGTTCACGAGCGTGCGCCGCAGCACCGCCTCGCGCAGCGGCTCGAGCAGCACGTCGCCCGTCTCGGCCAGCTCGCCGCCGACGACGACGCACTGCGGGTTGAGCGCCGTCGTCAGCCCCGCCACCACCTGGCCCACCACGCGACCGGCGTCGGCCACCACCTGCCGGCAGCCGAGGTCGCCCTCGTTGGCGTAGCGCACCACGTCGCGCAGGGTCAGGTTGCCATGGCTGTCGCGCAGCGGCGCCAGGAACGCCGGCCCGCCCACCACCGTGTCGAGGCAGCCGCGGTTGCCGCAGCCGCACACGCGCCCGGCCGGGTCGACCTGCACGTGGCCGATCTCCCCCGCCAGGCCGGCGAACCCGCGGTGCACGCGCCCGCCGATGACCACGCCCGCACCGGTGCCGTGCGACACGCCCACGTACACCGAGTCCTGCACGTGCCGCGAGGCCCCCAGCGCGGACTCCGCCATCGCGCCGAGGTTCGCGTCGTTGTCCACGAACACCGGGCGCGACAGCCGCTTCTCCAGCACCTGCGCCACGTGCACGTCGTCCCAGCCGCGCATGATGCCGCGCACCGAGATCAGGCCGGTGTCGACGTCCACGGGGGCGGGCACGCCGACGCCGATGCCGAGCAGCTCGTCGAGGTTCGCGCCGATCCGCTCGAGCAGGTCGACGACGAGCAGCGCCACGCGGTCCAGGCTCGTGTCGACCTTGTGCTCCGCGGGCAGGGGCAGCGCCTGCTCGGCCACCACCTCGTGGGACGCGTCGGCGATCGCTACGCGCAGGTGGCGGTGCCCGACGACGACGCCGGCGACCAGCCCGAGCCGGTGCGCGATGGTCACGAGCTGGGCCCGCCGCCCGGAGCGCACGGTGCCGCGGACCTCGACCAGGCCCGCCGCCACCAGCTCCTTGACGATCGTCGAGACCGTGGCAGGCGACAGCCCGGTCGCACCGGTCAGCTCGACCTGGGTCAGGCCGCCGTACTGCTTGACCGCCTCGACGATCTTGGCGCGGTTCGCCTCGCGCAGCGAGGACTGGGAGCCAGCCACCGGCAGCCGTCCTCTCACGCCGGGGAGTCTAGGAGCAGGCGAGCGCGGGCGGACGGCATCGCCGTCCGCCCGCGCGTCGCACGATCAGCGCAGCGCGGCCGCGCGGCGCTTGTTCCAGATGTCGAAGGCCACGGCGAGCAGCAGCACCAGGCCCTTGACCACCTGCTGGATGGACTGCGGCACGCCCATGAGCTGCATGCCGTTCGACATGACCGCCATGATCAGGCCACCGATCATGGCGCCGCCCACGCGCCCGACGCCGCCCGTGGTCGAGGCGCCGCCGATGAAGCAGGCCGCGATCGCGTCGAGCTCGAACATGTTGCCGGCGCCCGGCTGGGCACCGTTCATGCGGGACGAGTAGACGACGCCCGCCACCGAGGCGAGGAAGCCCATGTTGACGAAGATCCAGAAGTTGATCTTCTTGACCTTCACGCCGGACAGCTCCGCCGCGTGCAGGTTGCCGCCCACCGCGTACACGTGCCGGCCGAACACCGACTTCTGGGTGATGAGCGTGTACACGATGATCAGGATCGCGAGCAGGATCAGGATGTTCGGCAGGCCGCGGCTGCTGGCCAGCTGGTAGCCGAACCACATCACGACGACCGCGACCGCGACGATCTTGAGCACGAACAGCGGCAGGGACTCGACGACCTGCTGGTAGGCCATGCGGCCGCGACGGGCGCGCCACTGCGCGACGGCGTAGCCGACCACGGCGATGCCGAAGATCGCGAGCGTGAACACGTCCACGCCGTACCCGCCGAGCAGGCCGTTCTGGAAGCCGTTGGCGATGTCGTAGTACGTGCCGCCGAACGGCGACAGCGAGACGTTGTCGAGCACCCGGTAGGTCAGGCCGCGGAACAGCAGCATGCCCGCCAGCGTGACGATGAAGCCAGGGATGCCGACGAACGCCACCCAGAAGCCCTGCCAGGCCCCGACCAGCAGGCCGACGCCGATCGCCGCCAGCACGCCGACGTACCACGGCATGCCGTTGCGGATCACCAGCACGGCCGACACGGCTCCGGTCAGCGCCACGACGGAGCCGACCGACAGGTCGATCTGCCCCGCGACGATGATCATGATCATGCCGATCGCGAGGATCAGGATGTACGAGTACTGCAGGACGATGTTCGTGAGGTTGCCCGGGCTCAGGAAGTTCTGGTTGAGCGCGGCGAAGAGGGCGACGATCGCGACGAACGCGACGAAGATGCCGCTCTGACGCATGTTCCTCGTCACCAGGTCGCGGAAGCCGGCGATGGCGGTCATGACAGTTCCTTCGTGGTGTTCTGCAGGCTGACGGAGGACTCGACGGCGACGTCGGCGGAAGGCCCGACGGCACCGGTCGTCGCGGTGGCGCCGGCGGGCACCGCCCCGGCGTCGCGCTCGAGCGTCATGAGCTCCATGAGCCGCTCCTGGGTGGCCTCGGCGACGGGCACCTGGCCCGTGATGCGGCCGAAGGCCAGCGTGTAGACGCGGTCGCAGATGCCCAGCAGCTCGGGCAGCTCGGACGAGATGACGACGACGGCCTTCCCGGCCGCGACCATGCGGTTGATGATCGTGTAGATCTCGTACTTCGCGCCGACGTCGATGCCGCGGGTGGGCTCGTCGAGGATGAGCACGTCAGGGTCGGTGTAGAGCCACTTCGACAGCACGACCTTCTGCTGGTTGCCGCCGGAGAGCTTGCCGACCACCGACATGACCGTCGGCGTCTTGATGTTGAGGTTGGCGCGGTACTCGTCCGCGACCTTGAGCTCCTCGTTCGCGTTGACCCAGCCGCGGCGGGCGAGCTTGCCCAGGCCGGCCAGCGAGATGTTGCGGCGCACGTCCTCGATGAGGTTGAGGCCGTAGCGCTTGCGGTCCTCGGTGGCGTAGGCGATGCCGTGGTCGATGGCGTCGGCCACCGTGCGGATCGTGATCTCCTTGCCGTCCTTGACGATCCGGCCGGAGATGTTGCGGCCGTAGGTGCGGCCGAAGATGCTCATCGCCAGCTCGGTGCGGCCGGCGCCCATGAGGCCGGCGATGCCGACGACCTCGCCCGCGCGCACGTCGAAGCTCGCGTCGTCGATGACGAGGCGCTCCGGCTGCGTCGGGTGGTGCACCGTCCAGTGCTCGACGGACAGGACGACGTCGCCGATGTTCGGCGTGCGCTCCGGGTAGCGGTGCTCCAGGTCGCGGCCGACCATCCCGCGGATGATGCGCTCCTGCGTCGAGGACGGGTCCTTCATGTCGATCGACTCGATCGTGCGCCCGTCGCGGATGATCGTCGTGGAGTCGGCGATCTCGGCGATCTCGTTGAGCTTGTGCGAGATGATGATCGAGGTGATGCCCTCGGCCTTCAGCTGTCGCAGCAGGTCGAGCAGGTGCTCGGAGTCGTTGTCGTTCAGCGCCGCCGTCGGCTCGTCGAGGATGAGCAGGCGCACCTCCTTCGAGAGCGCCTTGGCGATCTCGATGAGCTGCTGCTTGCCGACGCCCAGCTGGCCGACCGGCGTGGTCGGGTTCTCCTTGAGGCCCACCCGCTCGAGCAGGCGCGCGGCCTCGTGGTTGGCCTTGTTCCAGTCGATGAGGGGCCCGGTGCCGCGCACCTCGTTGCCGAGGAAGATGTTCTCGGCCACCGAGAGGTAGGGCACCAGGGCGAGCTCCTGGTGGATGATGACGACGCCGCGTGCCTCAGAGTCGTTGATCGAGCCGAAGCGCACCTCCTCGCCGTCGAGCAGGATCTGGCCGCCGTACGTCCCGTGCGGGTAGACGCCGGAGAGCACCTTCATCAGCGTCGACTTGCCGGCGCCGTTCTCGCCGCAGATGGCGTGGATCTCGCCGCGCTCGACGGTCAGCGTGACGTCCTGCAGCGCCTTGACGCCGGGGAACTCCTTGGTGATGGAGCGCATCTCGAGGATGGTGTCGCTCATCGCGGGTCCCTCCCGGTGGCGCCGGAGCGCGCGGTTGCGTGGGGGTTCATGCGCCCTCGTTCCTCCTTCGGTGGGGCGGGTGGTGCGGGGGTGGGCCCGCCCGGCGGCCGTCGGCCGCCGGGCGGGCTGCACCCGAGGGGACGTCAGCCGGCGACGCCGGCGTCGATCTCCTCCTGCGTCCAGTAGCCGGAGTCGACCAGGAGCGGCTTGATGTTGTCCGCGTAGACCGTGTCGACCTCGAGGAGGTACGACGGGACGACCTTGACGCCGTTGTCGTACTGCTCGGTGTCGTTGGCCTCCGGCTCCTCGCCGTCGATGTAGGCCTGCGCGGCCACCACGGCCTGGTCGGCGAGCTTGCGCGTGTCCTTGAAGATCGTGGACTGCTGCACGCCGTCCTGGATCAGCTTGACCGAGGCGATCTCGGCGTCCTGGCCGGTGACGACCGGCAGGCCGTCCTTGATGGTCGGCCCCATGCCGACGCCCTGGAGCGCCGTGATGATGCCGCGCGAGATGCCGTCGTAGGGCGACAGCACGCCGTGCAGCTCGGTCCCGCCGGAGTACGTGGAGGTCAGCAGGTCCTCCATGCGCTTCTGCGCCGTCTCCTGCGACCAGCGCAGCGTCGCGGCCTGCTCGATGTCCGTCTGGCCGGACGGGACGACGATGGAGCCCTCGTCCATGAACGGCTTGAGCGTGTCCATCGCGCCGTCCCAGAAGAAGTGGGCGTTGTTGTCGTCCAGCGAGCCGGCGAACAGCTCGACGTTGAACGGACCCTTCGCCCCCGTCGGCTGGCCCTCGGCGTCGGTGAGGCCGAGGCCGGTCAGCAGCGCCGTGGCCTGGGCCACGCCGACCTGGTAGTTGTCGAACGTCACGTAGAAGTCGACGTTCTCGCTGTCGCGGATCAAGCGGTCGTACGAGATGACCGGGATGTTCGCGGCAGCCGCCGCCTCGAGCTGGCTCGTCAGCGCCGTGCCGTCGATCGCGGCGAGGATGAGCACGTCGGCACCGCCGGTGATCATCGAGTCGATCTGCTGCGTCTGCGTGGGGATGTCGTCGCCCGCGTACTGCAGGTCGACCTCGTAGCCGGCCTCCTCGAGGCTCTCCTTGACGGCGTTGCCGTCCTGGATCCATCGCTCCGACGTCTCGGTGGGCATGGCCACACCGATCTTGACGTCCTCGCCACCGTCGCCGGCCGGGGCGCTCTCGTCCCCACCGCCGCCGGCACCCGTACCGCCGCAGGCGGTCAGGGAGAGCGTCAGCGCCGCACCCGCGGCGACCACGCCCATCTTCTTGCCGAGTCGCATCGTCGCGCTCCTTCTCTCGTCGTCGAGGGTCCCTCCGGCGCGTCAGCGTGCCGGCGCCCTCGCGGGCGGGACCACGGCGTCCCGGCCCCTGACGAGCCGGTCCGCACACCAGAGTGATGTGTTCGAGACTCGAAGTCAAAGCCTGGGCGGGTGACCTCGGGTCACGATTGCGTCACGACCGGCGCGGGGGCGGCGATGGTGCGACGGAAGGCTCCGGTTTGCACCGCTTTGCCGGGTCGTCCGGCCGGCTCTCGGCCTGCCCGAGGGGTGCTGACGCAAGTCTTCGGCGTCCGAACCCAACGCGAACGTCCCCGCCGAGATAGAGAGGCCCTCCGCCGAGATAGAGAGGGATCTACTTCGTGACAGAGAGGGCCCAGGCCGGGACTTTCTGTCTCGGCCCGGGCCCTCGCTGTCTGGGCGGGCGGGTCGGCGCGCGGGTCCGCTGCCGTCAGAGCAGGCCGAGCGCGCGCACGGCGTCGCGCTCCTCGACGAGCTCGGCCACCGAGCGGTCGATCCGCTCGCGCGAGAAGTCGTCGATCTCGAGCCCTTCGACCACGTGCCACGCGCCGTCGGACGCCGTGACCGGGAACGAGCACACCAGTCCCTCCGGCAGGCCGTACTGGCCCGTCGACCACAGCGCGGCGCTGGTCCAGTCGCCCTCCGGCGTGCCGTGCACCCAGTCGCGCACGTGCTGCAGGGCCGCGTTCGCGGCGGAGGCCTGCGACGAGGCCCCGCGCGCCTCGATGATCGCCGCGCCGCGCTGCGCCACGGTCGGGATGAAGTCCTGCTCCAGCCACTGCCGGTCGGCCGCCAGCTCGGCGCCCGGGCGGCCCGCGACGTCGGCGTGGAAGACGTCGGGGTACTGGGTGGCGGAGTGGTTGCCCCAGATGGCGACCTTCCGCACGTCGGACACGTGGGCGCCCGCGTGGTGGGCGAGCTGCGACAGCGCCCGGTTGTGGTCGAGCCGCGTCATCGCGGTGAACCGGTCCTTCGGGACGTCCGGCGCGTGGGCGGCGCAGATCAGCGCGTTCGTGTTGGCCGGGTTGCCGACGACGAGCACCCGCACGTCGTCGGCCGCCGCCGCGTTGATGGCCTCGCCCTGCGGCCCGAAGATCCCGCCGTTGGCCTCGAGCAGGTCGCGCCGCTCCATGCCGGCCGACCGCGGGCGGGCGCCGACCAGCAGCGCGACGTTGGCGCCGTCGAAGGCCTGGCGCGGGTCGTCGCTGATGTCGACGCCGTGCAGCAGCTCGAAGGCGCCGTCGTCGAGCTCCATCGCCACGCCCTCGGCCGCCTTCACCGCCTGCGGCACCTCGAGCAGCCGCAGCCGCACGGGCGTGTCGGGCCCGAGCATGGCGCCCGAGGCGATCCGGAAGAGGAGCGCGTAGCCGATCTGGCCGGCGGCCCCGGTGACGGTGACGTTCACGGGTACGGTCGTCATGAGGCCACTGTGGCCCACGCGTCGAGACCTGGCGACAGCAGCTCCGGACGAATTCCGCGAGAGGTTGCCGCATCGCGGAGCGGACCGGCATATTTCCGGCGTTCGTCCAGCATCGCCCGGTACCGTGCCCACGAAAGCACTCGCCGAGACTCCAAGGATCCTCATGTCCCAGGACTTCGCCGCGCCCAGCGGCGCCACCGCCGGGGTGGCCAGCCCCGCGCAGCCCTCGTACTCGATGCCCTCCCGACTCGCGGCCGAGGCCTTCGGCGCGTTCCTGCTGGTCCTCGGCATCGTCGGCACCGCGGCGTTCAACTTCCTCAACCAGGGGTCGATCCTCACGGTCGCGCTCGCCGGCGGTGTCCTGCTCATGGCCGGCGTCGCCGCCGTCGGCCACGTCTCGGGCGGTCACTTCAACCCCGCGGTGACCCTCGGCCTGGCGCTGGGCGGCCGCACGTCCTGGCGGAACGTGCTGCCGTACGTCGCGGCGCAGCTGGTCGGCGCGGCCGTCGCCGCGCTGGTGCTGTGGTCGGTCGTCCCCGAGTCCCTGCCGGCCGCGCTCGGCATGGAGAGCAAGGCGCAGATCATGCAGGGCACGGCCAACGGCTACGGCGAGCACTCGCCGCTGTCCACCGCCGCGCAGGGCGCCACGGAGTTCTCCCTGTGGGCCGCGCTGCTCGTCGAGGTGGTCATCACGGCCGTGCTCGTCGGCGTCATCCTCGCCACCGGCGGCGACAAGCGGGCCCGGACGCCCTACCCGCCGGTCCTCGTCGGCCTGGTGCTCGCCGCGCTGATCATCGTCGCGTGGCCGCTGACCAACGCGTCGCTCAACCCGGCCCGATCCTTCGCCTCCGCGCTGTTCGGCGGCGGCTGGACCTGGGGCCAGCTGTGGCTGTTCGTCGTCGCCCCGCTCGTGGGCGGCGCCCTCGCCGCGCTGTTCTACCGCGCGTTCTCGCCGGCGCCCGCGCTCGCCGGGACGTCCACTGTCGACGCGGACGCCGCGGAGCACGACGACGCGGACGACGACGCGGAGCCGTACGCCGTCACCCCGTCGACCGACACCGCCGACGCCGTCGTCGTGAGCAAGACCCCGCGCGACGCCGCCACGGACGCCGAGGTCGAGGCCGCGGAGGCCGAGGCCCTGGCCGAGGAGCGCCGGGACGGTGAGGACGGCGGGGTCACCCCGCCGCGCTGACACCCCCGCCGCGCACGCACGAGCCCCCGCCGTCCCCGGACGGCGGGGGCTCGTCGCGTCTGCCCGCCCCGGCGCCCGGCGGCGGCTCGCTCAAGTAGCCCGAGGGCGGCTCAGCCCAGGAGCGGGATGGTGAGCGCCAGGAAGAGGATCATCGCCGCGAGGACCCAGCAGGTGGCGACGTCGAGCAGCTTGCTGCGCACGACGATGCCCGCGGCGGCGTTCGCGCGCGGCGCGAGCGCGCGCCAGGTGCCGACGACGGCGAGGGTGACGGCGATCGTCACGGCGCCGGCTCGGACCCCGATCAGCAGGCCCATCGCACCGGTGAGCAGGACGCCGAGCATCGCGGTCGTGAGCGACGCCTTGGGGTGGGGGCCGCGGTAGGGGCGGCGCACCGGGGCCCCGTGGTGCGGCACGGCGCCCGGCGTCGCCGGCGTCGCGGACGCCGTGATCGGCTTCGGGCCCGCCTCCGGGGCCGCTGCGGGCGGGGTCGGCCGAGCGTGCTCGGGACCGCCCGGAGCGCCGAC
>NZ_LWGM01000348.1 GCF_001750215.1 Isoptericola variabilis | reverse complement strand
GGCCCCATCCGCCCGCCGCGGGGCCGGCCGCGCTCGGCGGTCGTGTGCGCCACGCGCAGCAGCTCGTCGCCCTGGGCCAGCAGGGCCCGGCGGGCGTCGGCGTCGGCGGTCTCGGCCGCCTCGGTGAGCGCGGCGATCGCCAGCGCGCAGATCCAGATGCGGCCGAGGAAGAACTCCCACCACACGCGCCCCAGGTGGCCGGTGAGCTCCACCGCGGCGGCGACGGCGTCGTCGTACCTGCCGGCCCACGTCAGCGCGTCGACGTGCGTGCCGCCGGCGTACAGCGCGAGCGAGCCGTCGGTCTCCCAGTGCTCGTGCAGCGCCCGCGCCCGCGCGACGACGTCGTCGTCCCCGCGGGCCACGGCGGCGTACATGCCGGCGGCCAGGACGGCCGGCAGCGCGGGGGCGGGGACGTCGTCGGGCGCGGGCCGCGCCGCGAGGTCGCCGCGCACGAACCGCACGATCTCCGCGAGCTGGTGCAGCGACACCCCGTAGGGGCTCCACGCCAGGCCGGTCGCGCGGGCGCGGTCCAGCGCCTCGTGCAGCAGCCGCTCGGCGGTGGGCAGGTCGCCCGCGTAGTAGTAGGTGGTCATGAGGTTGAACGCCGAGCGCAGCTCGGTGAGCAGGTCCCCGGCGTCGGCGGCGCGCCGCGCGGCCTGGCGCAGGGCGTCGGCGGCGGCGGCGTGATCGTCGACCTCGAGCACGGCGAGCGTGGTCAGCGCGTCGGCCTCCGCCTCCGGGGCGTCGGCGGCCCGCGCCGTCACCACCGCGCGGGTGGCGATCTGCCGGGCGTTCTCGTCCTCGTCGAGCTCGAGCAGCGTGCGGGCGCGCAGCGCGAGGGCGCGCGCCAGCGCGGGGGACGGGCCGGCGTCGGCGAGCTGCTCGACGGCGCGGGTGGCCTCCTCGTGGGCAGCGACGGTGATGTCGAGGTCGAGCAGGCAGCGCGCGAGCGCGTTGCGCGCGTCCGCCTGGCGCGCCGGGTCGCCGTCGAGCGCGTTGACCGCGCGCCGCGCGAGCTGCTCGGCCCGCGTGCGGTGCCCGGCGCGGCTGGCGGCGTCGCTCGCGGCGAGCGTCACGGCGACGCGGTCGGTGCCCACCCGGTCCGCCGCGTCGGGCACGGAGTCCCACAGGTCGAGCACCTGCTCCAGGTGGCGCATCTGCTCGTCGGGCGCGAGCAGCCGCGCCGCCCGGTGCGCGGCCTCGTACGACGCCGTCAGGGCCGCGGGCAGGTCGTGGCCGCGCAGCGCGTGGTGGGCGCGCTGGGCGGGGCTGCCGAGCCCCGGGGCCTCCGCGAGCGCCGCGAGGTAGGCGCGGTGCAGCGCGGCCTGCTCCCCGGGCAGCAGGTCGAGGTAGAGCGCCTCGGCCAGCAGCGCGTGGCGGAACGCGAGGTTTTCGCCCTCGACCACGATCACCTGCCGCGCGACCGCCTCGCGCAGCGCGGCGTCGAGCACCGTGGGGTCGGCCAGCGCGCGCGTGCGCCCGGCCGCGGCTCGCAGCGCGTCCTCGCGCACCTGCCGGCCCGCCACGGCGGCCACGCGGGCCACCTCCTGCACCGCGGGGTCGAGGCGCTGCAGCCGTGCGTGCAGCACGTCGGCCAGCGACCAGGGCAGCCCGGCGGACGGCACCCCGGCGCTCACCAGCTCCTCGGCGAAGAACGCGTTGCCCTCGCTGCGCCGCAGCACCTGGTCGAACTCGTCGTCGGGCAGCGGCCCCTCGGCCAGCGCGGTGGTGAACGCGCGCAGCTCGTCGGCGGTGAACGGGGCGAGCTCGACGTGCTCGACGGCGGACAGCCGGTGCAGCTCCGCCAGGAGCGGCCGCAGGGGGTGGCGCCGGTCCAGGTCGTCGCTGCGGTAGGTGCCGACCACCAGCAGGTGCTCGCCGCGCAGCCGGGTGACGAGGAACCGCAGCACGTCGCGGGTCGACGGCTCGGCCCAGTGCAGGTCCTCGAGCACCAGCACCAGCGGCGCGCCGGGCGCGCCGGCGGCGGCCAGGCAGCAGGCGATGCCGTCGAAGAGCTGCAGGCGCTCGGCCTGGTCGGCGCCCGAGCCGCCGGCCGGCGCGGGGGCCGTCGCCGGG
>NZ_LWGM01000347.1 GCF_001750215.1 Isoptericola variabilis | reverse complement strand
GCCCGCGCGGTGGCCGGAGGCGCCGTGGCGCTGTCGGCGCCCCGCTCGTGTTGCCCTCGGCGGTGTCGCAGGGTCGAATGGGCCCGCCACCGGCGGCACGCGCGCGCACGCGCTGCCCTCGACCGGACCACTGAACCGGAGTCACGATGACCCTCCCTCGTCCTGCCCGCGCCGCGAGCCTCGCGGCGGCCGCCGCGGCGCTCCTCGCCCTCGCCGGCTGCGGCACCCCCGGCTCCGCCGGCGGCTCGGACGCCTCGGCCCCGGCGGACGGCGCCGCCGCGCCGGTCGCCGCGACGTGCGAGCCCGTGCCCGACGACGCGCTCGTCGTGCTCGAGGACGACCGGCACCTGCAGACGGTCGACAACATCGTCCCGGCCGTCAACGCCGCGACCGCGCAGGAGGACCCGGCCCTCGTGCCGCTCCTGGACGGCGTCTCCGCCGCGCTGGACACGGACACGCTCATCGGGCTCAACCGGGCCGTCGACGTCGAGCGCCGCAGCTCGCAGGAGGTGGCCGCGGAGTTCGTCGAGGAGGCCGGGCTGGCCGCGGACGACGACACCGCCGGCGCGGGCCGGTCCGTCGCGGTGGGCGCCGCCGACTTCGCCGAGAGCGCCACCCTCGGGGCGATCTACGCGGCGGTGCTCGAGTCGGCCGGGTACGACGTGACCGTCACGACGATCGGCAACCGCGAGACGTACCTGCCCGCGCTGCAGGACGGCTCCCAGGTGCAGGTCGTGCCCGAGTACGTCGGCACGCTGGCGGAGTTCCTCAACAAGCAGGTGAACGGCGCCGACGCCGAGCCGGTCGCCAGCGGCGACCTCGACGCCACGGTGGCCGCGCTCACCGACCTCGGCGAGAAGACCGACCTGGCGTTCGGGACGCCGTCGGCGGCGCAGGACCAGAACGCGTACGCCGTGACCCAGGCGTTCGCGCAGGAGCACGGCGTGCAGACCCTGTCCGACCTGGCCGAGGCCTGCGAGGGCCTGGTGCTGGGCGCGGGCCCGGAGTGCACCGACCGGCCGTTCTGCCAGCCGGGGCTCGAGGAGACCTACGGGCTGACGTTCAGCGAGTTCCGCTCGCTCGACGCCGGCGGCCCGCTGACCAAGACGGCCCTGCAGAGCGGCGAGATCACGCTCGGCCTCGTCTTCAGCTCGGACGGCGCGCTGGCGACCTCCTGAGCCGACCACCGTCCGGGCCACCGCCCCGGACGGCTCCCGGCCCACGACGCGGCCCCGCCGGCGACCGGTCCTCCCGGTCGCCGGTGGGTCCGCGTCGTCCTGGGCGGCACGTCAGAGGCCGTAGGCCTCGAGCAGCCGCAGCCACACCTCGCTCACGGTCGGGTACGCCGGCACCGCGTGCCACAGCCGGTCGAGCGGCACCTGCCCGACCACGGCGACCGTCGCGGCGTGCAGCATCTCCCCCGCGTCGGGCCCCACGAACGTCGCCCCGACCAGCACCCGCCGCTCGGTGTCCACGACGACCTGCGCCCGGCCGGTGTAGCCGCGCCCCGTGACGCTCGCCCCGGCCACGTCGCCCAGCTCGTAGGCGACCGTCCGGACGGGCAGCCCGGCGTCGCGCGCCTCCCGCTCGGTCAGCCCCACCCAGGCGACCTGGGGCCGGGTGAACACCACCTGCGTGCGGGCCGCGTGGTCGGCGGTCGCGGCGTAGCGCGACCAGGGGCGCGGCTCCTGGGCGGACGCCGGGACCGGATCGCCCGCCGTCGGCGCGTCGGCCGCGTCGGTGCCGAACCGCGCGGCGACGACGTCGCCCGCCACCCGGCCCTGGTACTTGCCCTGGTGGGTGGTCTGCGAGCGGCCCGTGACGTCGCCGCACGCGTACAGCCACGGCCCGGCCGGGCCGGCCGGGACGCCCTGCACGGCCATGGTGTCGTCCACCGCGAGCGCCGCCCCGGCGTCGAGGCCGAGCGTGTCGACGCCGAGGTCGCCCGTGCGGGGCACGCGGCCTGTGGCCACGAGCACCTCGGCGGCCGTGACCGTCCGCTCGGCGCCGTCCTCGCCCGCGTAGGTCACGGTCACCGGGCCGCCCGGGGCGGTGCGGGACACCGCCCGCACCCCGGCGCCGAGCCGCACGTCGACGCCGGCGTCGCGCAGCGCCTCGG
>NZ_LWGM01000346.1 GCF_001750215.1 Isoptericola variabilis | reverse complement strand
ACCCGAGCGGCGCGCGCAGCGTGCGCGAGGCCACGAGCTTGGGCACGGCGTCGAGCGCGTCGGAGAACGGGTTCGGGCGCGGCTCGCGACGTCGGCGCGCGGCGTGCCGGCGACGCGGCGCAGCCGCAAGGGCCGCCCGCAGGTGCCGAGCTGGGACGAGATCGTCTTCGGGGCCCGGCCCGAGAGCTGACCTCAGCCGAGGTCGAGCATCCCCTCGCCGGCCTCGGCGAGCAGGCGGGCCGAGGCCGCCGTCATGCGCCGCATGTGGTGGCGGCGGCAGAGCACCTCGTAGGCCACCTCAAACGTGTCCGCCGCGGTGTCCCCCACGACGACCTGCTGGCCCTCGACCACCATGACCCCGTCGACCGTGCGGGCGTTGTGCGTGGCGCGGCGGCCGCACCAGCACAGCGACTGCACCTGCAGCACCTCCGTGCGGTCGGCCAGCTCGAGCAGGCGCGCCGACCCGGGGAACAGGCGGGTGCGGAAGTCCGTGGTGATCCCGAAGGCGAAGACGTCGATCTCGACCTCGTCGACGAGCCGCGCGAGCTGCTCCACCTGCTGCGGCGAATAGAACTGCGCCTCGTCGCACACGACGTAGTCGACGTAGCGCCCCTGGCGCTGCTCGGCGGCCACGACCTCCCAGAAGTCGGTGGCGTCGTCGACCTCGCGCGCGGCGACCTCTAGGCCCAGGCGGGACGAGACCCGCGCGGCGCCGGCGCGGTCGTGCCGGGTGAAGATCACCCCGGTGCGCCCGCGTGCCGCGTGGTTGAAGTCGAGCTGCAGCGCGAGCGTCGACTTGCCGGAGTCCATGGTGCCGGTGAAGAAGACCAGCTCGGCCACGGTCAGCCCTTCCCCGCGACGGCCGCCACCAGCGGCACCGTCATCTCGTGCGGGGTGAACGAGCCGTGCACGCCGGCCAGCTCCAGCGACGCCGGCGTCTGGGTGCGGGAGTCGACGACGGTCAGCCGCTCGCGCGGCGCCACCAGCACGTCGCCGACCCACGGCAGCACGTGGTCGGTCACGGGGCCGAGCCAGCCCGCGGCGGTGGCCTCCTCGCGCAGGGCGACGACGGCGCCGTCCCCCAGCACGTCCCGCCAGCGCTCGGCGACGGCGGCGGCCCTGCCGTCGGCGCCCGCCGACCGCTCGGCGCCGTCCGCGCCGTGGCTGCCGTCGGCGCCGTCCGGGCCGTCGACGTACAGGTGCAGGGCGCGCGGCTCGCCGCCGACCAGCGCCACGCCCTCGGCGAGCGCCGGGGTGGCCGCGACGTCGAGCCGGGCCGCCCGGTCCACCTCGACCTGCCCGTGGTCGGCAGTGACGAGCACCAGGGTCCCCGGCGGCAGCGAGCGCACGAGCCGGGAGACCTCGCGGTCGAACGCCTCCAGCTCGTCGCCCCACTGCCACGACTGCCAGCCGTGGTGGTGGCCCGTCTTGTCGACGTCGCCCCAGTACAGGTAGACGAGCGCCGGCCCGCCCGGCCGCAGCGCGCGCACGGCGCCGTCGACGCGGTCCTCGAGCGACTCGGCCGCCACGTACGCGCCGCCGCGCAGCGCCGCCAGCGTCATGCCGGACCCGGCGAACCGGGCCGGGCCGACCGACGTCACGGCGACGCCGGCCGCCGTCAGCCGCTCGAACACCGTGGGCTCGCGCTGCAGCTCGTGCGCCGGCACCGGCAGGGCGTCCGCCCCGGGCACGGGCCGGTAGGGGTCGGCCTGCTCGGTCCACGACACCATGTTGGCCAGGCCCCCGGTGGCGGGGTTGCGCTGGGTGTAGCCGAGCATGCCGCTGCACCCCGGCGCCGTGCCCGTGCCGAAGGTGCTGACGGCCGCGGCCGTGGTCGAGGGGAACGTGGTGGTCAGCGTGCGCGTCCCGGGCAGCAGCCCGCGCAGGAACGGCGCGTGGCCCGCACGCTCGGCGAGGTTGAGGTGGCCGAGCCCGTCGCACAGCACGACCACGACCCGCTCGACGGCGGGCAGGCCGAGCGCGGCCGCGCACTCGCGCGCGGTCAGCCCGGTCGCCGTGGTGAGGTCGACCCCGAGGGCGCCGGCCGCGCCGGGCAGCACGGCGGCGAGGGAGTCGGTGCCGTAGGTGGGCGCGACCAGGCCGGCGGGCAGCAGGGCGGCGGCGCTC
>NZ_LWGM01000345.1 GCF_001750215.1 Isoptericola variabilis | reverse complement strand
GCGACCGCCCGTGGGGCGGCGCGGTGGCCGCGTGCGCGGTGGCCGTGCCGGCGTGCGGCGCGGCCTCGCGCCGCAGGACCAGCTCGTGGACCGTCTCGTCCGTGTGGCTGGTCGTTGCGATGCGGGTGGTGCGGAAGCCGAGGCAGTCCAGGGCGTTGAGCGCGTCGGCCCAGCGCGCCTCCTCGGGCGGCAGGCCGTGGCTGGTGCGCCGCAGCATCCTCGTGTACTCGGCCTGCACCTCGGGCCGGCCGATGACATGCACGCCCTGCGGCACACCGTCACGGATGACGTGCCGCACCCTGACGAGCTCATGAGCGTCCATGCCCGACAGGATCGGCCGCGGCCCGGGCGCTCGCACGGGCACCGTCCGGGCGACGGCCGCCGACCGCTCGGCCGCCGTCCGGCCACCTCCAGGTGGCACGCCACGGCGCGGCGGGGCTTGGCGCCGGGGGCGGCGGCACGCAGGATGAGGAGGGGCGCGCGCCCGGGCGCCCTGCGAGGCGCCCGGGTCCCGGCGCCCGACGACCGGGCGGGCTGGGGGTGCGGCGGGACGGGATGAGCGAGCGCGACCTCTTCGACGAGACGACGGAGTCGGTCCTGACGGCCGGCGAGCACCCGCCCGTGGGCCGGTACCGGCTCGACCTCGGCACGGGGCGCTGGGCGTGGTCGGCCGAGATCTACGCGATGTACGGGTTCCAGCCGGGGGAGGTCGTCCCCACCGCGGAGCTCATGCTCTCGCACGCCCACCCCGAGGACCTGGCCCAGGTCGACGCGGTGCTGCGCCGCGCGGCCGCGACCGGCGAGCCGTTCAGCGCCGTCCACCGCGTCTACGACGCCCAGCGGCGGCTCCACCTGGTGGTCGTGACCGGCCAGACCCGTCGCGGCCCCGAGGGCGGGGCCGCGACGGAGGTCGCCGGCTACTTCATCGACATGACGGACGTCCACCGCCGGGCCGCGCAGCGCGAGGCGTCCCGGGCGATCCAGGCGTCGGCGGAGCACCGCGGCACGATCGAGCAGGCCAAGGGCATGCTCATGGTGGTCCACGGCATCGACGCCGACGACGCCTTCGGCCGCCTCCGGCTCGCCTCGAACCGGCTCAACGTGCCGGTCCGCGACCTGGCCGACCGCCTGCTGCGCCGGTTCAGCGGCCCCGGGCGCCCGGGCGTGCCCACCGCCGCGGAGGTCGACGCCTACCTGGCCGAGCCGTCGCAGGAGCGGCCCGGGTCCGACGCCGCCCTGGCCTGAGCCGCCGCCCCTGGGCCGCTGCCCCCGGGCCGCTCCCGCGAGCGGGTCAGACCTCGCTGACCCGCCCGCCGGCGATCCGCAGGCGCCGCTGCGCCCGCCGCGCCACCACGGAGTCGTGGGTCACCATGACGACGGTCAGGCCCTCCTTCCACAGCCCCTCGAGGAGCTCGACGATCTCGTCGCGCGTCGCCTCGTCGAGGTTGCCGGTCGGCTCGTCGGCCAGCAGCACCGACGGTTCCTTGACCAGCGCGCGGGCGATGGCCACGCGCTGCTGCTGGCCGCCGGACAGCTCGCCCGGCAGGTGCCCGGTGCGCTCGCCGAGCCCCACCTGCTCCAGCGCGGTGCGCGCCCGGGCGGCGCGGTCGTCCGCGGCGACGCCCGCCGGCACGAGCGCCGTCTCGACGTTCTCCTGCGCCGTCAGGGTGGGGATGAGGTTGAAGCCCTGGAACACGAACCCGATGCGCTCGGCGCGCACCCGGGTCAGCGCGGCGTCGTCCATCGTGGCGATGTCGTCGCCGGCCAGGCGCACGGAGCCGGACGTCGGCCGGTCCAGGCCGCCGAGCATCTGCAGCAGCGTGGACTTGCCGCCGCCGGTGGGGCCCTGGATCGCGACGAGCTCGCCGTCGCCGATCTCCAGGTCCACGTCCTGCAGGGCCTGCACGGTGCGGCCCTTGGCCGCGTAGGTCTTGGTCAGTCCCGCGATCTGGTACATGGTCGGGTCCTTCGGGAGAGTGGTCGGGAGGAAGGTCGGGAGGAAGGACAGGGAGGCCGGTCGGAGGTCAGGCGAGGGAGCGGAGGGCCTCGGCGGGGCGCAGGCGGGCGGCGCGCGAGCCGCCCACGACGCCGGCCAGCAGGCCGCCGAGCAGCGCCAGGCCGACGGCCGCGGCGACGAC
>NZ_LWGM01000344.1 GCF_001750215.1 Isoptericola variabilis | reverse complement strand
ATCTACGCCTTCTCCACGCTGGCGCCCGCCGTCCTCTACGCGCTCGCCGCGCTCATCCTCATCTCCTTCCCCCTCAACCGGGCGCGCGTGCTGGAGAACATCGCCGAGCTCGCGCGTCGCCAGCTGCAGCATCACGCCCATGAACAGCAGCGTGACGAGCAGGACGAGCAGCGGCACGTCCCACGCGCCGGTGGCGGTGTGCACGGCGCCCAGCAGCGTGGGGGCGAGCGCCGCGCACGCGTAGCCGACCGTCTGCACGACCGCGGAGGCGCGGCGTGCGGCCGCCACGGTGGGCGCCCGCTGGGTGATCAGCGTGAACACGAGCGTGAAGTTCGCGCCCTGCGCGGCGCCGGCGATCGACACCCACACCACGGCGAGGTCCGGCGCCACCAGCATCCCCGTGGGCAGGGCCAGCCAGGCGAGCGTGGTGCCCACCGCCGCGGCGCGGAACGAGGCGCCGCGGCCGAGCGCGAAGGGGATCGCGAAGGACCCGGCGATCGCGGCGAGCTGGAACGGGGCCGACAGGTTCCCGGCCGCCGCCGGCTCGAGGCTGAGGCGCGTGTGGAGGATCTCGGGCAGCCACGCGGTGGCCCCGTAGTAGGAGAACGCCTGCCCGCTGAACGCCACGCACAGCAGCACCGTCAGCCGGCGCGGGGAGCGGGTGGGCGCCGCGGCGCCCGACGCCGGGGCGACCCGCGGCGCGCCGCCGTGCGGCAGCCCGCGCACCGCGGTGCCCCACGCCACGACCGCCACCGCGGCCAGGACGCCCCAGCCGGCCAGCGCCCACTGCCACCCGAGCGCGGCGGCGAGCGGCACGGTGAGGGTCGTGGTCAGCGTGGACCCGAGGTTCATCGTGGCCGAGTACATGCCCGTGACGACGGCGGAGCGGGCCAGGAAGTCGCGGGCGATCACCACCGGGACGGCCACGTTGCCCACGGTGATGCCGGCGCCCAGCACGGCGGTGCCGGCGAGCGCGGCGGGCACGGAGCCTGCCGAGCGCAGGACCTCGCCCGCCAGCACGCCGACCACGGCGATCAGCACTGCCCGTTCCGGGCCGATGCGGGCCACGAGGAACGACGACGGCGGGGTGAGCAGCGCGAAGCACAGCACCGGCACGGAGGTGAGCAGCCCGGCCTGGGCGGGCGTCAGCGCGAGGGCGTCGGACACCTGGGCGACGACGGGCGGCAGCGACGTCAGCGGGGCGCGCAGGTTGAGCGCCACCAGCATCAGCGCGACGAGGAGGAACCCTGCGCCGCGCGCTCGGGTCCCAGGTGTCGTCACGGGCCACCACGGTACCGGGCCGGAGGGCCGCGCCGGCCCGGCGTCCACGCGCGGCAGGCCGACTGTGGCGCGAGCCACGTGCCGCCCCGTGCCCCGACCGGCGCGGCGCGCGGGGTCAGTCGTCGAACTGGGCGGCCACGGTGCGCAGCAGGTCCGCCAGCTGCGGGCGCTCCTCGGGCGCGAGCGCGTCGAGCACGCGGCCCTCGACGTCGAGCAGGTCGGTCATCGCGGCGTCGACCCGCTCGCGGCCCTCGGCGGTGAGCTGCACGAGCACGCCGCGCCGGTCGCCGGGGGAGCGGTGCCGCTCCACGAGCCCGCGCGCCTCGAGCCGGTCGATGCGGTTGGTCATGGTGCCGCTCGTGACGAGCGTGGCCGTGACCAGCGCCCCGGGGGAGAGGCTGTACGGCTCGCCGGCGCGCCGCAGCGCGGACAGCACGTCGAACTCCCACGGTTCCAGGCTGTGGCGCGCGAACGCGCCGCGGCGGGCGCGGTCGAGGTGCCGGGCCAGCCGCGAGACGCGGGAGAACACGGCGAGCGGCTCGACGGCGAGGTCGGGCCGCTCGCGGTGCCAGGCCGCGACGATCCGGTCGACCTCGTCGGTGCCGGGCGTGGTCGCCCGCGGTGCGCTCACCATGCGGACGAGCCTACCGCCGGTGTCTCGACGTCAAGACTCTTGATCGCCCCGCCGAGCGGTGTCGGTCCCGTGTCGGCCTCGTGTCGCGTCGGTGTCGGGTCCCGCGCCGCGCCGCCGGCGAGGTGCCGGCGGCCGCGGGTGCCGCCTACGCTCGGGCATGACCGCGCTCGACTCCCACCCGGAGCCCGGTGCCGGCCGCGCTGCGCCCCACCCCGGCCGCGGCGGCCGT
>NZ_LWGM01000343.1 GCF_001750215.1 Isoptericola variabilis | reverse complement strand
GCCGTCGCCGAACATGCCCACGCCCGCGACGGCGCTGCTGTACCCCGGCACGTGCCTGGCCGAGGGCGTCACGCTGTCCGAGGGCCGCAGCACCACGGTGCCGTTCCGCGTGGTGGGCGCGCCGTGGGTCGACGGCCCCGAGCTGGCGGACGCGTTCGGGTCGCTCGGCCTGCCGGGCGTGGCCTGCACGCCGTACGGCTTCACGCCGCAGGTGCGCGACTGGGCCGGCGAGGCGTGCGAGGGCGTGATCCTGCACGTCACCGACGCCGAGGTGCTGCGGCCGGTGCACACCGGCATGGAGCTGCTGCGCACCGTCGCGGCGCTCTACCCCGGCCGGCTCGCCGAGACCGAGGCGCGCGGGCTGCAGCCCGGCGAGTCCGACGCCACGCCGCTCGAGCGGCTCGTGGGCCGGCGCGGGGCGTTCGCCGCGATCGTCGACGGCGCCTGGGCCGACCCGGCGTCGCTGCGGGTCGACGACTGGGCCGCCGCCACCGCGCCGGACCTGCTCTACGCCTGAGCCCTCACCCTCAGGCCTGCCCAGGGGCCTACCCAGGGCTCTACCCAGAGCCCTGCCCAGAGCCCTGCCCCCTGAGGCCTACCCCTCCGCGCCCTCGCGGCCCTCGACCCACCCGCCGAGGCCGACGTCGCCGGCGACCGCGAGCTCGGCGGCGAGGTCGCGGGGGTGACCCGGCACGCCGGGGCGGGTCTGCCACGGGTGCGGGCCGGCGAGCGGCCGGTACTCCACGCCGGCCGCGTCGAGCCGCGGCAGGTGCGCGGTGCGCAGCCGCTCGACGAAGGCGCGCGAGGCCGGCGACTCGGGCGCGCGGTCGGCCGGCAGCCCGCGCGTCCACGCGACCTCGGCGAACGCGGCCAGCCTCGGGAACGCCGCGTAGTCGACGCGGCGGGCGGAGTCGAGGTGCTCGGTCCACACCTGCGCCTGCGCGCCGAGCAGGCGGCCGGGTGCGACGCCGTCGCGGCTCGCGCCGGCCGCGCCCTGCGGCCCGGGCTCGGGCTCGGCGACCGGCTCGAAGGCGTAGACGTCCTCGAGCGTGCGCAGGAAGCCGACCGGCACCGGCTCGTCGGGGCCGTCGCCCTGGCGGTGGTCGAGGTACACGTGCTGCTCCGGCGCCAGCACGACGTCGTGCCCGGCGGCGCGCGCCCGGCGTGCCACCGCGGTGCCGCGCCAGGCGGCCACCACGACGTCGCGCGGCAGGTCCGGCCCGAACGCCTCGTCCCACACCACCGCACGCCGCCCGCGCGAGCGCAGGTGCTCGGCGAGGCGGGCCAGGAACCAGCCGTGCAGCCGGGCGACGTCGCCGGCGCCGTCGGGTCCGACGAGGCCGAGCGCCGCCGCACGGGCCACGACGTCGGGCCGCTCGCGCCACGCCGTCGTGGGCACCTCGTCGCCGCCGATCGCCACGAACGGCGCGTCGAAGTCCTCGCACACCTGGTCCAGCACGCGGGCGAAGAGCTCGACGGCCGCCGGCGACGGGTCGAGCACGTCCTCGCTGATGCCCCAGGTGGTGCGCACGGCGTGCTCCCCGGGCCGGGCGGCGAGCTCGGGGTGGGCGGTGAGCACCGCCTGCACGTGCCCCGGCACGTCGATCTCCGGCACCACCGTGACGCCGCGCTCGCGGGCGTAGGCGACGATCTCGCGCACGTCCGCGCGGGAGTAGGAGCCGCCGTGCGGGCGCCCGTCGCCGCGGCCGGTGCGCCAGGTGCCGACCGTGGACTCCGCGCGCCACGAGCCGACCGCGGCGAGCCGCGGGTACGCGTCCACCTGCAGGCGCCAGCCCTGGTCGTCGGTGAGGTGCAGCTGCAGCACGTTGAGGTGGTGGGCCGCGGCGAGGTCGACGAACCGCAGGACGTCGGCCTTCGGGAGGAAGTGCCGGGCGACGTCGAGCAGCACGCCGCGCCACTCCAGGCGCGGGGCGTCGGTGATCTCGCCGACGGGCAGCGTCAAGCGCGAACACGGAGCGGCGGCCCGGCGGAAGGCCGCGGGCCCGGCGAGCTGGCGCAGCGTCTGGGCCGCGGCGTGCGCCCCGGCGAGGTCGGCGCAGGCCGCCTCGACCGGCGCCCCCTCCCCCGCGCCGACGCGCAGGCGGTAGCCGCCGGGCGGCAGCGCGGCGTCGAGCGCGAAGACGATCTCGGCGTCGGCAAC
>NZ_LWGM01000342.1 GCF_001750215.1 Isoptericola variabilis | reverse complement strand
CACCGTGGGGGCGTACGGCCAGCTGCGCACCGAGGACCCGGCGCCGGCGGAGGCGCTCGGCGCGCTGCCGGCGCCCGACACGGACCCGGGATCGCACCTGTCGTACACGTTCCAGTGGTGCGTCTTCGCCCTCGGCGCGGTGGCCGGCTACGTGCTGCTGTGGCGGCGCGAGACCCGCGGCGACAGCGTCACCGCGGGCGACCTGCTGCTCGCCGAGGCCGAGGCCGCCGGCGACGCCGGCACGGGCGGGTCCGCGGTGCGCGCCCGCCGGCCCGAGCGCCGGCGCCGGCCCACGGACGAGGAGCTCGAGGACGCGCTGCTGGAGCGCCACCCCGACTGACCCTTCCGTTGTGGGTACAGAACACGCCGGTCGTTTCGTCGAACGACCGGCGTGTTCTGCACCCACAACGCTCGGGGGGCTCGTGAGAGCGCCGGCGCGGCGGCGCTCGGACGGCGCCCCCAGCCGCTGCCGCGCGGGCGTCGTCCACAGCGGACGAGCAGAGCCCGGACGCCGGGCCGCCCGTCCGTCGAGGCTGCGGCCATGGACGACACCGCTCCGCCGCTCGAGAGCCTCCTCGCCGCCGGCCCGCTGCGCGTCGCCGACGCCCGGCGCGCGGGCGTCGCCGCTCACCGGCTGCGCGCGGCACACCTCGCCGCGCCGTTCCGCGGCGTCCGCACCGCCACGCCGCCCCACGAGCTCGCCGCTACGTGCCGAGCGCTCCTGCCGTTGCTCCACCCCAGCGTGGCGTTCAGCCACGGGACCGCCCTCCGACTGCTCGGCGTCGACGTCCCGTGGCAGCTCTCGACCGACGAGCGCCTCCACGTCGTCACCCGTGCCGAGGGCGACCGCCCACGAGCGCGCGGTGTCGTGAGCCATCGCAGCCGGCAGGCCGAGCTCGACGTCGTGGACGTCGGCGGGCTGCCCGTGGTCGCGCCCGCGCACACGTTCGCGCACGTCGCCCCGGCGCTACGCGTCCCGGCCGACGTCGTCGCCCTCGGCGACGCGCTCCTGCGTCGCGAGCGTCCACTCACCACCGTCGACGAGCTGCGCGCCGTCGCCGACAGGACCCGCAAGGTCAAGGGCATCGCCACGGTGCGCGCGGCGATCGAGCATCTCCGCGCGGGCACCGACTCGACCATGGAGAGCCGGGCTCGCATGCTGCTGGTCGACGCAGGGCTGCCGTGCCCCGCCGTCAACCAGGTCGTCCGCGACCCGGGCGGCGCCTACGTCAAGCGCGTCGACATGCTCTACCCGCAGTGGCGGATCGCGATCGAGTACGACGGTGACCAGCACCGCACCGACCAGGCGCAGTGGCGCGAGGACGTCCGGGCACGACGGCTGCTCGAGTCGCTCGGCTGGATCGTGGTCGTGGTGGTCGCCGACGACGTGGTGCGCGACCCCCGCGGGCTCGTGCGGCGGGTGCGGGCCGCGATCGCGGCCCGGTCCCGAACCTCGCGCCCGAGCATTGTGGGTACAGGACACGCCGGTCGTTTCGTCGAACGACCGGCGTGTTCTGTACCCACAACAGGATCTGTACCCAGAACAGGAGGGGCGTCAGAGGGTGGCGGCCTCCAGCGCGTTGCAGTCGGCCATCGTGCCGCCCTCGTAGCCGATCGAGAACCAGCGCACGCGCTGCTCCGACGTGCCGTGCGTGAAGCCCTCCGGGTCGACGGTGCCGGTCGCCTGCTGCTGGATGTGGTCGTCGCCGACGGCGGCCGCGGCGTCGAGCGCCTGCCGCAGCTCCGCCTGGCTGATCGGCTCGAGGAAGGTCACGCCGGTGTCCGGGTCGACGGTCGTGGCGGCGTGCCCGACCCACATGCCGGCGAGGCAGTCGGCCATGAGCTCGATCCGGACGGAGTCGGACTCCGGGCCGCTGCCGCCGCGGTCGGCCGCGTCCATGGCACCCACGAGGTTCTCGATGTGGTGGCCCACCTCGTGCGCCACCACGTACTCCTCCGCCAGCGGGCCGCCCTGCGCACCGAACTGCTGCTGGAGCAGGTCGAAGAAGGACACGTCGACGTACACGGTCTGGTCCGGCGGGCAGTAGAACGGGCCGGTCGCGCTCGACGCGGTCCCGCAGGCGCTGTTCGTCTGCCCGGAGAAGCTGACCACCGGCGGCTCGGAGTACCTGACCCCCGCCTGCTGCGGCAGCACGTCGGCCCAGTAGGCGTCGAGCGCCT
>NZ_LWGM01000341.1 GCF_001750215.1 Isoptericola variabilis | reverse complement strand
GGGCGGACGGTGCGCCAGGGACCGCCGCCGTCGCGGCTGCCGCGGCGCCTCGACGGCGTGGCGGGGCGCGGACGCTGCCCACAGCCGGCCGCCGACGGGGTCCGTCCCCAGGGTGCGCGCGGGCCGACCCCGCGAGCCAGGCGGGGCGGCGAGCGTGGCGCCATGGCCGTTCGCACCGCTCCCCCACGGACCGCACGGAGATCCCGGGGCGCCTGGCGCTCCCCACGTCCCCGGGGCGCCTGGCGCTCCTGGCGCGCCCGGGAGGCGTGGGGCTCCCGCAGTGCTCACCCCGGCCGGGGCACCCCCGGCCGCCGGGATCGCCGCGTCGCCTGGCGCTCGCGAACCGCGTCCGGCGTCGCCGCGGGCGGCACCGTCGCCCTGCTGGTGCTCGCCGCCCTCGTCGTGCCGTCGCCGCCGGTCGCCGCGCGGCCGACGTCACCGGACGCCGCGCCGGCGGCGGCGACCACCGCGTGGACGACCACGGACCGGCTCGGGCCGGCCGGCCCGGTCCTGCTGGGGCTCGGACTGGCGCACCCCGTCCTGCTCGCGCCGGACGCGGCGGACGGTTACGTCGCCCCGGTGGCGGGCGAGGTGGCGCGGCCGTTCGACCCGCCGGCCGAGAGGTGGCTCGCCGGGCACCGCGGGGTGGACCTGCGCGCGACGCCGGGGCAGGTCGTCACGGCGCCCGGGGCGGGTGTCGTGACGTTCGCGGGCTCGGTCGCCGGCAAGCCGACGGTGGTGGTGACCCACCGCGACGGCCTGCGCTCGAGCCTGGAGCCGGTCGCGGCGACCGTGGCCGTCGGCACGCAGGTGGCCGTCGGCGACCCGGTGGGCACGCTCGCCGCCGGCCCGGGCGACAGCGCGAACCCCGACCACTGCGCGCCGGACACGTGCGTGCACTGGGGCGTGCGCCGCGGCGAGACCTACCTGGACCCCCTGGCGCTGCTGGGTCGCGCGGCGCCGATCGTGCTGCTGCCGTCGCGGTGACTCGCGCGCCGGCTGCGGTCAGCCCCCGGGCCGGCCGCGGTCAGGCGCGCGGGAACGCCTGGGCGTAGACGGCGCGCAGCCGCTCGGCGTCGACGTGCGTGTAGCGCTGGGTGGTCGCCAGGTTGGCGTGCCCGAGCACCTCCTGCACGCTGCGCAGGTCGGAGCCGCCCTGCAGCAGGTGGGTGGCCGCGGAGTGCCGCAGGGCGTGCGGCGCGACGTCGTCCACGCCCGCCTGCGCGGCGAGCCGGTGCACCGCCTCGCGCACCTGCCGCTGGCCCCACCGGCCGCCCCGGTCGCCGAGCAGGAGGGCCGGTCCGCTCGCCGCGGTCGCGAGCGCCGGGCGCCCCTCGGCCAGCCACGCGCCGACGGCCCGGGCGGCGGGCACGCCGAACGGCACGACCCGCTCCTTGCCGCCCTTGCCGAGCACACGGACGAGCCGCTCGGCCGGGTCGACGTCGTCGACGTCGACAGTCACGAGCTCCCCGACGCGGACCCCGGAGCCGTAGAGCAGCTCGGCGGCGGCCCAGGCCCGCAGCGCGGCGGGGCGGGCGTCGCCCTCGGCGGCGAGAGCGTCCTCGCGCGCGGCGTCGAGCATGCGGGCGGCGGCGTCCCCGGTGAGCACGGTGGGCAGCACGCGCGACACCTTGGGGCTCGCCAGGCGGGCGGAGGGGTCGTGCGCCACGAGCCCGGTGCGGTGCGCCCAGCGCAGGAACGCGCGCGCCGCCGCCCCGCGCCGGGCCAGCGTGCTGCGGGCCAGGCCGCGGTCGGCCTGCGCCGCGAGCCACGCGCGCAGCACGGGCAGCTGCAGGTCGTCCAGCCCGTGGGCGCCGTGGCGCACCGCGTGACGCAGCAGCGCGGTGACGTCGGCGACGTACGCGCGCCGCGTGTGGGCTGAGTGCCCGCGCTGGCTCTCGAGGTGCTGGGCGAAGCGCGCGACGGCGTCCTGCATCGCCGGCGGCAGCGGCGGCAGGTCCGGGGTCGGGTCGGTGGCGGCCATCACCGCCAGTCTCCCCCGCCCGGCGCGGGCGGCGGGTCAGGTCCGGTCGGCGTGTGTCGCACCGGCCGCCGTGCCGGCCGGTCGCGCGGTACGGCGCACCCGCCGCCACCCGCCGCCGTCGGGCTCCGCGAGCCCGCGCAGCTCCAGCGTGCCGAGCCCGCCGAGCACCTCGGCCACGGACAGCCCTGCGGCGCGCGCCAGCGACGCCACGGACGCCGCCGCCCGGGCGGGC
>NZ_LWGM01000340.1 GCF_001750215.1 Isoptericola variabilis | reverse complement strand
CCCGTCGGCCCCACCGGTCGGACAGCGGGCCGAACACGAGCTGCCCGGCGGCCACCCCGACGAGGAAGGCGGTGAGGGTGAGCTGGACCTGCGCCGCGTCGGTCGCGAGGTCGACGGTCATGCGCGGGAACGCCGGCAGGTACAGGTCGGTGGCGAAGGGCGCGAGGGCGGACAGCAGCGCCAGCACGACGAGCAGGCCGGGGGTGATGGTCGAGGGCTCGGCGGCGCGGGGCGGCGCAGGGATGGTCAGGGTGTCGGTCATGCGGGGGACTCCAGGCGGTGGCGCGGCGAATATTGGTTGTAGTTATATAACTACCATGCTCGCCGGTCGCGGCGTAAGTTGGTCCCGTGCAGCCCGACGACCCCGCCCGCGCCCAGGACGATACGACGGCCGACACGACGGGCGGCACGACGGCGGAGGCGATGGCCGACCTGGTCGACCTCGTGGTCAACGTCGCCCGGGAGGTGCGCCACCACGGCGCGCGCGACGCGGCCGTGGTGCGGCTGACCTCCGCCGAGGGCAACGTCATGCGGTACGTCGACCGCCACCCCGGGGCCACCGCCGGGGAGGTGGCCGAGGCCACCGGCCTGCAGCGCAGCAACCTCAGCACCGCGCTGCGCGGCCTGGAGGCGAGCGGCCTGATCGAGCGCCGGGCCGACGACGCCGACGGGCGCGCCGTGCACGTCTACCCGACGCCGAAGGCGGCCGAGAACCTCCGACGCCTGCGCCGGGAGTGGGCTGAGCGGGTGGCGGCCGCGCTCGGTGGCGAGACCGTGCACCTCGAGGGGACGGTGGCGCTGCTGCGCACGCTGGAGGAGGGCCTGGTCGCGGCCCGCCGCCAGGGCTGAGCTTCCGCGTCCGCCCGGCTCCCAGGCCGCCGGCGCGAGCCCTGCGGCGGACCCGGGACTATAACGGCTCTCCCGCGCGTTGTGACTGGCGGCACGATCGCCGACCGGAAGGAGCGACGCCGATGAGCATCTTCGACGCCACGACCCCCGTCCCGGCCGGCGGCTGGTGGAGCCGGATCCTGGAGCCCGTGCAGGTGTGGTGGCAGGTCCGTCAGGACATCGCCCGCCTCACCCGCGAGCTCTCCGCGCCCGACCAGCCGGCGGACACCGACCAGACGCCCGCCGGCTGCCAGGTCTGCCCGGCCTGAGCAGCGGACGCCTCTGACGAACTGACCTACTGATCTCGACCTGATCCCAGCCCGGCGGGCCGGGTGCCGGAGGCTCCGGCACCCGGCCCGTCGTCGTCCGGGGCGCTGCTGCGCGGCACGACCTCCGGGCTCCCGACGCGCCTCGCGCGCCCGAGGGCCGAGGCAGGGGACGATCGGCGCGTGAGCCCTCCCCGCAGGATCGCGGCCGGTGCCGCCGCCACCACCCTGGCCGCGGTGCTCGCCGTCGTGGCGAGCGCCTGCACGACGGTGACCATGGGCTGCACGCAGGGCGACGAGCCGTACTACGACACGCCCGCGGAGCTCGAGGAGGCCGCGGACGCGATCGTGCGCGGCACGGTCGAGGCGTCCGAGTCGCGCACCGAGGACGGGCTGCCGGTCGCCGTCGAGCAGGTCGCCGTGGACGCGGCCGTCGGCCGGGGAGCCGGCGGGGTCGGCAGCCGGATCGCGGTCAAGCACACCGACCCGGCGAGCTGCGGCCCCGAGGTCGTCGAGCTCGCCGTCGGCCAGGAGTACGTGCTGCTGCTCGTCCGGGTCGTGGACTCCGCGTGGGACGACGCGTACGTGCTGGTCAACAGCACGCAGTCGGTGCTGCGGGTGGACGGTGCGGGGATCGCCGCACGCGAGGCCGTCGTGCCGTCGGCGGCGACCCTGGAGCAGCTCGGCGTCGCCCCGTAGCGGGCACCCGTCCGACGTACGACCGTACACATCCACGCGTACGCTGCCGCCATGGCCATCGACCACTTCGCGGGCGACTCCCGCACGAACCGCGAGCGGATGCCGGCCGGCGACCTCTACGTCGCCGACGACGACGGGCAGGGGCGCGATGCCTGAGCTCGTCCCGCAGGACGGGGCGCGGGCGCGCCGGCACGACCCGCAGCGACGCGACCGGATCATCGACGCCTGCCTCGACGTCGTCGTCGCCCAGGGCGTGGCCGGCACGTCGCACCGCAAGGTCGCCGCGGCCGCCGGCGTCCCGCTCGGATCGATGACCTACCACTTCGCAGGCATGGACGAGCTGCTGCGCGAGGCGTTCACGCGGTTCGCCACGGCGGCGTCGG
>NZ_LWGM01000339.1 GCF_001750215.1 Isoptericola variabilis | reverse complement strand
GGGTGAACGGCGGGTAGCGGTCGGTGCCGAGCGCGCTGTAGCCGTAGTAGCCGACCCGCCAGCTCCAGCGCAGCACACCGACGTTGAAGTCGAACAGGCCGCGGGGGTAGCGGCCGGTGAACAGGATGTCCGTAGGTCGCCTCTCGGGCCGTCCCGAGCGCGCTCAGCGCCCCGCGGTGGAGCGGCGTCGGGCCTCGACGCCGACGACCGCCATGCTCAGCAGGCCGCCGGCGACGACGGCGAGCGGCAGCAGCATCCACACGAACGTGCCGCACAGGCCCACGGCCACGAGCAGCAGCACGGAGCCGACGACGTCGTCGCCCGCCGCGCGGGCGCCCGCGGCGAGCGCCCGCCGCGCGCCGACGTCGGAGCGCGGGGCGCCCTCGGCGTCGGACCACGCCCCCGCCGCCCGCAGCAGCACGACGTCGGAGGCGGGCGCCAGGCCGTCGCCCGGCGCCACCTCCACCCGCACGGCGACGCCGGTCTCGGCGGCGAACCGGTCGCCGAGCCGCCGCAGCGCCTCGGCCAGCGTCGCGTCCTGCAGGGGGAGCGGGGCGAACGCGGCGACGAGGGCGCGGGCCTCGGCGAGGTTCTCGCGCGCGGTGGCCTCCACGACCCCGAGCCGGCCGCGCACCGCCGCCGTCTCGCCGCGGTCGAGCGCCGCCGTCGCCGCCTGCGCCTGCATGACCACGCTGGTGAAGCCCTGGGCCAGCGTGTCGTGGATCTCGCGCGCCATGCGCTCGCGCTCGGCGGCCACCCCGGCGCGGTGGTGCGTCGCGGCGAGGGCGTCCTGCGCGGCCCGCAGCTCGCACACCAGGCGGGCGTGCTCCTCCGAGCGGCGCATCGTCGTCGCCGTCCACATGCCCAGCAGGACGGCGAACGCGAGCGCCACGCCCATCTGCGGGGCCGCCTCGACGAGCGACGGCACGTCGAACCCGTCCTCGTACGCCATGCCGAGGGTGACCGCCACGGCAAGGACCGTGCTCGCGACGACGGCCCGCGCCGGCGGCTCGAGCAGCATCCAGATCTGGGTGAACGCCGCGAACAGCAGGAACGTCGCCAGGCCGCCCTGCGACACGGCGACGCCCGTGGCCGCCACCAGGACGACGACGTAGGCGGTGGCCCGGCGCTGGTCGCGCGTGCGGGCCGCGCGGGCGCCCAGCGCGGCGTACGCCGCCACGAGCACGGCCATCGCGCCGTACGCCACCCACAGCTGGCGGCCCGCCTGGCCGCCGAGCGGCAGCGCGACGGCGGTCAGCGCCACGATCGCGACGAACGCGCCGTCCCACCAGCGGACCACGCGGTCCCAGTCGTCGACCGGGCCGTCGACCGGGCCGCCGACCGGGCCGTCGACCGGGCCGTCGACCCTGTCCTGCGCGTCCGTGCCGGCCGGCGCGGGGGTCGCCGCGCCGGCCGTCGTCTCACCCGTCGTCACGACGCCTCCACCGGAACGTGCGGACGCCCACGACGAGACCCACCACCAGCCATGCGACCAGTACAGCAGCGGTGGCGCCGTGCTGCCACGACCCCCCGACCTCGAGCGCGGCCATGTCGTCCGGCAGGAACACCGAGCGCATGCCCTGGGCGAGCCACTTCAGCGGGAACACCGACGCGACGGTCTGCAGCCAGCCGGGCAGGGCGTAGAAGGCGAAGAAGACGCCGGAGACGAACTGCAGGAGCAGCACCACCGGGGTCACCACGGCGCTCGCGGACCGGCCCGAGCGGGGCAGGGAGGAGAACGCGACGCCGCACACCGTGCCCGTCGCCGTGCCGAGGACGAACACCCAGGCGAACGTCGCCCAGCGCCCGGCGTCGTCCGGCAGCGGCACGTCGTAGGCGAGCGCGGCCACGGCGAGCAGCGCGGCGGTCTGCACCAGGGACGTGGCCAGCGTCAGCAGCACCTTGCCCAGGAAGTACGACGTCGCGGGCAGCGGGGTGGCGCGCAGCCGGCGCAGCGTGCCGTCGTCGCGCTCGACGGCGATGGAGATCGCCAGGGTCTGGAAGCTGGTGAGCATGACGCCGGTGGCGATCATGCCGGGCAGGAAGTACCGGGCGAAGTCCACCTCCGACCCGGGCATCCCCTGGGTGTCCTCGGCGAACACGGTGGCGAACACCGCCAGCAGCAGGATCGGGTAGGCGAACACGAAGACGACGGCGTCGCGCTCGCGCCAGAACTGGCGCAGCTCGACGCCGGCGCGCACGAGGCCGAGGCGCAGCACGCCGGGCAGCGGCGCGTCGGGCCGGCGGGGCCCGGCGGCGGCCGCGGTGGCGGCC
>NZ_LWGM01000034.1 GCF_001750215.1 Isoptericola variabilis | reverse complement strand
GCTGGAGTCCGACGTGTGCGTCCTGACCGGCTCGCGGTCGGACATCGGCGTGCCGGGCGACTTCTACGGCCGGCTCGTGGCCGACCTGCGTGCCTCGGACCGCCCGATCGTCGCCGACCTGTCCGGGCGCGACGACGGCCCGGAGCCCCCCGCGCGGGGGCGCTCCGGGCCGTCCGGTGGTGCGAAAGATCACCCGCTCGGCGCGCCGGCCACCGGGGTGGACCGGCGCGCCGGGCGGCGCGCGTCAGGGCTGCGGGTCGACGTCGGTCACCGCGGGCAGGGTGCCCGAGGCGGCCAGGCGGCGGTACCAGTGCGCGGAGTCCTTCCAGGTGCGCTCGAGCGTGTCGTAGTCGACGTGCAGCAGCCCGAAGCGCCGGGAGTAGCCGTAGCCCCACTCGAAGTTGTCCATCAGCGACCAGGCGAAGTACCCCCGCACGTCCGCGCCGGCGTCGCGGGCGTCGCCCACGGCGGCCACGTGGTCGTGCAGGTACGCCACCCGCCGCGGGTCGTGCACCCGCCGCGTGCCGTCCGCCTCGACGGTCACCTCGTCGTCGAACGCCGCGCCGTTCTCCGTGACCATGAGCGGCACGTCCGGGTACCGCTTGGCCAGCGAGACCAGCAGCTCGGACATGCCCGTGGCGTCGATGCCCCAGCCCATCGCGGTGCGCGGGCCGGGCACCTGGACGAACTCCACGTCCTGGACCCCGACCCACGGGGTGTGCGCCGAGGCGCCGTGCCCGTCGTCCTCGGACCGCTCCCCCGTGCCGTCGAACAGCCGCACGGTGACCGGCGAGTAGTAGTTCACGCCGAGCACGCTGATCGGCTGGCGGACCAGCTCGAGGTCGCCCGGCTGCACGAACGACCAGTCGCTCACGGCCGCCGTGGTGTCGAGCAGGTCCTGCGGGTAGGCGCCCTCGAGCATCGGGCCCAGGAACGCCCCGTTGGCCAGCGCCTCGATGCGCCGCACCGCGAGCGCGTCGCGCTCCGGGTCCTCCGGGCGCACCACGTGCAGGTTCAGCGTCACCGACGTGCTCGTGCCCTCGCCCAGCACGTCCCGCACCGCGGCCGAGGCCAGGCCGTGGGCCAGGTTCAGGTGGTGCACCGCGCGCAGGGCCGCCTCGGGCTCCGTGCGGCCCGGGGCGTGCACGCCCGAGCCGTAGCCCAGGTAGGCCGAGCACCAGGGCTCGTTGAGCGTGGTCCAGGTGTCCACCCGCTTGCCCAGCTCGCGCGCCATGTGGCGGGCGTACTCGGCGAAGGCGTACGCCGTCTCCCGGTTCGCCCAGCCCCCGGCGTCCTCCAGCTCCTGCGGCAGGTCCCAGTGGTAGAGGGTCACCACCGGGCGGATGCCGCGCGCGATCAGCGCTTCGAGCAGCCGGACGTAGAACGCCACGCCCTCGGCGTTGAGCTCCCCGCGCCCGCCGGGCTGCACCCGCGGCCAGGAGACCGACAGCCGGTAGGCGTCGACGCCGAGGCGGGCCAGGTGCTCCACGTCCTCCTCCCACCGGTGGTAGTGGTCGTCGGCCACGTCCCCGGTGTCCCCGCCGAGCGTACGGCCCGGCGTGTGCGAGTACGTGTCCCAGATCGACGGGCCGCGGCCGCCCTCCGCGGCGGCGCCCTCGATCTGGTAGGCCGCCGTGGCGGTGCCCCACACGAAGTCGTCGGGGAACGTCCGGCCGCCCGGCGCCCCGCCCTGCGCCTGCGCGCTCACGCGACCACCACCCGCAGCTCGCCGGCGCCGGTCGCCCGGGCCTGCCGGCCCGCGACCTCGACGCCCCACTCCCCCGGCGCGTCCGTCGTCGTCACGACGACGGCGTCCGCCGTCCGTCGCACCCGGAACGTCGCGTCCCGTCCTGTCCCACCCGGCACCGTGACCTCCTCGTCGTGTCCCTCGGGCAGCTCGAAGCAGCGCAGCGTCACGCCGTCCGCCCAGTCGTACTCCGGCGCGTCGTCGCGCGCGCCGACCGGCAGCACCGTGCCCGGCCGCACCAGCACCGGCAGCGACGTGAAGCCGTGCTCCTCCGTCACCCAGCGCGGGCCCGTCACCGTGGCCGCGTGCGAGCCGTCGACGTCGTCGACCAGCCGCGTCCACGTGCCCTCGGGCACGTAGTACTCGACCGTACCGTCCGCGGTGAACACGGGGGCCACCAGCAGCGCGTCGCCGAGCATGTACTGCATGTCCACCGGCTGGGCCCCGCGGTCGGCGGGGAACTCCAGCACCATCGGCCGCATCATCGGCACGCCCTGCGTGTGCGCCTCCTCGGCCAGCCGGCCCAGGTACGGCATCAGCGAGAGCTTGAGGCGCGTGAACGTCCGGGTGACGTCGACCGCCTCGTCGTCGAACGCCCACGGCACGCGGTAGGAGCCGGAGCCGTGCAGCCGCGAGTGGCTCGACAGCAGGCCGAACGCGAGCCACCGCTTGAACACCCCGGCGTCGGGCGTGCCCTCGAACCCGCCGATGTCGTGGCTCCAGTAGCCGAAGCCGGACATCGCCAGGGACAGCCCGCCGCGCAGGGACTCGGCCATGGAGGCGTAGGTGGAGTCGCAGTCGCCGCCCCAGTGCACGGGGAACTGCTGGCCGCCGGCGGTGGCGGACCGGGCGAACAGCACGGCCTCGCCGGTGCCGCGCTTGCGCTCCAGCAGGCGGAAGACCGCCTCGTTGTACAGGTGCGCGTAGTAGTTGTGCATCTTGCGCGGGTCCGAGCCGTCGTGCCAGACGACGTCGTCCACCGGGATGCGCTCGCCGAAGTCGGTCTTGAAGCAGTCGACGCCCTGGTCGAGCAGGCGCTCGAGGTGGCCGAGGTACCAGGCGGTGGCCTCGGGGTTGGTGAAGTCGACCAGGCCCATGCCGGCCTGCCACATGTCCCACTGCCACACGCCGCCGTCGGTGGTGCGCACCAGGTAGCCCTTGGCGGCACCCTCGGCGAACAGCGGCGAGCGCTGGCCGATGTACGGGTTGATCCACACGCAGACCTTCAGGCCCCGCTCGTGCAGGCGGGCGAGCATGCCCTCGGGGTCCGGGAACGTGCGCGGGTCCCACTCGAAGTCGCACCACTGGTACTCGCGCATCCAGAAGCAGTCGAAGTGGAAGACGCTCAGCGGCAGGTCGCGCTCGGCCATGCCGTCGATGAAGCTCGTGACGGTCGCCTCGTCGTAGCTCGTGGTGAACGACGTCGACAGCCACAGGCCGAAGGACCAGCCGGGCACCCGGGCGGGGCGGCCGGTCAGGGCGGTGTACCGGCGCAGCACGTCCTTGGGCGTGGGCCCGCCGACGAGGTAGTAGCGCAGGCGCTGGCCCTCGACCGAGAACTGCACGCGGGTGTTGACCTCGGAGGCCACCTCGAGCGAGACCTTCTCCGGGTGGGCGACGAAGACGCCGTAGCCCTTGCTCGTGACGTAGAACGGCACGTTCTTGTAGGCCTGCTCGCTGGAGGTGCCGCCGTCCTCGTTCCAGACGTCGACGACCTGGCCGTTCTTGACGAACGGGCCGAACCGCTCGCCCAGGCCGTAGACGTGCTCGGCCGGGTCGAGCGTGAGCTGCTCGTGCACCCAGGAGGTGCCCTCCTGCTCGCCGGCCTCGGCCGTCATCACGCCCACCGACTTGGGCAGGCTCGAGGTGAGCACCCGCCCGTCCTGCTCGAAGTCGACGTGCCACCGGCCGCCGCGGTGCACCCGCACGGTCAGCCCGCCGGTCTCCAGCACGCCGGCCGACTCGTCCACCTTGACCAGCGGCCGGAAGCCGTCGGCGCCGGTGACGGCGAAGGCCGGGCCGGGCGCGGCCGCGCCGGCGTGGTGGACGACGTCCACGGCCACGACGCCGGGCGCCGGCGACGAGTACGTCACCGTCATCATCGGCCGGTTGAGCGTGTCGCCCCGGCCGCGGATCACCGCGGTGGGCGCGTACACCGTCATGGTGCCCGCGGCCTCGTCGACGCGGACGTCGTCGACCTCCACGGCGTAGAGCGGTCGGATGCCACGGCGGGTCTGCCAGTAGCCGTCGGTGAACTTCATGAGTCGCCCTCTCGGGTCTCGTCGGTGAGGAGGTCTGGGGTCGCGCCGGCGGTCACTTCACCGAGCCGGCGGTGACGCCGCGCGTCAGCGTGCGCTGGAAGACGAGGAAGAAGACCAGCGCGGGCAGCAGGGAGATCAGCGCGCCGGCGTTCGTCGTCGGCGCGTCCATCATCCGGTCGCCCTGCAGCGACGCGAGCGCGATCGGCACGGTCTGGGTGTCGCCCGTGGTCAGCATGACCAGGGGGATGAAGAACTCGTTCCACGTCCAGATGAAGAAGAAGATCATCAGCACGCCGAGGGTGGGGCGCACGATCGGGAAGACGACCTTCCACAGGATGCGCCAGCGGCCGGCGCCGTCGAGCGCCGCGGCCTCGAGCAGCGCGGGCGGGAACGTGCCCAGCACCGAGGCCAGCAGGTAGGTGCCGAACGCCGACTGGATGACGGTGAAGATGATGATGACCGACCACGGCGAGTTGGACAGGCCGACCTTCTGGGCCATGTCGAACAGCGGGTAGATCAGCGCCTCCTGCGGCAGCATGTTCGCCAGCAGGAACAGCGTGACGATCCACAGCCGGCCCTTGATGCGCCCGACGCCGATCGCGTAGGCGTTCAGCAGCGACAGCAGCGTGCCCAGCACGGCCACGACGCCGGAGATGAAGAACGAGTTCCACAGCTTGACCGGGAAGTCCGTGCGCTCCCAGAAGGTGGTGACGCCGTCGAGGTACAGCTGCGTCGGCAGGCTGAGCGGGCCGTTCTGGGAGTAGTCCTGCGGCGACTTGAGCGCGTTGAGCACCATGATGACGAACGGCGCCAGCATGACCAGGGCCGCGAGGACCGCGGCCGCCAGGACGAACCAGCGGGCGACGCCGCGGCGGTGCCGCTCGTCCTGGCGCGAGGGGCGGCGGGTCCTCGACGGGGTGGACGGCGCCGGGGCCGTCACGGGTGCGGTGAGCGTGGACATCAGCGCCCCTCCTCCTCGCGCCGCTGGGCGCGGTTCTGCAGGCCGAGGATGACGACGGCCACGACGATGATCACGAGCGTCAGCACCGTGGCGACGGCGGCGCCGTAGCCCACCTTCGACTTGTCGAAGAAGTTCAGGTACGAGTAGTAGCTCGGCACGAGGGTCGAGCTCTCGGGGCCGCCGCGGGTCAGCACGTAGATCGGGCCGAACACCTTGAGCGCCGCCACGGTGCAGGTGAGGGTCACGACGAAGGTCTCGGGGCGGATCTGCGGCAGCGTGATCGCGCGGAAGCGCCGCCACCAGCCCGCGCCGTCGAGCTCCGCGGCCTCGTACAGCTCCGGGTCCACGCGCTGCAGCGCGGACATGAAGATGACCACGGGGTAGCCGATCTGCACCCACACGAGCACGGCGGCCACGGTCGGCAGCGCGGTGGAGGTGTCGCCCAGCCAGTTCGGCGGGCTGTCGACGCCGAGGCCCCGCAGGACCACGTTGAGCGCGCCGGTCTGGGAGTTGAGGATCCAGTTCCACAGCACGCCGGCGACGGCGACGGGCAGGATCTGGGGCAGGTAGTAGGTGGCGCGCAGCACCGCGGCGACCCGGCCGCCGAACCGACGGCCCAGGTAGTCGAACAGCACCGCCGCGAGCACCAGGCCGATGAGCGTGGGCGCCACGACCATCGCGGCGATCATCGTCACGGAGTTGGTGAACGACGTCCAGAACGCGGTGTCCTGCATCAGCTCGGCGTAGTTGCCGAGGCCCACCCACCGCAGCGGCGACATGCCGCCGCGCCACGAGAAGAGGCTGATGTAGACGTTGGTGACGAACGGGTAGCCGATCACGACGACGAACGCCACGGCCCCCGGGATCAGGTACGGCAGGTAGGGCACCCACGCCGGGCGGCGGCGTCGGCGCTGACGGGACTCGGGTCGGGACCCGGGTCGGGACTCGGGTCGGGACTCGACCGTTGCGGTCATCTCCAGCTCCTCGTTCACGGGCCGGCGCACGGGCCGGCGCCCGGCGGCCCGCAGGCGGCCTGCAGGTCGCCCGCGGCGCGGACCGGGCGGGGGCGGCCGGCGTCGGCCGCCCCCGCGCCGGGTCACTCGCCGGTCAGGTCGGACTTGCCCTCGACGTAGGCGGACTCGAGCCCGTCGAGCACCTCGGCGGGCGCCTTCGACTGGTTCACCAGCGACTGCAGCTGGCTGACGACGACGTCGTAGTAGCCGGGCACCGGCCAGTCGGGGTAGAACGCCAGGCCGTCCTCGTCGAGGATCGCCTGGAAGTTCTCGGTGAGCTCCTTGGTGCGCTCGTCCGTGATCGTCGAGGCGTCGCCGGCCACGGGCAGGCCGCCCTTCTCCGCCAGGACGTTCTGCACCTCGGGACGCAGCGTGATGTCGATGAACTCCTCGGCCAGCGACTGCGAGTCGGCGTTGGCCGGCACGACCCACAGGTTGCCGGACGAGCCCGGGTGCAGCGTGTTGCCCGGGAAGTTGAACTGGCCCCAGTCGTCCTGCATCTCGGTGGCGAGGCGGCCGAACCACCAGGAGCCGGAGACCATGATCGGGTAGGTGCCGTTGATGAACGACACGCCCATGTCCTCGGCCGTCAGCGCCGCCGAGTCGGGGGCGATGTAGCCGGCCTTGATCCACTCGTCGAGCTTCTCGGTGGCGGCGGTCATCTCCGGGCCGTGGAAGTCCACGTCGCCGTCGAACAGCTGGTACTGGTCGACCAGGCCGCGGTCCGAGTTGGCGAGCACCAGCTCGTACCAGAGCTGCCCGAGCGGGTACTCGGAGCCCGCCTCGGCCAGCGGCGTGACGCCGGCGTCCTTGAAGGTCTGCAGCGCGGCCTCGAACTCCTCGAGGGTGGTCGGCACCTCGACGCCGTGCTCCGCGAACATCGCCTTGTTGTAGTAGACCTGCACGAACTCGCCGTAGTTCGGCACGCCGTACCACTCGCCCGAGCCCATGAGGCCGTTCTCGTCGTACGTCGCGGTCGTCTGCAGCGAGCCGGGCAGCTTGTCGGCCCAGCCCTTCTCCTCGGCGACGTCGGTGAGCGGCGCGAGCAGGCCCTGCGCGGCGAGCTGGCCGGCGGTGGCGTTGCCCTTGTTGTACTCCATGACGTCCGGCACGTCGTCGCCGGTGAGCACGATCTTGGCGTTCTTCTGGATCTGCTCGAACGTCTGCTTCTCGACGACGACCTGGACGTCCGGGTGCTCCTCCTCGAAGATCTCGATGGCCCGGGCCCAGGCCTGGCCCATCGCGGAGTCGTCGTTCTCGTAGTGCCAGATCGTCAGCGTCGAGTCGTCGGTGTCGCCGCCGCCGGCGGCGTCACCGCCGCCCGTGCCTCCACCGACGCACGCCGTCAGGGCGAGCGGCAGCACCGCCAGGGCGGCGATCATCGAGCCCTTGCGGGTTCGCTTCATCGCGGGTCCTCCTCGTCGAGTCCGGCCGGGGCCGGGGTCCCGGGCCGCGTGGCCCGGTGGGGTGGACGCGGCCCGTCGTCGGGTCGCGGGGTGCGTCAGGACGACGCGGTGTCACCGTCGACGGCGCTGCCCGGGCCGTCGGGGTGGGTTCCGGGCGCCGCCCCGGGGGCGGGCGCGACGCTGCCCCCGGGCTCGAGGGCGCACGGGATGAGCACGTCCGGCGTGGCCGGGCGGCTGGCGTCCACCAGCGACAGGAGCTTGAGGACGCCGAGGCGTCCGAGCTCCGCGCCGGGGGCGTGCATGGTGGTCAGGGGCGGGTTGCTCATCTCGCCGACGCCCGGCGAGGTGACGATCGACAGGATCGACATCTGATCCGGCACGTCGATGCGCCGGGCCTGCAGCTCGGCCATCACCCCGAAGGTCGCGATCTCGTTCATCGTGACCAGGGCGGTCAGGCCCGGCTCGAGCGCGAACAGCTCGCCGACGGCGGCACGGCCGGCGCGCGGCGACTCGTCGCTGTGCACGACCACCGGCTGCAGACCGCGGGCGCGCATCGCCGCCTCGAAGCCCTCCTGCGCCCGGAAGGTGGGCGCGTAGCCGGCCTCGCGGCTGGCGAGCGAGTGGTTGACGAAGCCGATGCGCCGGTGACCGAGACCGGCGAGGTGCGCCACGGCGTCCTCGGTGGTCCGCTCGAAGTCGATGTCGACGCTGGGGCGGTCCGTGACGACCCGCGTGCGGCCGATCATCGTGTACGGGACCCCCGCCTCCTGCAGGGTGTCCACCCGCGCGTCGTCGAGCGAGACCTCCATCAGCAGGACGCCGGCCGCCATGCCCTGGCGGACCAGGTCGCGGACCTCCGGGGCCTGGGTGGTGCGGAAGGGCCACAGCACGAGGTGGTAGCCGTTCTCCCGCGCCGTGACCGCGGCCGCGTCGACGAACTCGGCGACGGTGCCGCCGAGCCCGCGCTCCATGGCCGGGTAGATGAGAGCCAGCACGTTGCTGCGCCGCGAGGCCAGGCCCCGTGCCATGGCGTTCGGCTGGTAGCCGAGCTCCGCCATGGCCTCCTCGATGCGGCGCCGCGTCTCCGCCGAGACCGGCCGGGTGCCCGAGAGGGCGTAGGAGACCGTGCTCAGCGAGACCTGCGCGCGCTGCGCCACGTCCTGCATCGTCGCCATGCGGTCACCTCCCCGTGGTCGTGGGCACCTTGGTCGCCCCGACGCCATGGTCGAAGCGCTTCGTCGAAGCGTTCCGTCGAAGCGCTTCGATGATGTTGCGCATTGAGTATTGCCGTTGAACGAATCGGGAGTCAAGCGGTCGGCTGACGCCGCCGCCGGGCGTGACGGCGGCGCGACCCCGCCGTGCGGCCGCCTGCCGTGGCGTCCCCGCTGGTGACGCGTCTGCGGAGGGCTGTCGGGGTGCCGGTCAGGCGACCGGCACGCCCGCGCGCAGGACGCGCACGGGCCGCAGGTCCGCGTCGGTGACGAGCACGTCCGCCCGGCGCCCGGGCACGAGCCCGCCGACGTCGTGCCGGCCGAGCACGCGCGCGGGCACCCACGACGCCGCCCGCACCGCGTCGGCGAGCGGCACCCCCGCCCCCACCGCGGTGCGCACGACGTCGAGCAGGTGCGCGGTCCCGCCGGCGATCGAGCCGCCGTCCGGGTCCTCGGGGTCGGTCAGCCGGGCGACGCCGGCGCGGACGGTCACCGACATGGGGCCGAGCTCGTAGGTGCCGTCGGGCATCCCCGCGGCGGCCATCGCGTCGGTGACGAGCGCGACCCGGTCGGCGCCCAGCGTCGTCATCACCGAGCGGATCGTGGCGGGCGCGAGGTGCACGCCGTCGCCGATGAGCTCGACCACGAGGTCGCCGCGGGCCGCGGCGGCCAGGCACGCCGCCACCGGCCCCGGCGCCCGGTGGTGCAGGGGCGGCATGCCGTTGAACAGGTGCGTCGCGGTCATCTCCCGCGCCGGCCCTCCCCCGGCGGCGGTCGCGCGCAGCGCCCCCGCCACCTGCGCCACCAGCGCGTCGGCCTGCTCGGTCGTGCCCGCCGTGTGCCCGAGCGACGGGACGACGCCCTCGGCCACCAGCGCCTCCGCCGCGCCGCCGGGGCCGGCCACGCCGGGCACCTCGGGCGCCACGGTCATGGTGCGCAGGTGCCCGCGTGCCGCCCGGGCGAGCTCGCGCACGAACCCGGTGTCGCCGGCCGCGAGGTGCTCGGGGCTCTGCGCGCCGCGCCGCTCGTACGACAGGAACGGCCCCTCGGCGTGGATCCCGGCGATCTCCCCCGCCTCGGCCAGCCCGGCGAGCAGCTCGGCCCGCGCGAGCAGCGTCGCGCGACCGGCCGTGACGAGCGACGCCAGCATCGTCGTCGTGCCGTGCCGCAGGTGCTCCGCCACGGCGACGCGCGCCTCCTCCGGCGTGGTCGCGTCGGGGAAGCTCGCCCCGTGCCCGCCGTGGTTGTGCAGGTCGACCAGGCCGGGCAGGAGCGTGGTCCCCGGCGCGGGCGCCGTCGCGGCGACGGCCGCGAGGACGTCGGGCGCCGCGCCGGCGCGCAGGACGTCGCCGACCGACCCGGCCAGCACGATGCGGTCGCCGTCGAGGACGACGACGCCGTCGTCGACCACCGCGTCGGGGGTGACCACGCGGCCGCGCAGGACGACGGTGCCGGTGGAGGGGGTGCGCGTCATGGCGCCATCCTCCCGCACGCGGGGCGCGGTGCGGGGCAGCGCCGGACCGGCCGGCGCCGAACCGTCAGAAGAGGCGCGAGTCGACGTCGTCGACGCCGCGCATGGCGTCGTAGTCGAGCACCACGCACGCGATCCCGCGGTCGGTGGCGAGCACCCGGGCCTGCGGCTTGATCTCCTGCGCGGCGAACACGCCGCGCACCGGGGCCAGCAGCGGGTCGCGGTTGAGCAGCTCGAGGTAGCGGGTGAGCTGCTCGACGCCGTCGATGTCGCCGCGGCGCTTGATCTCGACGGCGACGGTGGCGCCGGTGGCGTCGCGGGCCAGGATGTCGACCGGGCCGATCGCCGTCATGTACTCGCGGCGCACCAGGGTGTGCCCGTCGCCGAGGAGGGCGATCTGCTCGGCGAGCAGCTGCTGCAGGTGCGCCTCGACGCCGTCCTTGACCAGGCCGGGGTCCACGCCGAGGTCGTGGCTGGAGTCGTGCAGCACCTCGTGCAGCTCGATCTCGAGGCGGTCGTCGGACTTGGCGTGCTGCACGGTCCACACCGCGGTGACGCCCCGCTCCCGCGCCGCGTCGTCCGGCTCCCCCACCCGCAGGGTGCAGGGCGGGCTCATCCAGTTGAGCGGCTTGTAGGACCCGCCGTCGGAGTGCAGCAGCACGCTGCCGTCGGCCTTGACGACGACGAGGCGGGTGGCCAGGGGCAGGTGGGCGGTCAGGCGGCCCGTGTAGCGGGCCGAGCACTGGGCGACGACGAGGCGCACAAAGCTCCAGCGGTCGGTCGGGCGGTGAGGGAAGGGTGCGGCGGTCGGGCCGCGGGCCGGGCGCCGGCGGGCGTCGGGCGTGTCAGAGCACCAGGTCGCGGCGACCTGGCGGGGCGGCCTCGAGCCACGAGGCGAGGCCGGAGTAGGCGCCGGTCGACATGGACAGCTCGAAGTCCGTCCCGTCGTACCGGCAGCGCACGAGGTACTGGTCCGGCTGGCCGGCCTGGTCCAGCGGGACCCGGCCGGTGACCTCGAGCCGGTCGCGCGACCAGGTCCGGGCCGGGCGCGGCGCGAGCGACCAGCAGCGGTACCAGTCGATGCGCCCGACGGCGTAGTGGGCGATGCCCAGGGTGAACGCGGCGCTCGGGGTGTCGGCCGCCCGCGCGTGGCACGGGAAGGACCCGACCCGGTGGGACAGCCTGCGCAGCCGCCACGCGCCGATCGCCGCCAGGAGCGCCAGCAGCGCGACGACGGCGACGGCGACCCAGGCGGCGAACGGCACGGCGGTGAACCTCAGGCGAGGCGGGACTCGGCCGGGGCGACCGGCTCGATGTCGTCCGCGACGATCGTCACCAGGTTGTCGTCCACGGAGACGAAGCCCCCGCTGACGTGCACCTCGACGGACTCGCCGTGCGACGTGCTGACCTTGACGGTGCCCGGGCGCAGCACCGCGAGCAGGGGCGTGTGGTTGGCGAGGATGCCGACCTGGCCGTCGACCGACGGCGCGCTCACCTGGTCGGCCGTGCCGGACCAGACCTTGCGGTCGGTGGCCACGAGGTCCACGCTCAGCTCTGCCACAGGGGTACTCCTCTCGGGGGCGGCGCCCCGCGTCGCGCCGGTCGGCGGACGGCGGAGCGCCGTGGGTTGTCCGGCGGCCGGCCGGCCGCTCTCGCGAGCGGCCGGCCGGCCCGGGGCGTCAGGCGCCGTACTCCTTCTGGATGCGGGCCCAGTTGCGCTCGAGGTCCTCGAGGCCACCGATGTTGTAGAAGGCCTGCTCCGCGACGTGGTCGAACTCGCCCTCGGCGATCTTCTTGAACGCCTCGATGGTCTCCGACAGCGGCACGGTGGAGCCGGCGACGCCGGTGAACTTCTCCGCCATGTACGTGTTCTGGGAGAGGAACTGCTGGATGCGGCGCGCACGCGCGACGATCGTCTTGTCCTCCTCCGAGAGCTCGTCCACGCCGAGGATGGCGATGATGTCCTGCAGCTCCTTGTTGCGCTGCAGGATCGACTTCACCTGGGTCGCGACCTCGTAGTGCTCCTGGCCCACGTAGCGCGGGTCGAGGATGCGCGAGGTCGAGGCCAGCGGGTCCACCGCCGGGTACAGACCCTTCGACGCGATCTCGCGGGAGAGCTCCGTCGTCGCGTCCAGGTGGGCGAACGTCGTCGCCGGCGCCGGGTCGGTGTAGTCGTCGGCCGGCACGTAGATCGCCTGCAGCGAGGTGATCGAGTGGCCGCGCGTCGAGGTGATGCGCTCCTGGAGGATGCCCATCTCGTCGGCGAGGTTCGGCTGGTAGCCCACCGCGGAGGGCATGCGGCCGAGCAGCGTCGACACCTCGGAGCCCGCCTGCGTGAAGCGGAAGATGTTGTCGATGAACAGCAGCACGTCCTGCTTCTGGACGTCGCGGAAGTACTCCGCCATCGTCAGGCCGGTCAGGGCGATGCGCAGGCGCGTGCCCGGCGGCTCGTCCATCTGGCCGAAGACCAGGGCCGTCTTGTCGAAGACGCCGGCCTCCTCCATCTCGTGGATGAGGTCGTTGCCCTCACGGGTGCGCTCGCCGACGCCCGCGAACACCGACACACCGCCGTGGTCCTGGGCGACGCGCTGGATCATCTCCTGGATGAGGACCGTCTTGCCGACGCCCGCACCACCGAAGAGGCCGATCTTGCCACCCTGCACGTACGGGGTGAGCAGGTCGATGACCTTGATGCCGGTCTCGAACATCGTGGTCTTCGACTCGAGCTGGTCGAAGGCCGGGGCCTTGCGGTGGATGGGCCACCGCTCGGTCACCTCGAACTGCTCGCCCTCCTTGAGGTTGAGCACGTTGCCGGTCACGTCGAACACGCGACCCTTGGTGATGTCGCCCACCGGCACCGAGATCGGGGCGCCGGTGTCGGTGACGAGCGCACCGCGCACCAGGCCGTCGGTGGGCTTGAGCGCGATGGCGCGCACGAGCGAGTCACCGAGGTGCTGGGCGACCTCGAGGGTCAGCGTGAAGGTCTTCTCGCCCTCGCCCTGCGAGGAGAGGTCGATGTCGACCGTGAGCGCGTTGTAGATGTCGGGGATCGCGTCCTCGGGGAACTCGATGTCCACGACGGGGCCGATCACGCGCGCGACACGGCCCACGCCGGGACCGCTCTGGCGCTCGACCGGGGCTTCCACGGTGGTGGCGGTCATTGCTTGCCTCGCTTCGAAAAGGTCGTCTGGGTGTCAGTCTGGTCGTCGCGCGACGGCGTGCGGTGGTCCGCTACGCCGACGCGGCGAGGGCGTCGGCACCCGAGACGATCTCGCTGATCTCCTGGGTGATGTCCGCCTGGCGCGCCTGGTTGGCCAGTCGCGTGTAGGTACGGATCAGGTCTTCGGCGTTGTCCGTCGCCGTGTGCATCGCCCGCTGGCGCGAGGCGAGCTCGGACGCGGCCGCGTCCAGCAGGAAGCTGAAGATGCGGCTGCGCACGTAGCGCGGGAGCAGCGTGTCGAGCACGACCTCGGGCGACGGCTCGAAGTCGTACAGCGGCGCGACGTCGCCCTGCTCGGAGACGCCCTCGACCACCTCGAGCGGCAGGAGCCGCGCGACGCGAGGGCGCTGGGTGACCATGTTGACGAACTGCGTGTAGACCACGTGCAGCTCGGCGACGCCACCCTCGTCGGCCCGTGCCATGAACCGGCCGAGGAGGGTCTCCGAGATCTCCTCGGCGTCCTCGGCCGACGGGCGCTCGGAGCCGTACGACCACTCGCCGGCGAGCTGGCGCCCGCGGTAGCGGTAGTACGAGATCGCGCGGCGGCCCGTGGCGTACAGCTCGACCTGCTTGCCCTGGCGCTCGAGGCTCTCGCGCAGGCGCTCACCCTCGCGGATGATCGCCGAGGAGTACGACCCGGCCATGCCGCGGTCCGAGGAGACGACGAGGATCGCCACCCGGTTGGTGTCGTTGCGCGCGCTCGTCAGCGGGTGCTCGACCGACGCGTGGGTCGCCACCGCGGACACGGCCCGCGTGATGGCCTGCGCGAAGGGCGTCGCCGCCGCGGTGCGCGCACGGGCCTTGCCGATGCGCGACGCGGCGATGAGCTCCTGCGCGCGGAACATCTTCTTCAGCGACTGCGTCGACTTGATCCGCTGCTTGTAGACGCGCTGGGATCCTCCGGCCATGTGTCAGGCCTTCTTGCCCGTGACGATCTGCTCCTGCTCGACCGTCACGTCGACGTCGCTCTCGCCACCGATCAGCGGCGAGCCGTCGGCCTTGAGGAAGCCGGCGCGGAACTCGTCCACGGCGGCGGCCAGCGCGGCCTCCGTGTCCGACTCCAGCTTGCCGGTCGACACGATGGTCTGCAGCACGTCCGTGCGGCGGCGCATGTGGTCGAGCAGCTCGGACTCGAAGCGCTTGATGTCCTCGAGCGGCACGTCGTCCAGCTTGCCCTTGGTGCCGGCCCAGATGGACACGACCTGCTCCTCGACCGGGTACGGGGTGTACTGCGGCTGCTTGAGGAGCTCCATGAGCGCGGCGCCGCGGGCCAGCTGGCCGCGGGAGGCCGCGTCGAGGTCGGACGCGAACATCGCGAACGCCTCGAGCGAGCGGTACTGGGCGAGCTCGAGCTTCAGCGTGCCGGCGACCTTCTTCATGGCCTTGATCTGGGCGTCGCCGCCGACGCGGGACACCGAGATGCCGACGTCCACGGCGGGACGCTGGTCGGCGTTGAAGAGGTCGGACTGCAGGAAGATCTGGCCGTCCGTGATGGAGATGACGTTGGTCGGGATGTACGCCGAGACGTCGTTAGCCTTGGTCTCGATCATCGGCAGACCGGTCATCGAGCCCGCGCCCAGCTCGTCGCTCAGCTTGGCGCAGCGCTCGAGCAGGCGGGAGTGCAGGTAGAACACGTCGCCGGGGTACGCCTCGCGGCCCGGCGGGCGGCGCAGCAGCAGCGACACGGCACGGTAGGCCTCGGCCTGCTTCGACAGGTCGTCGAAGATGATCAGGACGTGCTTGCCCTGGTACATCCAGTGCTGGCCGATGGCCGAGCCGGTGTACGGCGCCAGGTACTTGAAGCCCGCGGGGTCGGAGGCCGGGGCGGCGACGATCGTCGTGTACTCCAGCGCGCCGGCGTCCTCGAGGGCGCCGCGCACCGACGCGATGGTCGAGCCCTTCTGGCCGATCGCCACGTAGATGCAGCGGACCTGCTTGGTCGGGTCGCCCGACTCCCAGTTGGCCTTCTGGTTGATGATCGTGTCGATCGCGATCGCGGTCTTGCCGGTCTGGCGGTCGCCGATGATCAGCTGACGCTGGCCGCGGCCGATCGGGATCATCGAGTCGATCGCCTTGATGCCGGTCTGCAGCGGCTCGTGCACCGACTTGCGCGCCATGACGCCGGGGGCCTGCAGCTCGAGGGCACGGCGGCCCTCGGCAGCGATCTCCCCGAGGCCGTCGATCGGGTTGCCCAGCGGGTCGACGACGCGGCCGAGGTAGCCCTCGCCGACCGGGACGGAGAGCACCTCGCCCGTGCGGCGGACCTCCTGGCCCTCCTCGATGCCGGCGAACTCGCCGAGCACGACGACACCGATCTCGCGGACGTCCAGGTTCTGCGCGAGGCCGAGCGTGCCGTCCTCGAAGCGCAGCAGCTCGTTGGCCATGGCGCCCGGCAGGCCCTCGACGTAGGCGATGCCGTCCGCGGCGTAGGTGACGCGACCGACCTCTTCGGTCGCCGCGCCCGTGGGCTCATAGGACTTCACGAAGCTGTCCAGAGCGGCGCGGATCTCCTCCGGCCGGATCGTCAGCTCAGCCATTGTTCTGCTCCTGTCGTGGCCGCAGGATCGGCGGCCTCACGTTCGTTGTCGGTGCCGGGGGTCCGCGTCGGACGCGGGCCGGCTGTGCCTCGTCGGTTCAGCCGGCCAGCCGGCGACGCGCGTCGGCCAGGCGGGACAGCACGGTGGAGTCGACGACGTCGGCGCCGACCTGGATGCGCAGGCCGCCCAGCACGGACGGGTCCACGGACACGTTGAGCTGCACGGGCCGGCCGTACGACCGCTCGAGCAGGGCCCTGAGCCGGTCCGTCTGCGCCTGCGTGAGCACGACGGCGCTGGTGACGGAGGCCACCAGGCGCTTGCGGCGCTCGGCGACCACCTCGCCGATCTCGGTCAGGGCCGCGACGAACCGACGGCCGCGCAGAGCGGTCGTCGCACGCCGGGCCAGGACGAGGGTCGCGGCGTCCGCCTTGCCCTCGAGGAGCGCGTCGACGAGCGCGGCACGGCGCCGCGGGTCGGTCGACGGGTCGGACAGCGCCTCGCGCGCCTCGCGGGCACCCGACAGGGCCCGCGTGACGCGGAAGAGCTCGTCCTCCACGGCCTCGAGCGCGCCGCGCGACTCGGCCGCGGCGAGGACCGCGTCCACGCCGAGCCGCTCGACGGCGTTCGCCAGGTCCGCCTCGGCCGACCACCGCGAGCGGGCCAGGCCCGCCACGAGGTCGACCACGCGCCCGTCGAAACCGCCGGCGAGGACGCGCGCCACGACGGCCGCCTTGTCCTCGCCCGGCGTCGACGGGTCGGAGAGCGTGCGGCGCAGGGCGCCCGACGAGTCGAGGGCGTCGACGACGGCGAACAGCTGCTCGCCGAGCGTCAGGCCCGCGTCACCCGCGTCGCGCAGCACCGGCTCGAAGCGCTCGCGCGCCGCGGCCAGCGATGCTCCGCTCGTTCCCCGCATCAGCTCTCCTTGCCCGAGGCGGCGGCCGCCGTCTGCGAGGCCTCGAGCGAGTCGAGGAAGCGGTCCACCACGCGCGACTGGCGGGCGGAGTCGTCCAGCGACTCACCGACGATCTTGGACGCCAGCTCGGTGGCGAGCTCGCCCACCTCGGCACGCAGCTGCACGGCCGCGGCCTGGCGCTCCGCCTCGATCTGGCGGTGCGCCGTCTCGGTGATGCGAGCAGCCTCCTCGCTCGCCTTGACGCGCAGCTCGGCGACGATGGCCTTGCCCTCCTCGCGCGCCTCCTCGCGGGTCTTCGCCGCGTCGGCACGGGCCTCGGCGAGCAGGCGCTGCTGCTCCTCCAGGGCCTGGTCCGCCGCCTCCTGCGCCTGGGCCGCCTTGGCGATGCCGCCCTCGATCTTCTCCGCGCGCTCGTCGAGCACCGCCTGCATGCGGGGCAGGACGAGCTTGTAGAACGCGAAGGCGATGATGACGAGCACCACGGCCGACCACAGCAGGTCGTACGAGGCGGGCAGGAACAGGTCGAGCCCCTGCGGCTCCTCCGTCTGCGCCACCACCACGGCGGCGCTGGTGAGCGCCGTCATCACACGAAGAGGAAGCCGGCGACGAGACCGAGCAGGGCGAGCACCTCGACGAACGCGACACCCAGGAACATGGTGGCGCGCAGCTGGCCGGCGACCTCGGGCTGGCGAGCCATGCCCTCGATCGTCTTGCCGATGAGGATGCCGAGGCCGATGCCCGGGCCCGTGGCGGCGAGACCGTAGCCGACCGCGTTCAGGTTGCCCGAGACCTCGGCGAGAGTGGTGACGTCCACTTGCTTTCCTTCCGGTTGGCGTCGGCCCGGTCGGACCGACGTCGGCTGGGTGCGGCGGGCTTCGCTGCGCCCGTCGCGGGTTTCAGGTGGTGCGAGGAGCGCCGCCCGAAGGAGCGGTCAGTGCTCCTCCTCCAGCGACATGTTGATGTAGACCGCGGCCAGGAGCGCGAAGATGTACGCCTGCAGGAACGCGACCAGCAGCTCGAACAGCGTCATGAAGATGCCGCCGCCCAGCGTGAGCACGCCGAAGGCCCGGAGCGCGCCGTCCGCCTCGAGGAGGAAGAACTGCGTCGCCGCGAAGCACAGGACGAGCATGATGTGGCCGGCGACCATGTTGGCCACCAGTCGCACCATGAGCGAGCCCGGCCGGATGACCAGGAGCTGCAGCAGCTCGATCGGCGTGAGGATGAAGTAGATCGGCCACGGGACGCCCGGGGGGAAGAGGTTGTTCTTCAGGTACCCGCCGAGGCCGTGCTTCCTGATGCCCACGGCCCAGTAGGTCACGAAGACCCACAGCGCCAGCAGCAGCGGGACGCCGATGCGCGAGGTGACGGCCAGGTTCAGCCCCGGGATGATGCCCGTGAGGTTGAACGCCAGGATCGTCAGGAAGATCGTCGTCAGCATCGGCAGGAACCGGCGGGCGTTCGCCTTGCCGAGGACCTCCTCGGCGATCTGCACGCGCACGAAGTCGAGCAGGAACTCGACGCCGGCCTGGAACCGGCCCGGCACGAGGCGGGCGCGACGAGCGGCGACGATGAAGACCGTCAGCAGCACGATCGTCGCGACGATGCGGATGATCCAGTGGCGGTCGATCTGGAAGACCGTGCCCTCGAACAGGATCGCGTCCGGGAAGAAGTCCGCGATCGTCGGCGCGTGGAAACCACCCTCACCTTCGTCGGCGGCGAGAAGCAGGGTGTTCACTGACGTGGACAGGAGGACTCCCGTTGGTCAGAGGTCCGAGTCGCCGCTGTGCGGGCACGCCATCGGACCTGGCCGTCATGGATTCGCCGGTAACTCTACCGGATGTTCGGGGATGCCCGGACCCGGTCTTGCCAGGTCCTCGGCGGAAAACCGGGGCTTGTGAACGAAGGCACGAGCGGCGGCGGCGCCAGGCCCGCCGGGGCGGGCCCGGCGGGGGGCGGTCAGGCCTGGACGTAGGGCACGCGGCCCCGCTGCACGGCCCGGTAGTCGAGCAGCGCCGAGCCGATCGCGCCCACGGCCAGCACGGCGATCAGCACCCAGCGGTCGTAGAAGTCCTGCCCGCGCAGCACGGCGAGCACCACGACCAGCACCACGATCTTGGCGATCCACGAGCCCATGACCACGGCGCCCGTGGCCGCCGGGCTCGCGCCGACGGTGCGCGCCATCGACCAGATGGTCACGCCGCAGAAGAACGCCGCGAGCGCGACGCCCACCAGGGCGCCCCACACGCCGGCCGTGCCCGACACCAGCGCGCCGACGACGACGCCGACGACCGCGAGGCCCGCCAGCAGCAGCAGGGTGTCGCGCAGCGCCGTGCGCAGGACACGCCGCTCGGGCTCCCCGCGGTCGGGGCCGGCGGCGGGCGTCGGGTCCGGGGTGGGCTCGGCGGGCCGGGGGTCGGGAGAGGTCGTCACCGGGGGCGTCCTTCGGTCGTGGTGGTGGGGACGGGGCTCGGGGTCGCCGAGCCGGAGGAGACGGGGCTCGCGGGGCTCGGGGGCACCGGCCCGGCGGGGTGGGGCACGGGCGGTTCCACCACCAGCAGGGGTGCGGGGCCGGCGCCGGGCGCCGGCGCGACGCCGGCCACGGGCTCGGCCTCCCCCAGCGCGGCGCTGGTGGCGACGTCGTCGTCGAGGAAGCGCCCGCGCGTGCGCAGCGGGCCCAGCGTGGCGGCCAGGGCGGCGACGACGGCGACGGCGACCCCGACCAGCACGCCGGTCCAGTGCCACTGCACCAGCGCCGCGGCGCCGAACGAGAACACCGCCGTCCACACGTAGAGGATGACGACGGCGCGGCGGTGCGAGTGCCCCAGCGCCAGCATCCGGTGGTGCAGGTGCATGCGGTCCGGGTGGAACGGCGACTTGCCGGCGGCCACGCGCCGGACCACCGCCATGCCCATGTCGAGCAGCGGCAGCAGCACCACGGCGATCGGCAGCAGCAGCGGGATGAAGGCGGGCACGTTCGCCGCGCCGGACGTGGACAGGTCGACCCGGCCCGTCACGGAGATCGTGGCGCCGGCGAAGACGAGGCCCAGCACCATCGACCCGGAGTCGCCCATGAAGATGCGCGACGGGAAGAAGTTGTGCGGCAGGAAGCCGAGGCACGCCCCGACGAGCACGGCCATGGTCATGGCCGACAGGTCGGAGTAGTCCATCGGGCTCTGCTGGGCGGTCAGGCCGTAGGTGTACAGGAAGAACGCGGTGCCGCCGATGGCGACGATGCCCGCCGCGAGCCCGTCCAGGCCGTCGACGAAGTTCACGGCGTTCATCGCGACGACGATGATCAGGACGGTCACGAACAGCGACACCCGCGACGACGGGATGGTCAGCGTGCCGGGGATGGGCCAGGTCACGAGCTGGACCTGCATGACCGCCATGAAGCCCGCCGCGAGCACCTGGCCGGCCAGCTTGGTCATCCAGTCGAGGTCCCAGATGTCGTCGGCCCAGCCCAGGACCGCGACGATGACCGCCCCCCCGACGATGCCCCACACCTGGGGCTCCTCGAAGACCCGCTCGAGGAACGGCATGTGCGAGGCCACGAACACCGCCACGACGATGCCGAGCAGGATCGCCAGGCCGCCGAGGCGCGGGGTCGGGAGGGTGTGGACGTCCCGGTCGCGCACCGCCGAGATGGCGTTGGTGCGGCGCGCGAGCCAGCGGGCCGCGGGCGTCGAGAGGTAGGTGACGGCCGCCGCGACCAGCATCAGCAGGACGTACGCCCTCACCCGGCGGCTCCGGCGGGACTCTCGCCGGCCGCGTCGGCGGCGGCCGGGGCCCCCGCGGCGGGCTCGGCGTCCTCGGCGGGCGCGTCGGCGGGCGCCTCGGACGCGTCGGCGGGCTCCTCGCCCGGGCCGAGCACGTCGGGCACCACGGCGCGCAGGCGCTCGAGGTCGATCGCGCCCTCGCGCACCACCCGGAAGGGCGTCACCGTGGCGTCCACGATCGTGGAGGCCACCCCGCCCGGGGCGGTGCCGCCGTCGAGGTAGACCGCGACGGAGTCGCCGAGCTGCTCGCGCGCGGAGGCGGCGTCGAGCGCCGACGGCCGGCCGGTGCGGTTGGCGCTCGAGACGGCCATCGGGCCGGTGCGGCGCAGCAGCGCCAGGGCGGCCGGGTGGTCGGGCATGCGCAGCGCGACGGTGCCGCGGGTCTCGCCGAGGTCCCACTGCAGGGACGGCTGGGCCCGCAGGATGATGGTGAACCCGCCGGGCCAGAACGCCTCGACGAGCCGCCTCGCCCCGTCCGGCACCTCGGTGGCCAGCCCGTCCAGCGTGCGGGTGTCCGGCACCAGCACGGGCGGCGGCATCTGGCGGCCGCGGCCCTTGGCCGCGAGCAGCGCCGCGACGGCGGCGGCGTCGAAGGCGTCTGCCCCGATGCCGTAGACGGTGTCGGTGGGGAGCACGACGAGCCCACCGCGCGAGACGGTGTTGACCGCCTCGTCGAGGGCCGGCCCCCAGGTGTTCGGGTCGGTGACGTCATGCACGCTGCTCACGGCCTCCAGTCTGGCACGTCGGAGGGCACGGACGAGGCGTCGCCCCGGCGGCGCGCGACGACCATGCGGGGGCGCCCGGCCAGGTCCGGGCGGGTGCTCGCCGGGCCGAACGCAGGACCGCCGCCGTCCCGGACGGCCTCGACCATCGCGCGCGCGGCGGCGTCCTGCACCTCGGCGTGCTCCATGACGTACAGCCCGCCCGGACGCAGCAGGCGCGCCGCGGCGGCGGTGACGCCGCGCGGCACCTCGAGCCCGTCGGGGCCGAGCCCGTACAGGGCGACGGCCGGGTCGTGCCCGGCCACCTCGGGGTCGCGGGGGACGGCGTCCGGCGGCACGTACGGAGGGTTGGACACCACGACGTCGACCCGTCCGTCGAGGTCGCGCAGCGCCGTGCGCGCGTCGCCGCGCACGAGGCGCACCGCCGCCCTGGTCGCGGCGGCGACCGCGCGAAGAGGAAGCCGGCGACGAGACCGAGCAGGGCGAGCACCTCGACGAACGCGACACCCAGGAACATGGTGGCGCGCAGCTGGCCGGCGACCTCGGGCTGGCGAGCCATGCCCTCGATCGTCTTGCC
>NZ_LWGM01000338.1 GCF_001750215.1 Isoptericola variabilis | reverse complement strand
CCCTCCCAGGGGGGGGGGGGCGGGGGGGGGTGGGGGGCGGGCGGGCCGGGGCGGGCGGGCCGCGGCGTCCCGGCGCGCGTGGGGCTGCGGCGGGCCGTCAGGAGTGCGCGGCCGGCCGCACGGACCACAGGGCCGGGTGCTGGCCGGCGGCGACCAGGTCGGCCACCGAGCGGCGGGGGGCGTCGCCGGTGACGAGCGCCTCGCCCACGAGCACGGCGTGGGCGCCGGCCCGGGCGTAGTCCATGACGTCGTGCGGGCCCCGCACGCCGGACTCGGCGACGCGCACGACGTCGTCCGGGATCAGCGGCGCGAGGCGGGCGAAGACCGACCGGTCCACCTGCAGCGTCTTGAGGTCGCGGGCGTTGACGCCCACCACGCGGGCACCGGCGTCGAGCGCCCGGTGCACCTCGTCGGCGGTGTGGACCTCGACGAGCGCGGTCATGCCCAGCGAGTGCACCCGCTCGACGAGCGACGTGAGCACCGTCTGCTCGAGGGCGGCGACGATCAGCAGGACGACGTCGGCGCCGTGGGCGCGGGCCTCCCACACCTGGTACGGCGTGACCACGAAGTCCTTGCGCAGCACGGGCACGTCGACCTTGGCGCGCACCGCGTCCAGGTCGGCCAGGCTGCCGCCGAAGCGCCGCTGCTCGGTGAGCACGGAGATGACGCTCGCGCCACCGCGGGCGTACTCCTGCGCCAGCGCCGCCGGGTCGGAGATCGCGGCGAGCGAGCCCTTGCTGGGGCTGGAGCGCTTCACCTCGGCGATCACGGCCACGGCGTCCTGCGCGCGCAGCCGGCTCACCACCTCGAGGGCGCCCGGGGCGCGCGCGGCGCGCTCCTTGAGCTCGTCGAGCGACGTCGCCGCCTGGCGCGTCGTGAGGTCCTCGCGGACCCCCGCGACGATGTCCTCCAGGACCGTCATGCTGCGCCTCCCCCGTCGTGCGAACCGGATCCTGCCGGCCGTGCCGACACCGCCCATCGTAGGGCCCGCGCCGGGGTGACCTTGACCACCCACCGAGCGGTGAGACGACGACGGCGCCCGACCGGTGCGGTCGGGCGCCGTGGGGCGTGGCCGCTGCGGCGCCACGGGGCGCCGCGGAGCGGCCACGGAGGCTGCGGGGCGGCTCAGCGCTCCGGGCGCTGGCGGCGGCCGCCGCCGGGGACGGGCTCGGGGTCGGGCTGGCCGAAGCCCATCCGGCGCAGCACGAGCCCCACGACCAGCGACACCGCGATGACCACGAAGCCCACGACGAACAGCACGACCGAGGCGAAGACCACGGCGAGCGCGGCGATCAGCGCGCCGACGGTGACGCCCGCCATCGCGGTCCAGGACGCGACCGTCTTGCCCTCGTTGTGGTGCGGCGCGGCCGGGGGCAGGTAGGCGTACTCGTTGGTGTTCTCGGCCATGGTGGTCATGGGGCCTTTCGTGACGTGCTGGTGGGTGCCCGTGCAGGTTGCCGTCGGCGGGACCAGCCTAGCGGTCCGCCGTGGGGTCGGTGCCCCGGGTGAGCGCGTCCCACGCGTCGTGGGCGTCGACGTCGTCCTCGTCGCCGGGGTCGGCGGCCCGTGGCGTGCTGCGCGTGGTGCCGGCCGTGGTGCCGGCCGTGGTGCCCGTCGAGGTACCTGGCTCGGTGCCCGACGGGGTGCCGGGCGCCCCGGCGGGGCTCCCGGCGGGAGCCGGGACGGGCGTCCGCTCGTGACGGCCCGACGTCGCCGCCCACCGGCGCGACGCGACCGCGGCGAGCACGGCGACGACGACGGCGAGCACGCCGACAGCGGCCGTCAGCCAGGGCCACACGGCGAGCGACACCGGGGCGGTGAGCTCGGTCACGCCCGCCGCCTCGCTCGCCCCGGTGACCGCGGCCGGCTCGGGGTCGGTGGCCACGGTCAGGGCCGAGGCCGCCACCAGGACGCCCGCCCCCGCGGCGACGGCGAGCACGACCCAGCGCGCGACGCGGCCGCCGAGCGCCAGAGCCAGCCCGGCGGCCACGAGGACCAGCGCGGCCGCGCCGACGGCGGGCGCCGCGGCCGTGCCCGTGACCGTCACCGCGACGTGCGGGTCGAGCGCGGTCGCGACCTCGGAGCGCACCCAGACCGGGGCGGCCGTGGCCAGCGCCACCCCGCCGAGCAGGACGACGGCCCACGTGGCGCGCGCTCGGGTCACCGACTCTCTCGTCGAGCTGGGGTCGCGTATCCGGGACATCTATGCGGACGGCACCGCCAACGCTACGCGGATCCACGCCGTCGTCGACGACGTCTACGTTGCCGACCTCGCGGCCGCGGTCGGCGG
>NZ_LWGM01000337.1 GCF_001750215.1 Isoptericola variabilis | reverse complement strand
GAGCACCGCGGGGTCCAGCGCCAGGAGCAGGTGCCGCACCAGCTCGAACGCGGCGCCGCCGTCGGCGGGGCGCCGCGCGGGGTCGCGGGCGGTCAGCGCGCCGACCAGCGCGTCGATCTCCGCCGGCAGCCACGGCACGCGCCCCGAGGGCGCCGGCACGTCCTCGTGCACGTGCTGGAACGCGACCTGGATCGGCGTGCTGCCGGCGTGGGGGAGGGCACCGGTGAGCATCTCGTAGGCGAGGATCCCGACGGCGTACAGGTCCGTGCGCGCGTCGCAGCCCCCGGTGGCGATGACCTCCGGCGCCAGGTAGGCGACGGTGCCGAGGATCGTCCCCGTGGTCGTGCTGGTCACCTCGGTGACCGCCCGCGCCAGCCCGAAGTCGGCGACCTTGACGTGCTCGCCGTCGGCGGTGATGAGCACGTTCTCGGGCTTGACGTCGCGGTGCACGAGCCCCTTGCGGTGGGCGGCGCCGAGCGCCCCGAGGACCTGCCCGAGGATCTGCAGGGTGCGCCGGAGGGACAGCGTCCCGTGCGTGCGCAGCTCGCGGCGCAGGGTCGAGCCGGGCACGTACTCCATCGTCAGGTAGCTGGTGTCGCCGTCGAGCCCCTGGTCGTAGACGGCGACGACGCCGGGGTGGGTGAGCCGTGCGGCGGCGCGCGCCTCGCGGCGGAAGCGCGAGACGAACTCCGCGCCCTCGACCCCCTCGGCCAGGTGCGGGTGCATCACCTTCAGCGCGACGTCGCGCTCCAGGCGCCGGTCGTGCGCCAGGTACACCATGGCCATGCCGCCCCGGGCGATGCGCGAGCGGACCTCGTACCGCCCGTCCACCAGGCGGCCGAGGAGCGGATCGGTCGTCGCCATGGCCACGGGGCGAGTGTAGGCGGCGGCGTGCGGCCTGGGGATGACCCGCGCCCGACGATTCTGCGCGCCGCCGGAGGCCGCCCGGGAGGCCCCGGCCCGCCGCGTAGGCTGGCGGCCGTGAGCACGACCCCGGACCTCGACGCCCTCGTCCCCGAGTGGCTGCCCCTGCCCGACCTCGCCGACCGGATCGGCGTCGGGTTCTCCCAGGCCCGCAACCTGGTGCGCGACCGGCACGTCGTCGGCGTGCGCCGCGGCGAGCGCGCCGTCTTCCAGGTGCCCGCCGCGTTCCTGGTCCCGGCCGAGGACGGCGGCGCCGAGCAGGTGCTGCCGTCGCTGCGCGGCACCGTGCTCGTCCTCGCGGACCAGGGGCTGCCGGACGAGGAGATCCTCGAGTGGCTGTTCGCCCCGAACGACGCGCTCGGCACCACGCCCGTCGAGGCGCTGCGCGCCGGCCGCAGGACCGAGGTCCGGCGGGCGGCGCAGGCGCTGGGCTGAGCCGGGTCAGCAGGCCGCCCGGGCAGCGGCCCAGGAAGCGGCCCGGGCCGACAGCACGTCAGGCGGCGCGGTCGACCGCGGCGTGGGCGAGCCCGAGCAGCACGCCGCGCCCCGGCTCCTGCAGCCCCGCCGACTCCAGCGCCGTCGTCGCGCTGCCGGCGAGCTCGTCGATGAGACGCTCGACCTCGGCGAGCGCCCCGGAGTCGACGACCGCGGCACGCAGGGCGGCCACCGCGGCGTCGTCGAGGTCGGGGTCGCCGAGCCGCTCGGACAGCAGGCGGCGCTGGGCGTCGTCGGCCCCCGCCATCGCGCGGGCCATGAGCACGGTGCGCTTGCCCTCGCGCAGGTCGTCGCCCGCGGGCTTGCCGGTGACGCCCGGGTCGCCGAACACGCCGAGCACGTCGTCGCGCAGCTGGAAGGCCTCCCCGAGCGGCAGCCCGGCGGCGCGGACGGCCTGCACCTGCTCGGGCGTCGCACCGGCCAGGAGGGCGCCGACGACGAGCGGCTTCTGCACCGAGTAGCTGGCCGACTTGGCCCGCAGCACGGCCCGGGCGCGCTCCTCGTCGGCGGCCGGGTCCTTGCCCCACGGCTCGGCCTGCACCAGCACGTCGAGGTACTGGCCGACGATGACCTCGCTCTGCATGCGGTCGAACTCGGCGCGGGCGGCGGGCGCGACCTCGGGGCCGGTCAGCTCGAGCGCCTGCGACAGCTCGCGCTGGCAGGCCACGAGGCACAGGTCGCCCAGGAGGATCGCAGCGGAGACGCCGAAGTGGCCGGCGTCGCCGGCCCAGGCGCCGTCGGCGTGCCGGGCCTCGAACGCCCGGTGCGCGGTCGGGTGGCCCCGGCGGGTGTCGGAGTTGTCCATGACGTCGTCGTGCAGCAGCGCGGCGGCCTGGAACAGCTCCAGCGCCGCGCCGGCGCGCACGGCGGCCTCGCGCCGCTGCCCGTCGTCGG
>NZ_LWGM01000336.1 GCF_001750215.1 Isoptericola variabilis | reverse complement strand
GGCGGCGTGCGCAGCGCGGCACGCGCCGCCCGGGCGTCGCGCGGACGCTCGCCGGGGGTGCGCGGGCTGGTGCTGTCGGTCATGCCTGCCTCTCGGGACGCGCGGTCAGGCGGCCGCGTTCGGGGTGGGGACGTGCTCGCCGGTGGTGCGCCGCTCGCTGCGGCCGCGCCGCACCGTGCGCCAGATCCCCGCGAGGAAGAGCACGCCGACGACGGCGGCGACCACGGCCGTGCCGACGGTCTCCCAGCCGGCCCGGACGCGGATCTGGAAGGACCAGGGCTCCGCGGCGACGGTGCCGTCGGGGGTCAGCAGGCGCACCTCGACGTCCACGTCGCCCGACCCGATGGCGCGCACCGGCACGCGGACCTCGCCCGACGCGCCGGCGGGGATCGTCGTCGTGGGCCGGGAGTCGACGGTGAGGCGCCCGTCCTCGGGCTGCAGCACCACGGCGACGGTGACGTCGGTGCCCAGCTCGTTGCGCACGAGCACGGGGATGTCGCCGGCCGCGCTGATGAGGGTCACGTCGGACCGGTGCACCACGGACAGCCCCGCGCGCTGGGCGTCGGCGCGCTCGACCGCGGCGTCGACCGCCACGGACCGGTCGTCGGCCGCGGACCGGTACGCCACCGCGAGCGGCGCGGCCACGGCGCCCTGGGCGTCGGCGAGCTCGGCCGGGTCGGCGGCCGCCGAGGCGAAGTCGGCCAGGCTCTGCCGGGCGGCGTCCAGGCGGTGCACGGAGGCGACGCCGAGCTCGCCGTCCTGCCGCTCCTCGTCCTCGAGCGTGACCCGGTCGACGGTCGGCGCCTGGCCGCCGAGCAGGGCGCCGAGCGGCGTCACCGTGGTCCATCCGGAGGTGCGCAGCGCCGTGAGCGCCGTGCGCAGCGCCTGGAGGTCGGGGTCCCACTCGCGCGGCAGCACGGCCACCACGTGCGGGGTCTCCTCGTCGTCGCCCTGGTTGGCCACGACGGCGGTCTCGGCGAGGAGCCGCTGCGCCGTCGCCGCCGGCGACGCGGCGAGGACGCCGTCGGCCGCGTCGGTGCCCGTGGTCAGGGCGTCGGACAGCGGGCCGTCGGCGACGATCGTGCGCAGCCGGCCGCTCGGCGTCTCCATCGCGGCCAGGCCCGACGCCGTGCCGCGCACGGCCTCGTAGCCGTCCGGGACGACGGCGAGCTCGAGCCCGGCGGAGCGGGCGGCGCCGAGGGTCTCGAGGTCGGGCGCGGCGTCGCCGCCGGGCCACGCGAGCGGCTGCGCCCAGCCCTCCGGCACGTCCCCGCCGCCCGGCAGCGGCGTGCTGACGAAGGACCCGAGCGAGCCGGCGCTCAGGTCGGCGTGGGCGAGCGCGGACAGGTCCGGGTCGTAGGGCGGCAGCGGGTGCACGTCGGTGGCCTCGGCCATCCCGGCGGCGCGGTCGGCCCAGTCGGCCACGGCGGCGTCGGACGACGCGCTCGCCGCGGCCACGAGCGCCGGGTCGACCGCGAGCGACAGCACGCCGCGCGTGCCCGACGCCGACGCGGCCGCGTCGACGGCGTCGAGCTCGCGGCTGAGGCGGCCGTCCGCGGCCACCAGGGGCGCGAGGTCCTCGACCGTCGAGCCGTCGGCGGGGTCGACCGCCGGGCCCGTGACGGGGGCCAGCAGGCTGACCCGGACCGCGCCCGCGTCGGCGGCGCTCGCGGTGCCCGCCGCGTCGCCGTCGGTGTCACTGTCGGCGTCGCTGTCGGCGTCACGGTCGGCGTCGCTGTCGGCGTCACGGTCGGGGTCCCACAGGAGGAACGTGCGCGCCGCCGCGACGACGGCACCGTCGCCGCGCACCGCCACGGACATCTCCCGCGGGCCGCGCGGGGCGCCGGCGAGGCCCAGGCCGTCGACGGCGAGCTCGAGGACGACGTCGGCCTGGCCGCCGGCCGGGACCGTCGGCACGTCGAGGCGCTCCTGCGCCGTGGCGAGGCGGGTGGCGTCCTCGTCGGTCCAGGTGGCCAGCGCGCTGCGCGTGACGAGGGGCCGCCAGCCGACGCCGAGCTCCGCCGTCGCGCCCTCGAGCGGGGTGGCGGTCGGGTTGGTGACCGTCACGGTGACGCGGACGGTGTCGCCCGGGCCGGCCACCTGCGGCGTGACGGACCGTAGCGTCACCGTGACCTCGTCGTCGGCCACGGCGACGGGCGCGGTGGCGCCGCCGGGTGTCGTCGACGTGCTCGCGGTCGCGGTGGTCGTGGCGGCCGTCGTCGACCTGCTCTCGGTCGCGGTGGCGTCGGCGGTGCGGACGCTCTCGACGACGCCGGCCGCGCGGTGCGGCGCCGCGGCGGGGGAGCCGGCGAGCGCGGGCGCGACCACGGGCAGGGCGACGGCGGCGAGGGCCAGCG
>NZ_LWGM01000335.1 GCF_001750215.1 Isoptericola variabilis | reverse complement strand
GGCGCCGTCCTGCGTCGCCCGGGCCGCGGCGGCGCGGGCCGCCTGGGCGGGGGTGCTGCCGGCCACCGCGGAGACCGAGCCGACCGGCACCGCACCGCTGACGGCGGGCGCCTCGGGCGATGCCGGGGCCTTCTCGCCCAGAAGGCCGCGCAGCTCGTCGAGGTAGGTGTTGATCGACTCGTGCTTGCGCGTGAGGTCCTGGAGCTGGCGCTGGGCGGTGCCGCGCTGCTGCTCCGCCTCGACGCGGGCGTCGTTCACGGTCTGCTCGGCGAACTCGCGCGCCTCGGCGACGATGCGGTCGGCGGTGCGGCGGGCGTCCGCCACGAGCTGCTTGACGTACGCGTCGGACTCCGAGCGGACCTTCTCGGCCTGCTGCAGCGCCGTGGCCACGCGCTTCTCGGCCTCGGCGGCGTGCTCCTCGGCGGTGCGGATGAGCCTCTCCGTCTCCGCCTTGGCGGTGGCGTGCCGCTCCGCGGCCTCGCGCTCCACGTCCTCGCGGCGCTGCGCGGCCTCGAGCTCGGCGTCGGCGAGGGTGCGGCGGGCCTGCTCGCGCAGCCGCTCCAGCTCGGCGGTCACCTCGTTCGACGCCTCGGCCGCCTCGTGCTTGGCGTCGGCGATGATCCGGGCGGCCTCGCGGCGGGTGCTCTCGAGCAGCTCCGTGGACTCGCGCTCGGCGTCGTCGCGCAGGGCCGCGGCCTCGGCGGCGGCCTGGGCGCGCAGCTGCGCGGTCTCGCGCTCCGCGGTGACGCGCAGCTCGGTCACCTCGCGCTCGGTGGTCGAGCGCAGCACGCCCAGCTCGCGCTCCAGGCTCGCCCGCCGCTCCGACTCCTCGGCCTGCACCGTGCTCGTGATGAGGGCGGCCTCGCGCTCGGCCGAGCCGATGAGCTCCTCGGCGCGGCGCTGGGCGGCCAGCAGCGCGCCCTCCGCCTCGGCCGACGTCGTGGTACGGATCTCCTCCGCCTCGCGGCGGGCGCTGGCGAGCATCTCCGCGACCTCGCCCTCGGCGCGCGAGCGGACCTGGCCGGCCGACAGCTTGGCGCGCGCCATGACGTCCGCGGACTGCTGGTTCGCCTGCGTCAGCACCGCCGCCGACTGCTCCTCGGCGGAGCGCAGGAGCTGCTCGATGCGCGAGCCGAGCCCGGCGTAGGTGGGGCGGTCCATCTCGCGCAGCTGGCGCTGGGCCTCGGCGAGCTCCGACTGCATCTGCATCGCACGGGCGTCGGAGGCCTCCACCTGGCGGCGGGCCTCCTCGACGGACTGCTCCAGGCGTGCGATCTGGTTCTCGACCTGCGCGCGGTCGTAGCCGCGCATGGTGATCGGGAAGAGCGAGCGCTCGTCGGACACGAGGGGACCTCCGATGGGGTTCTGGGAAGGCTGGCGACAGCCACGCCGGTTCGCTCGCGTCAGCCTAGTGGCCGGTCAGCCGCCGCGTCACCGCGGCCCGGTCCGCCGACGGTGCCCGGCGGACGGTACCGGCGCCCGACGGTCGCGGCGGCCACCGGGAAGGCGCGGGCCGCTCCCGCGCGCCGCGCCCCGGTGAAGGGATCGTGCAGATAGCGTCCCCGGCGTGCGAGAGGGCGCCGAGGGTCGCCCCTCGGTGGACCGGCACCTGCCGTCCGTCCCTATCCTGGGATGTCACCCTCTCCCGTGACGTCGTCTGGATGTCACCCTCGAGCGCCAACCGGAAGGGAACCACTCGGTGCTGCGAAAACTGCTCGGGACGGTCCTGATCGTCCTCGGACTGGTGGCCGCCGGCCTCGGCGTCGCCTCCGCGACCGTCTGGCGGCAGTCGGACACCGTGGTGGCGACGGCGTCGCCGCAGGGCGACGGCGCGCTGGTGGTCACCGACCCCGGCGTCCTGGAGCTCGTCGACGACAGCGTCACGGTGCGGGCGACCGTGCCCGACGGCGGCACGGTGACCCTCGCGGTCGGCCGCGACGTCGACGTGGCCGGCTGGGTCGGCGACGAGCCGTACTCCCGCATCACCGGCCTGTCCGAATGGGACGCCCTCGCCGTCGCCGCGGGCGAGCCGACGGCGTCGCCGTCGCCCACCGCCGAGGGCGAGGAGGCCGCACCCGCCGAGCCGGCCGAGCCGAGCGGCGCCGACCCGGCCAACAACGACATGTGGGTCGCGCAGGCGTCGGGCGAGGGCTCGGCGACGCTGCGCTGGAGCGACCAGCCCGGCCGCTGGTCGCTGCTCGCGGCCGGCGTCGGTGACGGCGCCCAGGCGCCCACGGTCGAGCTGACCTGGCCCCGCACCGTGACCACCCCGTGGCTGTGGCCCGGCGTGATCGCCGGCGCCGTGCTGGTGCTCGCGGGCCTGGCCGTGCTGCTGGTCCGCCGCCGGCGCGGCGGCGCGCCCACCGC
>NZ_LWGM01000334.1 GCF_001750215.1 Isoptericola variabilis | reverse complement strand
GAGCGCGAGGCCGGCGGCACCGGTCCCACGGACGGCGGTGGCTCCGGCCGCGCGGACGGCGGCGGCGACGGCCGCGCGAACGGTGACGGCCGCGGGAACGGTGACGGCCCGTCGTCGGACGGCGGCACGTCGGCGGACGGCGCGGGCGACAACGCCACCCCCTGACCACCCCGGACGTTGTGGGTACAGAACACGCCGTGCGGATCGCGATCCGCACGGCGTGTTCTGTACCCACAACGGGAGGTCAGGCCCCCGGGTTGAGGCCCGAGTACGAGTGCTTGCCGGTGAACAGCAGGTTCACGCCGGTGAAGTTGAACAGCACGCAGGCGTAGCCGACGACGACGAACCAGGCCGCGCGACGCCCGGACCAGCCGCGCGTGGTGCGCGCGTGCAGGTAGGCCGCGTAGACGACCCAGATGACGAAGGACCAGACCTCCTTGGGGTCCCAGCCCCAGTAGCGGCCCCACGCGTGCTCGGCCCAGATGGCGCCGCCGATGATGGTGAAGGTCCACAGCACGAACCCGACGGCGTTGAACCGGAAGCTCAGCGCCTCGAGCGAGGCCGCGCCCGGCACGCGGTCGAGCCAGTGCCAGCGGCCCAGGAACGGCGAGCCAGCGTCGCGGTGGTCGCGCAGCAGCTGCAGCACCGAGGCGACGAACGCCACGGTGAACACGCCCGTCGCGATGATCGCGACGCCGACGTGCAGCACCAGCCAGTACGACTGCAGCGCCGGCTGCACGCCCGTGGCGGCGACGTAGAAGACGTTGAGCCCCAGGGTGAGGAACACGGCGGTGAGGCCGGTGACAAACGCGCCCAGGAACCGCACGTCGCGGCGCACGTTCACGCCGAGGAACACCGCGAGCGCGACGAACGAGCCCACCAGCGTGAACTCGTACATGTTGGCCCACGGCGTGCGGCCGGCGGCGATCCCGCGCAGCACGATCGCCACCAGCAGCAGCAGCGTGCCGAGCCACGTGGTGGACATCGCGATGCCGGCGGCCTTGCGACGCTCGACGGGCGCGGACGACGCGGCCGGAGCACCCGCCTCGGCGCCCGCGGGCCCGCCCACGGTGGCCAGCTCGCGGGCGCGCGTCCGGGCGTCGGAGCGCACCTCGGTGCGCCGCGCGAGGTCGACGGCGAACGCGACGAGCGCGACCGTCAGTGCGGCGAGCGCCCCCCAGACGAGGAGCGTGCTCAGCTCGGCGGTGGTCATCGGGATGCCTCCTGGACCTTCGTGGAGTCGGCGGTGCCTGCGTCGGGCACCAGTGCGGGGACCGCGGCGAGGGCACGGTCCACCTCGCCCTGCAGGCCGGCGTCGTCGCCGCGGGCGAGGCCCGCGAGCTCGACGACGGTGCGGCCCTCATCCTCCCACGCGCGCAGCCAGACGCGGCGGCGCGGGGTGAACAGCGACACGGCGAGGCCGGCCAGCGCGACGAGCGCGAACGTCAGCACCCACGCCAGCGACGGGTCGTGGCGCAGGTCGAGCGCGACGTACCGCGGCACGTCCTCGCCGACGGTGATGGTGCCCAGCCCGTCGGGCAGGTCGACGGTCTCGCCCGGCCGCACCAGCACCTTGACGCGCTCGCCGTCGTCCTCGACCGACGGTGTCAGCGCCGCGGTGTCGAGGCGGTAGACGTTCTGCGGCACGCCCTCGTCGAGGCCGAGGTCGCCGCGGTACACCTCGAGCACCAGCAGCGGGTCGGTGGGCTGCGGGAACACCGAGCGGGCGTTGCCCTCGGCGTCGACGACGGCGGTGGGCAGGAAGTAGCCGACCAGGCCGACCTGCTCGAGCCCGGCGGAGACGTCGGGCACCTTGACCACGCCGCGCGAGGTGTACATGGAGTCCTCGGGCAGGAACGGCACGCGGCCCTCGAAGGCCACCGCGCCCTGGGCGTCGTGCACGGTGATCTCCGGCGCGAACCCGTTGCCCTGGAGGTAGACCTTGGCGCCGTCGACCGACAGCGGGTGGTTGACCTTGATGGTCTCCTGCGACGCCGAGCCGTCCGGCTCCGTGACCGTGACGAAGGCGGTGAAGTCGCGCGCCTGGGCGAACGCGACGGTGTCGGAGGCGAACTCCGAGGAGAAGTCGTCGAGCGTCAGGGAGAACGGCGACAGCGCCGTGGGCTGGAACCAGGCCCCCTTGTCGAAGGTGTCGTAGTCGACGACGGCGTTGGCGAAGCCGCGGCCCTCGGTGACGATCGCCTGGCCGCGGTAGTGGAAGAGCTGGCCCAGCGCGACGGCCACGATGAGGCCCAGCAGCGCCAGGTGGAAGACGAGGTTGCCCGTCTCGCGCAGGTAGCCGCGCTCGGCGGCGACGGTGCGGGTCGCGGGCCGCGCCGGCACGGCGCGCGGGCCGCTCCCGCGCGCCG
>NZ_LWGM01000333.1 GCF_001750215.1 Isoptericola variabilis | reverse complement strand
GGGAACCGCGCGCCCAGGACGCGCGGCGCGGCCGCGGGCACGCCGTCGGGCACGTCGATCGTCAGCTCGTAGCGCTCCCGCGCGAACAGGCCCGCCACCCCGCCGCTGCGCACGCGCTCGGCGCGCACCACGGCCGCGCCGGGCAGCTCGGCGCGCACGCGCTCGAGCAGCTCGGCCAGGTCGTCACCCTCGAGCAGCAACCGCCGGGGCATCGTTCACCACCCCGACCGCGTCGACGGTCGCACCGGCGGCCGTGATCTCCGGATAGGACAGCACGGGCAGGCGCGGCAGGCCCATCGCCACGAGGCGGCGCAGCGCCGGGCGGATGGCCGGGGCGCAGGCGAGCACCACGGTGCGCCCCTGCGTCTCGGACTCCGACACCAGCGCGCGCAGGCGGTACAGCATCGCCTCCAGGCGCGACGGCTCGACGACGAGCTGGCTGCCGGCCTCGCCGGTGCGCAGGCCCTCCACGAGCGACTGCTCGAGCAGGGGGTCGAGCGTGATGGCGCGCAGCACGCCCTCCTGCACGTGCGGGGCCGCGAGCGCCGGGCCGAGCGACGCCCGCGCGGCCTCCACGAGCCCCTCGGGGTCGGTCGAGGTCCGGGCGCGCAGGGCGAGGCCCTCGTAGATGCGGCCGAGGTCGCGCACGGACACCCGCTCGGCGAGCAGGCCCTGCAGGACCCGCTGCACCTCGCCGAGCGACAGCAGCGCGGGCACGAGCTCCTCGACGGCCGACGGGTTGACGGCCTTGAGCCCGTCGGTGAGCACGCGCACGTCCTCGCGGGTGAGCAGCCGGGGCGCGTTCTCGGCGATGAGCGCGCCCAGGTGCGTGACGAGCACGGAGACGCGGTCGACGACGGTGGCGCCGGAGAGCTCGGCGGTGTGCCGCAGCTCGGCGGGCACCCACTTGCCGGGCAGGCCGAACACCGGCTCGGTGACGGGGCTGCCGGGCAGCGCGGCGAGGTCGTCGCCGAGCGCGAGCACGCGGCCGGCGGGCGCGGTGCCGCGCCCCACCTCGACGCCGGCCACGAGCACGGCGTAGGTGGCGCGCGGCAGGTCGACGCTGTCGCGGGTGCGCACCGGGGGCACCACGATGCCCAGCTCCATGGCGATCTTGCGGCGCAGGCCGCGCACGCGGCCGAGCAGGTCGTGCTCCGGCTCGGTGCCCACGAGCGTCACGAGGTCGGGGGCGAGCTGGATCTCCAGGGCGTGCACGCGCATCTGCTCGATGAGCTGCTCCGGCGAGTCGGGCGACGGCGCCAGCGCGGCGCCCGCGGCCGGCGTCGCGGCGGCGTCGTCCTCGGCGCCGGGCTTCGGCGCGCGCTGGGCGAGCAGCAGCAGCACGCAGCCCACGAGCAGGAACGGGATCTTGGGGATGGCGGGCAGCAGGGCCATCCCGACCGCCGCGGCGCCGCCGACCAGCAGCGCCGTGCGCGACTGGGTGAGCTGGTGGGTGGCCGCGCTGCTGAGGTCGCCGTCGGCGGTGGCGCGGGTGACCACGATGCCGGTGGAGACGGCGAGCAGCAGCGCCGGGATCTGGGTGACCAGGCCGTCGCCGACCGTCAGGAGGCTGTAGTGCTCCAGGGCGTCGCCCAGCGGCATGCCCATCTGCACCATGCCGATGACCATGCCGCCGACCAGGTTGACGACCGTGATGATGATGCCCGCGATCGCGTCGCCCTTGACGAACTTGGTGCCACCGTCCATGGCGCCGTAGAAGTCGGCCTCGGCGGCCACCTCCGCGCGGCGCCGCCGCGCCTCGTCGTCGTCGATAAGGCCGGCGTTGAGGTCGGCGTCGATGGCCATCTGCTTGCCGGGCATGGCGTCGAGCGTGAAGCGGGCGCCGACCTCGGCGACGCGGCCGGCACCGTTGGTGATGACCACGAACTGGATGACCACGAGGATCAGGAAGATCACCAGGCCGATGACCAGCGAGCCGCCGACGACGAAGTGGCCGAAGGCGCCGATGACCTCGCCGGCGTAGCCGTCGCGCAGCACCAGGCGGGTGGAGGCGACGTTGAGCCCGAGCCGGAACAGCGTCAGCACGAGCACCAGCGACGGGAACACCGAGAAGTCGAGCGGCTTGCGCACCGTCATCGCGGTGAGCAGCACCACCAGCGAGCCCGCGATGTTGATCGCGATGAGGACGTCGAGCACCTGCGGGGGCAGCGGCACGACGAGCAGCAGCACGATGCCGACGACGCCGGCGGGTACCGCGAGCTGGGTGATCGGGCGGGATCTCATGGGTTCCTCCGGGGACCGGCGGCGTGGCGGGGACGGCTCGGGCCGTGCGAGGTCGGTGCGGTGGTCGGTGCGGTGGTCGGTGCGGTGGTCGGGGCGGTGGGGCGCGCGGCCGCGCGCGGGGCGCGGGCGCGCCGGGGCC
>NZ_LWGM01000332.1 GCF_001750215.1 Isoptericola variabilis | reverse complement strand
CCCACGTCCCAGGGAGCAACGCCGCCCATGGCTTCGTCCGCTAAGACCAGCAAGTCCACGATCATCTACACGCACACCGACGAGGCGCCGCTCCTGGCGACGTACTCGTTCCTGCCGATCGTCCAGGCGTACGCCGGCCAGGCGGGCGTCGAGGTCGAGACCCGGGACATCTCGCTGTCCGGCCGCATCCTCGCGCAGTTCCCCGACGTCCTGCCCGAGGACCAGCGGGTCGACGACGCCCTCGCGGAGCTGGGCCGCCTGGCCACCACGCCCGAGGCCAACATCATCAAGCTGCCGAACATCTCGGCGTCGGTGCCGCAGCTCAAGGCCGCGATCGCCGAGCTGCAGGCGCAGGGCTACGCGATCCCGGACTACCCGGAGGACCCGCAGACCGACGCCGAGCGCGACGTCCGCGCCCGCTACGACAGGGTCAAGGGCTCGGCCGTGAACCCCGTGCTGCGCGAGGGCAACTCCGACCGCCGCGCCCCCGCGTCGGTCAAGGCGTACGCCAAGGCCCACCCGCACCGGATGGGCGCCTGGTCGCCGGAGTCGAAGACCACCGTGGCGCACATGGAGTCCGGCGACTTCCGCTCCAACGAGAAGTCCGTCGTCATGCCCGCCGCGGACACGCTGACGATCCGCCTCGTCGCCGCCGACGGCACCACCACCGTGCTCAAGGACGGCCTGGCGGTCGAGGCCGGCGAGGTCGTCGACGGCACGTTCATGTCGGCCCGCGCGCTGCGCACCTTCCTCGCCGAGCAGGTCGCCCGCGCGAAGGCCGAGGGCGTGCTGTTCTCCGCCCACCTCAAGGCCACGATGATGAAGGTCTCCGACCCGATCATCTTCGGCCACGTGGTCCAGGCCTACTTCCCCGACCTGTTCGCCAAGTACGGCGACCAGCTGCGCGCCGCCGGCGTCTCGCCCAACGACGGCCTCGGCGCCCTGCTCGCCAAGGTCGACGGGCTGCCCGACGGCGCCGCGATCAAGGCCGCCGTCGAGCAGGGCCTGGCCGAGGGCCCCGCCCTGGCGATGGTGAACTCGGACAAGGGCATCACCAACCTGCACGTGCCCTCCGACGTCATCATCGACGCCTCGATGCCGGCGATGATCCGCGCCGGCGGCAAGATGTGGGGCCCGGACGGCGCCGAGCACGACACGCTCGCCGTCATCCCCGACTCCTCGTACGCCGGCGTCTACCAGGCCGCGATCGACGACTGCCGCGCGAACGGCGCCCTGGACCCGGCCACCATCGGCTCGGTGCCCAACGTGGGCCTCATGGCCAAGAAGGCCGAGGAGTACGGCTCGCACGACAAGACGTTCGAGATCCCGGCCGACGGCACCGTCGAGGTCGTCACCGCGGCCGGCGACGTGATCATGAGCCACGAGGTCGAGGCGGGCGACATCTGGCGCGCCTGCCAGACCAAGGACGCCCCGGTCCGGGACTGGATCAAGCTGGCCGTCACCCGCGCCCGCGCCACCGGCGCCCCGGCCGTGTTCTGGCTCGACGCCGAGCGCGCCCACGACGCCAACCTCATCAACAAGGTCGAGCAGTACCTCCCGGAGCACGACACGGAGGGCCTCGAGATCCTCGTCATGGCGCCCGCCGAGGCGTGCGCGTACTCCTTCGCCCGCATGCGCGAGGGCCTGGACACCATCTCGGTGACAGGCAACGTGCTGCGCGACTACAACACCGACCTGTTCCCCATCCTCGAGCTGGGCACGTCGGCCAAGATGCTCTCGATCGTGCCGCTGATGAACGGCGGCGGCCTGTTCGAGACGGGCGCCGGCGGCTCGGCCCCCAAGCACGTCCAGCAGCTCGTCGAGGAGAACTACCTGCGCTGGGACTCGCTCGGCGAGTTCTTCGCGCTGGCCGCCTCGTTCGAGCACCTGGCCACCGTCGCCGGCAACGCCCGCGCGCAGGTGCTGGCCGACACGCTCGACCGCGCCACGGGCACGTTCCTCAACGAGGACAAGTCGCCGACCCGCCGCCTGGGCGGCATCGACAACCGCGGCTCGCACTTCTACCTCGCCCTGTACTGGGCGCAGGAGCTGGCCGCGCAGTCCGACGACGCCGAGCTCGCCGCGACGTTCGCCCCGCTGGCCGAGAAGCTCGCGGCCGACGAGCAGCGGATCGTCGACGAGCTCGTCGCGGTCCAGGGCCACCCCGCCGATATCGGCGGCTACTACCGTCCGGACGAGGCGAAGGCCTCGGCCGTGATGCGCCCGTCCACGACGCTCAACGAAGCGCTCGCCTCGCTCGGCGCCTGACACGGCGCCACGACGTCACGACGCCCGAGGGCGGACCCGCTGCGGCGGGGCCGCCCTCGGGCGTCTCGCCGTCGTGCGCGGCCGTGCGCCGGTCGTGCGCGGCCGTGCGCCGGTCGTGCGCGGCCGTGCGC
>NZ_LWGM01000331.1 GCF_001750215.1 Isoptericola variabilis | reverse complement strand
CGCCCTCCGCGTCGTCGCCGTCCCCCAGGACGGCGGGGTCGAGGGTCACGAGCGAGAACTCGCTCGCGACGAAGACGGCGGTGCCGGCGGTGAGCAGGACGCCGACCGCGACCATCAGCCAGTCGCCGGGCGGGTCCTGACAGGGCGTCGGTATAACGTCACGTCCCCCGGGGCCCGATCCGGGCGGAGCCGGACCCGCAGGGGTGGAAAGATCGCGGGTATGCCGACGACCTCGACCACCGCGGCGCTGGACGTGCGCCCGTACGACGCCCTGCTGCTGTACTCCTTCGGCGGCCCGAACAAGCCGGAGGACGTCGTGCCGTTCCTCCGCAACGTGACGGCGGGCAAGGGCATCCCCGACTCGCGGCTCGAGGAGGTCGGCGAGCACTACTACGGCTTCGGCGGTCGCTCGCCCATCAACGAGCAGAACCTCGCTCTCAAGGCCGCCCTGGAGGCCGAGCTGGCCGAGCGCGGGATCGACCTGCCGATCGTGTGGGGCAACCGCAACTGGGAGCCGTACACCACCGACGCGATCGACCAGCTCGAGGCGATGGGCGCCCAGCGCGCCGTCGCGCTGGTGACCTCGGCGTTCTCCAGCTACTCCGGCTGCCGGCAGTACCGCGAGGACCTCGCCGTCGTGCTCGAGAAGCGCGGCCAGCTGGACGAGAACGGCTCCACGACCGTCCAGTTCGACAAGATCCGCTCGTACTTCAACCACCCGGGCTTCGCGCAGGCCAACGTCGAGGCGGTGCTCGACGGCTACGCCGCGCTCGCCGAGAAGGGCGGCGACGGCGCCGGGGCCCGCCTGGTGTTCGTCACGCACTCCATCCCCGACACGATGGAGGCGGCCTCGCGCACCTCCTACGCGACCTACTCGGCCCAGCACCTCGACCTCGCCCGCGTCATCGCGGCCCAGGTGTCCGAGCGGCTCGGCCACGACGTCACGTGGGACCTGGCCTACTGCTCGCGCTCGGGCCCGCCGAGCCAGCCGTGGCTCGAGCCCGACGTCAACGACCACCTCGAGGCCCTGGCGGCCGAGGGCGTGCGCGACGTCGTGCTCTCGCCGATCGGCTTCGTCTCCGACCACATGGAGGTCGCCTACGACCTCGACACCGAGGCCATGGCGACCGCCGCCGAGCTCGGCATGACCGCCGTGCGCGCCGGCACCGTCGGCACCCGCCCGGCCTTCGTCAAGGGCCTGGTGGACCTGCTGCTCGAGCGGGCCGCGATGGCCCGCGGCGAGGAGGTCGCCGAGGCGAGGGTCGGCGAGCTGCCGGCGTTCCGCTCGGTGTGCGTCCCGGGCTGCTGCCTGCGCCGCGACGGCGAGCCGACCGACGTGCCGGCCCTCTGCGGGCAGGAGCTGTACTGATGAGCGAGCACGCCGCCGAGCGCCCCGTCCACGTCCACGGCGACACCGGCGCCGAGGTCGACACCACGAGCCTGAACGAGACCGTCCGCTACGCGATGGTGGCCACGTTCGCCACGACGCAGGCGCTGCCGGCCGACGCCGCCGAGCGGGCCGGCGTCGTCGCCGAGGCCGAGGACGCCCTGTGGGCCGGCCAGCCCGAGGCCGACCGCGACCCCGCCCGGGCCGAGGGCGACGTCGTGGTGCGCGGCACCTACGACGTCGGCGGCCTGCGGCACGACGCCGACCTCATGGTGTGGCTGCACGGCCCGACGGTCGAGTCCGTGCAGGGCGCCTACCACCGCCTGCGCGCCTCGAGCCTCGGGGCCGCGCTGGAGCCGGTGTGGTCGGTGGTCGCCGTCCACCGTGCCGCGGAGTTCAACAAGGCCCACGTGCCGGCGTTCCTCGCCGGCGAGCGGCCGCGCGACTACCTGTGCGTGTACCCGTTCGTCCGCTCCTACGAGTGGTACCTGCTGGCCGACGACGAGCGCCGCGCCATGCTGCGCGACCACGGCATGGCCGCGGCGGGCTACAAGGACGTGCGGGCCAACACCATGGCTACGTTCGCGCTGAGCGACTACGAGTGGCTGCTGGCCTTCGAGGCCGACGAGCTGCACCGGATCGTCGACCTCATGCGCGACCTGCGCGCCACCGAGGCGCGCCGGCACGTGCGCGAGGAGGTGCCGTTCTTCACCGGCCCGCGCGTGACGCTGGCCGCGTGGGCGGCGAACCAGCCCCTGGCGGACTGACCCCGCGCCCCGTCGCTGCCGCCGAGACCCGGGTCCTCGGGGCGTCCGCCACCGGACGCCCCGAGGGCCCGGGTCTCGGCAGATGCCGGCGTCTGCCGGCATCTCTCAGCGGTCGCGGTTGCGGCGGCGGATCGCCTCGGTGAGCACGGCGGCGAACGTCGTCCACGCCGCGTACGGCACCAGCGCCGCCCCGGCGGCGGGCCGGGCGGCGCCGCTGCGGGCCGCCAGCCCCCAGGTGCTCGCGGCGAGCGC
>NZ_LWGM01000330.1 GCF_001750215.1 Isoptericola variabilis | reverse complement strand
TCGCGGCCCCACCGCTCCGCCGCGGCGACGAGGTCGGCGTACGAGGCGGCGCCGTAGATCTCGGGCTCGCGGACGCCGAGCCGGCCGAGGTTGGGACCGTTGAGGACGAGGACGCGCGTCATGGGCCCTGCGGCGCGGCGAAGGGCGCCGGCTCCTGGTCGGGCGCCGCCCCCGCGCCCTGCGACGAGGGCTCGTGGGGCTGTCCGGGCGAGTCGGGTGTGGACATGCTTCCTCCGCGCGACGACGTCGTGGCGGGCCGTACCGGCCCGCGCCCGCAGTGTTTCACGTGGCACCAGCGCTGGTCACAGCCCCGCGCGGGCGCGCCGCGCGCTCGACGGCGGACGTCCCCCGCCGACCGTGACGCGCCGTGCGTCAGGCGTCGAGCAGTCAGGCGCCGAGCAGTCAGGCGTCGAGCAGCAGCGCCCGCACGTCGTCGGCGCCCAGCGCGCCGGCGAAGGACGCGTTGCCGTCGTCGAGCACCGCCCCGACCAGCCGCGCCTTCTTCTGCTGCAGCGCCATGACCTTCTCCTCGATGGTGCCGTCGGCCACCAGCCGCACCACCATGACCGGCCGCTCCTGCCCGATCCGGTGCGTCCGGTCCACCGCCTGCGCCTCGGCGGCCGGGTTCCACCAGGGGTCGAGGAGGAAGACGTAGTCGGCCTCGGTGAGGTTGAGCCCGAACCCGCCCGCCTTGAGGCTGATGAGGAACAGCGGGGCGGAGCCCTCCTTGAACGCGCGCACCACGTCGGCGCGCCGGCGCGTGGCGCCGTCGAGGTAGGCGAACTCGATCCCGGCGTCGCGGCAACGGTCGGCCACCTTGCCCAGGTAGCTGGTGAACTGGCTGAACACCAGGGCCCGGTGCCCTTCGGCCAGCACCTCCTCGAGCTGCTCGAACAGCGCGTCGAGCTTGCTCGACGGCACGTCGGCGTGCTTCTCCGGCTCCACCAGCGACGCGTCGAGCGCCATGCGCCGCAGCAGGGTCAGCGAGCGGAACACCGCGAACCGCTGGTTCTCGAAGTCGTCCAGCAGCCCCAGCAGGTGGCGGCGCTCGCGGTGCAGGAACGTGTCGTAGGCCCGGCGGTGGCGCGGCGTGAGCTCGACCCGCAGCACCTGCTCCTGGCGGGCCGGCAGCTCGGGCGCCACCTGCTCCTTGGTGCGCCGCAGCAGCAGCGGCCGCACGCGGCGGCGCAGCCGGTCCAGCCGGGCGGTGTCGCCGGCCTCGACCGGCTTGACGTAGTCGTCGCGGAACCGCCCCAGCGACGGGAACAGCCCGGGCGCCACCACGCTGAGCAGCGCCCACAGCTCGGTGAGGTCGTTCTCCAGCGGCGTGCCGGTGATCGCCAGCCGGAACGGCGCGCGCAGCGTGCGGGCGCACTCGTGCACCCGGGTGCGGGCGTTCTTGACCGCCTGCGCCTCGTCGAGCACCAGGCCGGACCACTCCAGCGCGGACAGGTCGTCGAACGCGAGGCGCAGGAGCGCGTAGGTGGTGACGACGACGTCGGCGCCCGCGGCGATCTCCGCCGGCGAGCGGCCGAGCCGCGCGGGGGTGGCGTCCATCGTCACCACGCGCAGGCCGGGCGCGAACCGGGCGGCCTCGTCCACCCAGTTGCCCAGCACGGACGCGGGGGCCACCACGAGGAAGGGCGGCGCGTCCGGCGCCTGCTCGCGGGCGTGCGCGAGCAGCGCCAGGGTCTCCAGCGTCTTGCCCAGGCCCATGTCGTCGGCCAGGATCCCGCCGAGCCGGTGGCGGTGCAGGAAGGCCAGCCACTCGAACGCCTGGCGCTGGTAGGGGCGCAGCTCGGCGTGCAGGCCCGCCGGCAGCCCGGCGGCGGGGGCAGCCGTCGCCTCGCCGTCGAGCGCGTCCCGCAGGGCGAGCAGGGCACCGGCGGACTCCTCCCACACCGGGTCGACGACGACGGTGTCGGCGGCGTCGGCCATGTCGGCCCACCAGCCCGCCTGGAACCGGCTGACGCGCGGCGGGTGCGGCCCCGTCGGCGCGCGCCCCTCGAGCCGGGCGGACTCCTCGACGAGCTCGCGCAGGGTCGCGAAGGCCGGCTGGTCGAGGCGCACGTACGTGCCGTCCTCGAGCACCAGGTGGCTCAGGCCGCGGGCCAGCGCGGTGAACAGCGCGACGAAGGGCACGTGCCGGCCCTCCACGGCGACCTGGATGCCGAGGTCGAACCAGTCGGGGTCGTCGCCGCGGCCGAGCGTCGCGGTGATCTCCGGCGCGGCGGTCGACTCGCGGTACTCGGGCAGCGCGTCGGCCCCGCGGACCTCGACGTCGTCGAGGGCAGCTCGGCGTCGACGTGGTGCGCCCGAAGGTGGCCGAGACGACGGCGCTCGGAGCGGCCTACGCCGCGGGCATCGCCGTCGGCTTCTGGGAGGGCGAGGGCGACGTCACGGCCAACTGGGTCGAGG
>NZ_LWGM01000329.1 GCF_001750215.1 Isoptericola variabilis | reverse complement strand
GCCCGCCGTCCGCTCCCCCGCGCCGGCCCGCGGGCGCGTCACCGGCCGCTCAGCTTGTCGCGCAGACGGGAGAAGACGCCCGGGTGCGCGGCCGCGAGCCGCGGCTCGGGGCGCTCCTCGCCGCGCAGCGCGGCGAGCTGGCGCAGGAGCGCCGCCTGCTCGTCGTCCAGCGCGGAGGGCACCTGGACCTCCACGTGCACGTGCAGGTCGCCGCGCCCGCCGGTGTGCAGGTGGCCGACGCCGAGGCCCTTGAGCACCACGACCTGACCGGGCTGCGTGCCCGGGCGCAGGTCGATCTCCTGGGCGCCGTCGAGCGTCTCCAGGTCCAGCACGGTGCCCAGCGCCGCCGCCGTCATCGGCACCGGCAGCGTGCAGTGCAGGTCGTCGCCGCGGCGCACGAACGTCTCGTGCGGCTTCTCGCGGACCTCGACGTACAGGTCGCCCGCCGGGCCGCCGCCGGGGCCCACCTCGCCCTGCGCGGTGAGCTTGATGCGGGTGCCGGTGTCGACGCCGGCCGGCACGTTGACGGTCAGCGTGCGGCGCGAGCGGACGCGGCCCTCGCCGGCGCAGTCGGGGCAGGGCTCCGGGATGACCGTGCCGTAGCCGCCGCACGCCGAGCACGGCGCGGTGGTCATGACCTGGCCGAGGAACGAGCGGGCCACGCGCTGGACGTGGCCGCGGCCGTGGCACACCTCGCACGTGCGCAGCTCGGTGCCGGGGCGCGCGCCCTTGCCGGTGCAGGTGGAGCACACGACGGCCGTGTCGACCTGCAGCTCGCGCTTGGTGCCGAACACGGCCTCGGCGAGCTCGACGTCCATGCGCACCAGGGCGTCCTGGCCGCGGCGGGCGCGGGGCACCGGCCCCTGGGCGGTCTGGCCGCCGCCGAAGAACGTCTCGAAGATGTCCTGGAAGCCGAAGCCGGCGCCGAAGCCGCCGCCCGCGCCGCCGCCCGGCGCCGTCGGGTCCACGCCCATGTCGTACTGCTGGCGCTTCTCGGGGTTGGACAGCACCTCGTAGGCGCGCGCGACGTCCTTGAACCTCTCCTCGCCCGCCTCGCCGGCGACGTCGGGGTGCAGCTCTCGGGCGAGCTTGCGGTACGCCTTCTTGATCTGCTCGGACGTGGCGTCCCGCGGGACGCCGAGGGTCTCGTAGTAGTCGGCCACAGGTCTCTCTTGGGTCGGGGGGTCAGTGGGGCAGCACGCGCGAGAGGTACCGCGCCACGGCGCGGACGGACGCGATGGTGCCGGGATAGTCCATGCGGGTGGGCCCGATGGAGCCGAGGATCGCGACGGGGTCGCCGCCCTCGTCGCCGGAGCCGTAGCCCGACGTCACCACGGACGCCTGGGCGAGCCCCTCGAGGCGGTTCTCGTGGCCGATGCGCACGGCGACGCCGTCCACGGCCATCTCCGTGAGCAGCCCGAGCAGCACGACCTGCTCCTCGAGGGCCTCGAGCACCGGGCTCAGGCCCTGCTCGAAGCGCATGCTCGCGCGGGCGAGGTTCGCCGTGCCGGCCAGCACGATGCGCTCCTCGTTCTCCTCGCCGAGCGTCTCGACGACGGTCTCGGCCACGGCCGTGGCGAGGCCGACGAGCGCCGGGTCGAGGTGCTCGACGACGCGCGCGAACGCCACCGGCAGGTCCGTCAGGCCCTTGCCCGCGGCGGCGGCGTTGAGCCGCGCGCGCAGCTCGCCGAGCGTGACGTCGTCGAGCACCGGGCCGCCGTCCGGGTCGGCCGGGCGCGGCACCTCGAGGTAGCGCTGCTCGACGCGGCCGGTGTCGGTGATGACGACGACGAGCAGCCGCTCGCCGCCGACCGGCACGAGCTCGAGGTGGCGCAGGCCCGAGCGCCGCAGCGACGGGTACTGCACCACCGCGACCTGGCCCGTGAGCTGGGCGATGAGCCGGCCCGCGCGGATCAGCACGTCGTCGAGGTCCACCGCCTCGGACAGGAACGTCTCGATCGCCCGCTTCTGGGGCGTCGACAGGGGCCGCACCTCGGCGAGCCGGTCGACGAAGAGGCGGTAGCCCTTGTCGGTAGGGATGCGCCCCGCCGAGGTGTGCGGCTGCGCGATGAGACCGGCCTCCTCGAGGGCGGCCATGTCGTTGCGGATCGTGGCGGGCGAGACCCCGAGCCGGTGGCGCTCGGTGAGCACCCGCGAGCCGACGGGCTCGCGCGTCGAGACGTAGTCCTCGACGATCGCGCGCAGCACCTCAAGACGGCGTTCCTCGCTCACGAGCCCTCCTTCCCGCGGGGCAGCTCTTAGCACTCCTGCCTTCCGAGTGCCATCCTACGCGGGGGCGCCGACCTCGCCCGTGCCCCGTCGGGCGATCCTCGACGAGCTCGTCGCGCGCGACGGGCAGACGCTGTTCGAGATCTGCGCCCGGCTCACCACCAACCGCGGGCTGGTCTCCTCGCGCCAGGCCGTCTCCCAGCACCTCGACGTGCTGG
>NZ_LWGM01000033.1 GCF_001750215.1 Isoptericola variabilis | reverse complement strand
CCGCTCGAGCACGTCCTCGGCCGTGGGCGCGAGGGTGTTGTCGGGGACGTCCTCGCGCCCGTCGTCGGCCGCGTCCGCCGCGTCGGCCTCCTCGTCCGTGCCGGCCTCGAGCCCGCCCTCGAGCCCGTCCTCGAGCCCGTCCTCGAGCCCGTCCTCGGCGGCCCACGCGGCGGCGCGGGCCTCGGCCTCCGCCCGCGCGGCCGCGCGGGCGGCGAGGAAGTCAGGCACGGACGACGCGAGGATCACCGCCGACAGGCCCGCCTTCGTCCAGCCGCGCGCCGTGCGGCTGCCGATGAAGTCGGGCGTCGCGTAGTAGGCCGTGGTGGCCACGCCGGCGACGGTCGCCGAGAGCGCCCGGGTGAGCGTGCGGCGCGGTGCGGCGGGGGCGGGGGTCGACGGGAGGGGCATCGGGCTCCTCGGCTCGTGGGGTCCGGTCATGGTGGTCCAACGGACGGCGGCCGACGTCGGTTCCTGGCCGGGCTCGGCGCCGCGACCAGGTGCGCAGCGCCGCGGTGGTCGCCTGCCGGACGGCCGGGCGCGGGTGGTCCGTGGCGTGGCTAGGGTCGAAGCATGCCTGAGCTCCACGACCTCCTCACGCCCGTCTTCGACGACGTCGTCGCGCGCAACCCCGGCGAGCGCGAGTTCCACCAGGCGGTGCACGAGGTGCTCGAGAGCCTCGGGCCGGTCGTGGCGAAGCACCGCGAGTACGTCGACGCGGCGGTGATCCAGCGCCTCTGCGAGCCCGAGCGCCAGATCATCTTCCGGGTGCCGTGGCTGGACGACCGCGGCCGCACCCAGGTCAACCGCGGGTTCCGCGTGGAGTTCAACTCCGCGCTCGGCCCGTACAAGGGCGGCCTGCGCTTCCACCCGTCCGTCTACCTGGGCATCGTCAAGTTCCTGGGCTTCGAGCAGATCTTCAAGAACGCGCTGACCGGCCTGCCGATCGGCGGGGGAAAGGGCGGGTCCGACTTCGACCCCAAGGGGCGCTCGGAAGCGGAGGTCATGCGCTTCTGCCAGTCGTTCATGACCGAGCTGTACCGCCACCTGGGCGAGCACACCGACGTGCCCGCGGGGGACATCGGCGTCGGCGGCCGGGAGATCGGTTACCTCTTCGGCCAGTACAAGCGGATCACGAACCGCTACGAGTCCGGGGTGCTCACCGGCAAGGGCCTGTCCTGGGGCGGCTCGCAGGTGCGCACGGAGGCCACCGGCTACGGCACGGTCTTCTTCGTCGAGCGGATGCTCGCGGCGCACGGCGACTCCCTCGACGGCAAGCGCGTCGTCGTGTCCGGCTCGGGCAACGTGGCCATCTACGCCATCGAGAAGGTGCACCAGCTCGGCGGCCGCGTCGTCGCCTGCTCCGACTCCAGCGGCTACGTCGTCGACGAGGCCGGGATCGACCTGGACCTGCTCAAGGTCGTCAAGAACGAGCAGCGCGGGCGGATCGCCGACTACGTGGAGGCGCGCGGCGGTTCGGCCGCGCTCGGCACCGGGTCCTCGGTGTGGGACGTCCCGTGCGACGTCGCGCTCCCGTGCGCCACGCAGAACGAGCTCGGCGAGGCGGCGGCGAAGGGCCTCGTGGCGAGCGGCGTCCGGGTGGTCGCCGAGGGCGCGAACATGCCCACCACCCCGGGGGCCGTGCGGCTCCTGACGGAGGCCGGCGTGCTGTTCGCCCCGGGCAAGGCGGCCAACGCCGGCGGCGTGGCGACCAGCGCCCTGGAGATGCAGCAGAACGCCTCGCGCGACTCGTGGAGCTTCGAGTACACCGAGGAGCGGCTCGCCGGGATCATGGCGTCGATCCACGACCGGTGCCTGGCCACGGCGGACGAGTACGGCCAGCCGGGCAGCTACGTGGCCGGCGCGAACATCGCCGGTTTCACCCAGGTGGCCGACGCGATGATGGCCCTCGGCGTGGTCTAGGGACGCCGGAGGGGTGCTCGTGCGGGCGGCGTCGAGCCGGGCCACGATCGAGGCGGCCCGGCCCCGACCACCCGGAGGTGTCATCCGTGGACCACGCCCGCGTGCCCGTCATCGAGGCGCTGGAGGAGTTCCGCCGGCGCGGCGACGTCGTTCTCGGCCCACCCGGCCACAGGCAGGGGCGTGGCGTCGACCCGCGGGTGCTGGAGGTGCTCGGCGAGGGCGTGTTCGCCTCCGACGTGCTGTCCCTCAACGGCCTGGACGACCGGCGCGAGTCGCAGGGCGTGCTCGAGCAGGCCCAGGAGCTCATGGCCGACGCCGTGGGCGCCGAGACCTGCTTCTTCTCCACCTGCGGCAGCTCGCTGTCGGTGAAGACGGCGATGCTCGCGGTCGCCGGTCCGGGGGAGAAGCTCCTGGTCTCGCGCAACGCCCACAAGTCGGTGGTCGCCGGCGTCATCCTCAGCGGCATCGAGCCGGTGTGGGTGCACCCGCACTGGGACGAGCGCCTGCACCTGGCGCACCCGCCGGAGCCCGAGGACGTCGAGCGCGCGCTGCGGGAGAACCCGGACGCCAAGGGCATGCTCCTGATCTCGCCCACGGACTGGGGCACCTGCGCCGACATCCGTGGCGTGGCCGAGGTGTGCCACCGCCACGGCGTGCCGCTCGTCGTCGACGAGGCGTGGGGCGCCCACCTGCCTTTCCACGACGACCTGCCCGAGTGGGGCATGAACGTCGGCGCCGACCTGGTGGTCACGAGCGTGCACAAGATGGGCAGCGCCGTCGAGCAGAGCTCGATCTTCCAGCTGCAGGGCGACCGCGTGGACCCGCTCGTGCTCAAGCAGCGCGAGGACCTGCTGGGCACCACGAGCTCCTCCAGCCTCGTCTACGCCACTCTCGACGGCTGGCGCCGGCAGATGGTCGAGCAGGGCGAGGAGCTGCTCGGCGCGGCGATCGCCCGGGCGAGCCGGCTCCGCGCCGCCGCCGGCGAGCTCGACGGTCTCGATCTCATGGGCGAGGAGGTCGTCCGGCCCGGCGGCGCGTTCGAGCTCGACCCGCTGGTGCTGACGATCGACGTCCGGGGCCTCGGCATCACGGGCTTCCAGGGGGCCGAGTGGGTCCGCGCCCACCACCACGTCGACGTGGGCTCGGCGGACACGTGCCGGGTCAACGCCCGGCTCACCCACGGCGACGACGACGAGACCGAGCGCCGGTTCGTCGAGGCGCTGCGGGCGCTGGTGGAGCACGCCGGCGAGATCGGGCGGTCGCCGTCGGTGGCGCTGCCGCCGCCCGGCGCGCTGGAGCTGGAGACCGTCATGCCGCCCCGCGAGGCGTTCTTCGGCCCGGCCGAGCAGGTGCCGGTCGCCGAGGCGGTGGGGCGCGTCGCCGCGGAGATGGCCAGCCCCTACCCGCCCGGCGTGCCCGTGCTCGCGCCCGGCGAGCGGATCACCCGCGAGGCGCTGGACTACCTGACCACCGGCGTGCAGGCGGGCATGCTCGTGCCCGACGTCGCGGACCCGGAGCTGACCAGCATCCGGGTGGTGGAGCGGCGCGCGGAGCCGTCGGGGTCCTGAGGCCGGGCGCGGGCGCCGCGGGCGTGGGCCGGCCGGCCGCTGCGAGGATGGCCGCATGCGCCTCCACCTCGTCCGCCACGGCCAGACCCCGTCCAACGTCGGCTACTTCCTCGACACCCTCGAGCCGGGCCCCGGACTCACCGAGCTCGGGCACCGCCAGGCCGCCGCGATCCCGCGCGTGCTCGGCGACTCCGGGATCGAGGCGATCTGGGTCTCGACGCTGGTGCGCACCCACCTCACGGCCGCCCCGCTCGCCCAGCACCTCGGCCTGACGCCGCGCGAGCACGCCGGGCTGCGCGAGATCTCGGCGGGTGCGCTCGAGATGGCCAACGACGACGCCTCCGCGCAGAAGTACCTCTCGGTGGCGCTGGGCTGGGCGGACGGTGCGCTGGACGTGCGGATGCCGGGGGGCGAGGACGGCACCGAGGCGCTCGGCCGGTTCGACGCCGCGATCGAGGAGGTGGCGGCGTCCGGGGTCGGCACGGCCGCGGTGTTCTCCCACGGCGCGATGCTGCGCGTCTGGGCGGCGGCCCGGTGCGCGGAGGTCGACCTCGGCCTCGCGGCGCACGCCCCGCTGTCCAACACCGGCGCCGTGGTGCTCGACGGCGAGCCGGGCGCGTGGCGGCTCGTGGCCTGGCACGCGGAGGCGCTCGGCGGCGCGCTGCTGGACGACGCCGCGACCGACGGCGTCGCCGGCGAGGTCGTCGAGGGCGTCGAGGACTGAGACCGGCCGGCTCCACCATGGCGAGCGTCCCGGGACGTCGCCCTCCACCGCGGCTTCGGCGACGCGGCGGGACGCTCGCCGTCACGCTCGCCGGTGGGCCGCCGGCGAAAAGCGGCTGACCCGTCGCGTGCCCGGGCGTACGATCGACGGCGGGCCGCGACGCGACAGCGCGCCGCACGTACGGCCCGGACCCCGGCACGAGCGAGGAGAGGCGATGCGTCAGGGCACCGCGGGACGCGAGGTGGCCGTCCAGGCCTGCTCGGCGACCCGGTCGACCCGCGCCACCCTCTGACCGGCACGCTCGCGCGCACCGGCGGCCGTCGCCGTCGTGCGCCCCGGCGCGGCAGGGGAGGCGCGGCTCCGCCCTGCCCTGCCGCCGGACCGCACCCGCGCGCCCGACGACGACACGCGTCGCCGTCGCGCGCCGCGGTGTCCCCTGACGCCCCGGCGGCTCCGAACGACCGGAAGCCGAGAACCCCCATGACCCCGCTGACCGAGAAGCAGATCCGCGCCTCCTTCGTGAACGCGTCCAAGCGCGAGGCCGCGCAGGCCACGCTGCCCGACCTCGACGCCGTCGACTGGGACCGCACCGACTACCTGGGCTGGCGCGACCGCAAGGCGCCGCTGGCCGCGTACGCCGTGCTCGAGATCGACGGCGAGCCCGTCGGCGTGCTGCTGCGCGCCGCCGACCGCTCCGGCCGCGTCCGGCGCAAGTCGCTGTGCGCCTGGTGCGAGGACGTCGTCGCCACCGACGACGTCTCGCTGTACGTCGCGCGCCGCGGCGGCGCCGCCGGCCGCCAGGGCAACACGATCGGCACGCTGATCTGCACCGACTTCCGGTGCTCGGCGAACGTGCGGCGCACGCCGACGAGCGCGGAGGCGGGCAACGACCCCGCGGTGCGCGAGCTGATCGTCGAGCGGCGCGTCGCCGGCCTGCGCGAGCGCTCCCGCCGGTTCGTCGAGGAGGTGCGGCGCACCCGCTGACGCCGCGGCCGTCGTCGGGCGGGTGCTGCGCCGTGCACGCGCGGCACCCGCCCACGCTGCAGGCGCCGTGACACCCGCCTAGCGTGAAGCGATCCCGTCCCGCTGGAGGTCGCATGCTGCCGATCGAGGTCGCCGCCAACGTCCACCGCATCGAGCACGCCTACGTCAACGTCTACCTCGTGAGCGACGAGGACGGGCGCGTGCTGGTCGTCGACACGGGCCTGCCCGCCGCGTGGCCGCTCATCGGCCGGGCGCTGCGCGAGCTCGGGCACACGCCCGACGACGTGGCCGCCGTCGTGCTCACCCACGCCCACTTCGACCACACCGGCAACGCCGCGCGCATGGTCGACCGGCTCGGTGTGCCGGTGTGGCTGCACCCGGACGACGCGCACGTCGCGGCGCACCCGTACCGGTACGCGCACGAGAACGTGCGCGCCCTGTACCCGGTGAAGTACCCGGCCGGGGCGAAGATCCTCGGGGCGATGATGCGCGCCGGGGCGTGGAAGGTGCCGGGCGTGCACGGCCTCAAGCCGGTGGTGCCCGACGCCGTCCTGCCCGTGCCCGGGTCGCCGCGCGTCGTCTTCTCGCCGGGGCACACGAACGGGCACTGCGCGCTGCACCTGCCCGACCGGGACGTGCTCATCACCGGCGACGCCCTGGTCACGCTCGACCCGTACACCGGCGAGCGCGGCCCGCAGATCGTGGCCGGCGCGGCCACGGCGGACAGCGCCGAGGCGCTGCGGTCGCTCGACGCGCTCGCCTCCACCGCGGCGCGCACGGTGCTGCCCGGCCACGGCGACCCGTGGCTGCACGGGATCGGCGCCGCGGTGGAGAGGGCGCGGGAGGTCGGGCCGCACTGAGCCGGTCGCCGCCTAGGGTGGCGCCCGTGGTGATGAAGCGATGGCAGGCCGCCGGGCTGCTCGCCTCCTGGCTGGTGCACGACGCGGAGGAGTGGTTCGCCGTCGGGCCCTGGACGCGGGCTCGGGCGGCCGACCCCCGCACGCCCGCCGTGCTGCGCCGCGCCGTGAGCGACCGGCAGCAGCGCACCGCGATCGCCGCGATGGGCGTGCTGGTCGCCGCCGCCACCGCCGAGGGCGTCCGCACCCACGGGCGCTCGCGACTGTTCCACGACGCCGTCCTGGCCTACGGGCTGCACGGGCTCGGGCACCTGGGCGCCGCCGCGGCCGTGCGCGGGTACGCGCCCGGCGTGGCGACGACGCCGCTCGTCGTGCTGCCCTACGCCGCCTGGGCGCTGGCGCGCACGACGCCGCTGCACGGCCGCGCGGCCGCGAAGGACGTGCTCGCCGCGGCCGCGCTGGTGCCGCTGGCGATCGGGGCCGCCCACGGTGTCGGGGCGCTGCTCGGGCAGCGCGGCGGCGTGCGCCCGGAGCCGTGACGGCTCACCGCACCGGTGCGGACACTCCGTAGCGGTGGGCCAGGAGCACCGCCTGCACGCGGTCGCGCGCCTCGAGCTTGGCCAGCACGTTGCGCACGTGCGTCTTGACCGTGGCGAGGGAGACCACGAGCCGCTCGGCGATCTCGGCGTTCGACATCCCCGTGCCCATCAGGCCGAGCACCTCGCGCTCCCGGGGGCTCAGCGACCGCAGGCTCGCCGGCTCGGGCGCGCTGCGCGGGGCCCGGCCCACGAACCGGTCGATCATGCGTGCCAGCACCTGCGGTGCCATGGGAGCCTCGCCGGCGGCGGTCCGCTCGACGGCGGCGACGAGGCGGTCGGCGGGAGCGTCCTTGAGCAGGAAGCCCGCCGCGCCGGCGACCAGCGCGTCATAGACGTGCTGGTCCAGGTCGAACGTCGTGAGGATGACCACCCGGCACGGCAGGCCGGCGCCGACGATGCGGCGGGTCGCCTCGATCCCGTCGGTGCCCGGCATGCGCACGTCCATGAGCACGACGTCGGGCCGCAACCGCGCCGCCAGCTCGGCCGCCTGGGCCCCGTCCCGCGCCTCCCCGACGACGTCGACGCCTGCCAGGTCGAGGATCATGCGCAGCCCGCTGCGGACCAGGTCCTGGTCGTCGGCCAGCAGCACGCGAGTCATCGCGGACCCTCCTGCGCCGGCAGCCAGGCCGTCACCTCGAACCGCCCGGCGGCGTGCACCGCGTCGAGGACCCCGCCGAGCGACCGGGCCCGCTCCTGCATGCCGGGGATGCCTCGTCCCAGGCTCGCGCCGGGGGCGCCCGGGGGCGGGGGCGGCGCGGGGTTCGTCGCCCGCACCCGTACCCCTGCGGGCGACCACTCGAGGTGCAGGTCGACCTTCTCGCCCGGGGCGTGCCTGCCGGCGTTGGTCAGGCACTCCTGGACGATGCGGTTGACGGCGAGCCAGTGGCGCGGGGCGTCGGTCCACGGTGCGCCGGCCACCGTCAGGTGGTTGGCGATCCCCAGGCGTGCGGCGCGGTCGGCCAGCTCCTGCAGGCCCCGCTCGTCGGGGACGACGGGGAGCTCGCCGTCGCCCAGGAGGTCCAGGATCGCCCGGAGCTCTCGGCTCGCCCGGTGAGCCGTCTCCCGGACCGCCTCGATCGGTCGGGCGGCGCGCTCCGGAGCGAGCCGCAGCGCCTGGGCCGCCGCCTCGGACTGGATCGACATCAGGGTCACCTCGTGCCCCACGACGTCGTGCAGCTCACGGACGATCCGCGCGCGCTCCTCCTCCACGGCGCTGCGCCGTGCCGCCTCCCGCTCGGCCACGACGCGCTCGTCGGACTCACGCTGCTGCGCGGCCATGAGCCGGCCCAGGGCGTACGGGACCAGGACCACCAGCCAGAAGCCGGCGATGGTCAGGAGTGCCTCCGAGCCCGGCAGGCGCAGCGCTGCGACTCTCTGCTGCAGGTCGACGTCGAACACCAGCGGGACCAGGCGGTCGCGCACCTGCTCGATGGCGACGATCCCGGCCGTGCCGCTGGCCAGCGCCCAGACCACGGACGCCGCCGCGGGGCGACCACCGCCTCCCCAGCGTCCGACGGAGAAGAGGAGCAGGACCGCCGTCACGTAGCCCAGGTAGAGGAACCCGTCGGTCGGCACCCACCACAGCGCCGCGCCCACGACGGCCGCAGCCACCGGGCGGGCACGGCGCCATGCGAGCGGCAGCACGGACACGACCGCGAGCAGCGGACCGAACCACCGGCTGCCGGGGACCCACAGCGCCTCGATCGGCTGCACCAGCACCTGGACGAGGCTGACCGCCAGGGCGCCCGACGCGAGCAGCACGTCCGCGCGTCGCACCCCGCCGGTCAGGCCGTCCCGGATCGCCACACGGCGAGCGTAGGCCCGTGCCGCCACGCCCGTCCTCAGCCCGTGGGATGAGCCGGATCTCAGCCCGCGACGCCATGTGCCGACCGTCCCGTCCGACCTAGCGTTCCGACGTCACCACCGACGAGAGGACTGCACCATGACCACCACCACGGCCGTCCCGACGACGGCGCGACAGCCCCGCACCCTGCTCGCCGCGCGCATCCTCGCCGGCGCCGTCGGCGTCGTGCAGCTCGCCGGCGCGCTCTTCTTCCTCGTGCTGGCCCGGGAGGAGGCGGTGTGGATCGGGCCCCTGGTCGACGTGCCGGTGATCGCGCTGACGCTCACCACGATCGTGCTCAAGATCGCGTTCGCCCTCGCGCCGCGCGTCTCGCCGGCGCGCCGCACCACCGTCGGCCTGGTCACCGTGGCCCTCGGGGTCGTGCTCACGCTGATCAAGGTGCCGGTGTACGACGAGCCGGAGGGCGCCGTCTTCCTCGTGGTCGACGCGGTGATCCTCGTGCTGCTCCTGGTGGCCCGCCGCGCGCGCTGAGACGAGCACGGCGACGTTCCGTCGCGGCTCGCCCGGGTCAGAGGTCGATCACGACCTTGACGTCGCCGTCGCGCTTCTCGAAGGCCTCGGTGGCCCGCTCGAGCGGCACGCGGCGGGTGATGATGCGGCCCAGCCAGTCGACGTCGGCGGCGGCGAGCGCCTCGGCGGCGCTGCGGAAGTGCTCGAGGTTGGCGTTGACGGTGCCCACCACGGCGTCGTTCTCCAGGACGAGCTCGCGGTTGATGGCACCGGCGTCGATGCGCAGCCGACGGCTGGACGTGACGCCGGTGAGGCAGGTGACGCCGAAGGCGCGGGTGGCCGCGACGGCCTCGAAGACCACCTCGGCCGCACCGGTCGCCTCGATGACGACGTCGGCCTGCACCGCGTCGGCCACCTCGGCCACGGGGTCGCTGTGGTAGGCCGCCCCCAGGCTGCGCACGAGCCCCGGCTTGGGGCCCGAGGTGTTGTGGTCCACCACGTGCACCTCGAGCCCGCGCTGCACGCCGATCATCGCCGCGAGCAGCCCGATCGGCCCCGCGCCGGTGATCAGCGCCCGCTGCGGCTCGAACCACGAGCGGCCGCCCACGGCGTCGACCTGCTGCCACGCCTTGGCCACCACGGTGGTGGGCTCGAGCAGCACGCCCACCTGCTCGAGCGACGGGTCGAGCCGCACCGCGTAGTCCGCCTCGACCGTCCAGCGCTCGCCGGCGTACCCGTGCAGGTCCTTGATGCCGCGCTCGGTGAACCGCCCGTTGCGGCACATGTCGAAGTGGCCGCGGGCGCAGGCGCCGCACGGGACGGGGTCGGGGCGGCGCACGACGCCGACGACGAGGTCGCCGGGGGAGAAGCCGCTGCCCTCGGGCGCCTCCAGCACCCGCCCCAGCGACTCGTGGCCGATCACCAGCCGCTCGTCGCCGGCCGGGGCCGAGCCGTACTCGCCGTCGGCGATCTCGCGGTCGGTGCCGCAGACGCCGACGGCGACGCCGTCGACCAGCAGCTCGCCGTCGCCCGGCTCGGGGTCGGGCACGTCGGTGACGGCGAGCGATCCCGGCTCCTGCGGGACGACGGTCAGGGCTCTCATCGGCGCTCCTCGGCTCGGGGGGCGTGCGGGTCGCCGTGGCTGCCCGCGGCGCGGTCGACCCGCTCGGGGACCTCGGCGGCGGGCACGGTGCCGCTGAGGTGGCGCGCGGAGTTCACCAGGCCCACGTGGCTGAACGCCTGCGGGAAGTTGCCGACCTGGCGGCCCGCCGCCACGTCGTACTCCTCGGCGAGCAGGCCGAGGTCGTTGCGCAGGCCGAGCAGCCGCTCGAAGAGCTGCTCGGCCTCCTTCTCGCGCCCGATGCCGTACAGGGCGTCGGCGAGCCAGAAGCTGCACGCGAGGAACGCGCCCTCGGTGCCCGGCAGGCCGTCGACGCGGCCGTCGGCGTACGGCGCGTAGCGCAGCAGCAGCCCGTCCTCGCTCAGCTCGCGCTGCACGGCCTCGACGGTGCCGACCACGCGCGGGTCGTCCCACGGCAGGAAGCCGACGGCGGGGATCAGCAGGAGCGCCGCGTCCAGGCCCTCGGAGCCGTAGAACTGCGTGAACGTGTTGCGCTCGGGGTCGAAGCCCTTGGCGCACACGTCGGCGTGGATGCGGTCGGCCAGCGCCCGCCAGCGGTCCACCGGGCCGTCGAGCGCGGCGTGCTGGGAGGCGGCGCGGGTCACCCGGTCCACGCCGACCCAGGCCATGACCCGCGAGTGCACGAACGGCCGGCGCGGGCCGCGCACCTCCCACAGCCCGCTGTCGACGTCGTCCCAGTGGCCCTCGAGGAAGTGCAGCAGCGCCTGCTGCAGCGTCCACGCGTCGTCGGTGGGCGCGAGCCCCGCCTCGCGGGCGACGTGCAGGCAGTCGAGCACCTCGCCCCACACGTCGAGCTGGTGCTGGCTGACGGCGGCGTTGCCCACGCGCACGGGCCGCGAGCCCTCGTAGCCGGGCAGCCAGTCGACGGTCATCTCGGGGATGCGGCGCCGCCCGTCGATCCCGTACATGATCTGCAGGTCGGACGGGTCGCCGGCCACCGCGCGCAGCAGCCACTCGCGCCACGCGCGCGCCTCGTCCAGGTACCCGGTGCCCACCAGCGCCTGCAGGGTCAGCGCGGCGTCGCGCAGCCAGCAGAACCGGTAGTCCCAGTTGCGCTCGCCGCCCAGCATCTCGGGCAGCGACGTGGTCGCCGCCGCCGCGATGCCGCCGCTCGGCGCGTAGCTGAGCGCCTTGAGCGTGATCAGCGAGCGGCGCACGGCCTCCGGCCAGCGCCCGTCGTAGCGGGCCTGCGCCGTCCAGTCGGTCCAGAACCTCTCCGTGTCCTGCAGCAGCTGCTCGGCGTCGCGGCGCTCCGGGGCGGGCTCGAAGGACAGGTGGTGCGTGAGCACGAACGGCACCCGCTGGCCGGCCGTCACCTCGAACCGGCCGCGCAGCACGCCGCCGTGCTCGCGCACGACGCTCACCGGCGTGTCGAGCGTGACGGCGTCCGGCCCCGCGACCGCGGTGACCGGGTCGCCCACGGTGACCCACGGCTCCACCGAGCCGTAGTCGAACCGCAGGCGCAGGTCGCACTCCATGGCCACGCGCCCCGACACGCCCTCGACGATGCGGACGACGTCGGCGACGTCGTCGCGCGGCGGCATCACGTCGATCACGCGCACCGTGCCGTCCGGCGTCGACCACTCCGTCTCGAGGACCAGCGTGTCGTCGCGGTAGCGGCGGGTGGTGCACGGCCCGCCCGACGCCGGCGCGAGCCGCCACGTCCCGTGCTCGGGGCCGCCCAGCAGGGCGGCGAAGCAGGCGGGGGAGTCGAACCGGGGCAGGCTCAGCCAGTCGATCGCGCCGTCGCGCCCGACGAGGGCGACGGAGTGCAGGTCGCCGACGATCCCGTAGTCCTCGATGCGCTGCGCCACGCGTCGAGTCTGGGCCGGGTGCCGGGTGCCTGCACGGCAGGAGGCGTGGTCAGGGGCCTGCGGGGCCGCCCTCGGCCGGCCGGCTCGTCGTGCGGCCGTCCTGGCCGTCGTCGGGAGCACGAGGGCGGTCCCGACGACCGCATCGGCGGACCGCCGCGGTGGCTCGCGGGCGAGGAGCGCTCGCGTCCTGTCGCCTTCGCCACTCCCGCGTGGCGTCACGATCGCGCGTCCGGGGTGTCTAGGCAGGTGTGAACCACTCACGTGCCCACGCCGCACGGCCACCGGCGACGCCGCTGCGCGGCGGGGAGGCCGCCCGGTGATGCTCACCTTCGCGAGCGACCTGGACGCCGACCTCGACACCGCGACGGCGTCCGACGAGGCCCTCGTCCGCCTGGCGGGCCGGGGCGACCGGGTGGCGCACGCCGAGCTGTGGCTGCGGCACGGACCCGCGGTGCGCGCCGTCGCCGGCCGGGTCGCCGGAGGGGCCGATGCCGAGGCGGTGGTCCAGGAGGCGTTCGCCCGGACCGGGCTGGCCCTGCGGCGAGGGCTCCCCGCGGCGGTGCCCTTCCGCCTCCACGCCTACGAGACGGTCCGCGACGTCGCCGCCGGCCGGGTGAGCGGGACGCAGGCCCGGCCCGGTGTGCCCGGCCCCGGCGACGACGGTGCCGCCGCGCCGGCACCCGAACCGGCGCCGGGGCAGTCCCCGCTCGCCCGGGCCTTCCGCGCGCTGCCCGCCCTGTGGCGCTCGACCCTCTGGTACCTCGACGTGGAGCGGGTCCCGGCGCGGTCCGTCGCGCTGTGGGTCGGGGTGCCGCCGGCCGACCTGCCCGTGGTGGCGCGCACCGCGCGTGCGGCGCTGCGCCGGTCGTGGGTGCACGCCCAGGCGTGCGCGTGGGGCGGCGAGACCGACTGCGCGACGACGGCGGTGCGGATCTCGCGGTACCTGCGGGGGGAGCTGCGGACCGAGCAGCGGGGGACGCTCGAGGCACACCTCGTGGGGTGCGACCGCTGCGCGATCGTCCTGGCCGAGTACCCCGTCGTCTCCGAGCGCCTCGAGCTGGTGCTGCTGCCCGGCGTGCTCGGGGCGGGGGTGGTCGAGCAGGACGACGCCGGTCCCGGCGGCCCGCCGGCCCCGCTCCCTCCCGCGCCGGAGCCGCCGGTCGCCGCCGTGGGGTCCGCGCCCCGCGCCGCCGCCGACCCCTCCGTCCCCGCGCCTAGCTCGCCACACCGAGCTCGCCGTCGGGCCCGGCGACGACGACACGGCGGGGGAGAGGGCTCTCCCTGGTCGTGCGCACGCCGGCGCCGTCCCTGACGAGCCACACCGCCTGGCCGCCGGCCACCGTGTGGTCCTCCGTCGGCACGCCGTGGGCCCGCTCGAACGGCCTCAGGTAGACCAGGTACCGCGCGCCCTCGCGCAGGACCGGCGCGAGGTTCACGTACCGGCCACGCTCCTGCCGGATCGAGACCACGTCGCCGGCCGCCAGCGGCCCGCCGTCCGAGCTCACGACCGTGGCCCGCGTGTAGACCGCCTCGACGGCGCCGTCGTGCTCCGGCACCGTGCGGGACCCGGACGTCTCGACCAGCGCGACGTCGGTGCTCGCCGCGGCGACCTCGTCGAGCGACCGGTACTCGTGCCGCAGGTCGGCCTCGACCGGCGGGCGCATCCCGATCGGCACGCCCGCCGCGCTGACCGCGACGAGGCCGACGCCGACCACGGCCGCCGCCGCGACGAGCGCCGGCAGGACCTTGCTCCCCTCACGCATGCGCTGCCCCCTCCTCGGACCCCCGTGTCCCGCGGCGAGCGTAGCGGCCGCGCCGGACCGCGCCGGACCGCGCCGAAACAGGGACCGGCGGTCCGCGGGTGAGCCGTCCCTGAACGCCCGGCGCGCGCGGACCGAGCATGGGGAGCACCGACCACGCGGGCCGCGGCCCGCCGACCCGAGGAGCTCCCCGTGCCGAAGACCATCGACATCCCCGTGCCGGACCTCGCCGGGAGGCGCGCGCTGGTCACCGGCGCCAGCGACGGGATCGGGACTCACATCGCGGCACGGCTCGCGCGGGCCGGGGCGGAGGTCGTCATGCCGGTGCGCGACCCGGCGAAGGGGCGGGCCGCGGCGGAACGCGTCCGCGAGCGCGTCCCCCATGCGCGGCTCGACGTGCGGACCCTGGACCTGTCCTCGCTCGCCTCGGTGGCCGAGCTCGCCGACGACCTGCGGCGGGAGGGCCGTCCGCTGCACGTCCTCGTCAACAACGCCGGCGTGATGACGCCCCCGACCCGTCGGGTCGGCGCCGACGGGTGGGAGCTGCAGCTCGCCACCAACCACCTCGGCCACTTCGCCCTGACCGTGCGGCTGCTGCCGCTGCTGCGCGCCGGCAGGGCCCACGTGACCAGCCAGGTCAGCGTCGCGGCGAACCGGGGTGCCGTGCGGTGGGACGACATCGGCTGGGAGCACGGCTACCACCCGATGAAGGCCTACGGCTCCTCGAAGGTCGCGCTCGGCCTGTTCGCGATGGAGCTCCACCGCCGGAGCGTGCGGGAGGGCTGGGGCGTACGGAGCAACCTCGCGCACCCCGGCGTCTCGCCCACCAACCTGCTGTCCGCCCAGCCGCTGCTCGGACGCCCGCGCGACACCACCGAGGTGCGGCTCATCCGTGCGTACTCCCGTCGCGGCATCCTCGTCGGCACCCCGGAGACGGCGGCGCTGCCGGCGGTGCACGCCGCCACCAGCCCGGACGCGCAGGGCGGCCGCCTGTACGGCCCGCGCGGGCTCGGGCACCTCGGCGGCGCCCCGGCCGAGCAGGCGCTGTACGCGCGGCTGCGCAGCGCGGAGGACGGCCGCCGCGTCTGGGAGCTGTCGGAGCGGCTGGCCGGCGTGACCGTCGCAGCCTGACCGCCCCTCCCGGCCGGCGCGGAGCCAGGCCGGCGCAGACCCAGGGACCGCCGGTCCCTGGCTCTGCCGGCGGCGGGCACGGAAGACTCGGGGCGTGGACAGAGAGCAGCTGGCCGACTTCCTCCGCCGGCGACGCGAGGCGCTGCAGCCCGAGGACGTCGGGCTCGGCCGGGGACCGCGCCGCCGCACCGCCGGGCTGCGGCGCGAGGAGGTCGCCGCGCTGTGCGACATGTCGGTGGACTACTACAGCCGCCTCGAGCAGCGCCGCGGTCCCCAGCCGTCCGAGCAGATGCTCAAGGCGATCGCGCGGGGCCTGCGCCTGACGCTCGCCGAGCGCGACCACCTGTTCCGGCTCGCCGGGCACACCGCCCCCGCCCGCGCGTCGAGCGGCGACCACGTCTCGCCGGGACTGATGCGGATCCTCGACCGGCTGGCGGACACGCCCGCGCAGGTGATGACCGAGCTCGGCGAGACGCTGGTGCAGACCCCGGCGGCGCGGGCGCTGTTCGGAGACGAGACGCGCCACGAGGGCTTCATGCGCAGCGTCGGCCACCGCTGGTTCACCGACCCCGCGAGCCGCGACGTCTACCCCGCCGAGGACCACCCGGTCCACGCCCGCGCCTTCACCGCCGACCTGCGTGCCGTCTACGCCAAGCAGGGTCCGCGCTCGCGCGCGGCCGCCCTGGTCGAGGCGACGCTGGCCGCGAGCCCCGAGTTCGCCCGGCTCTGGGAGGCGCACGAGGTGCCCACCACCCACGCGCGGCAGAAGCGGCTGCAGCACCCCGAGGTGGGCGTCATGGAGCTGCAGTGCCAGCTCCTGCACGACCCCGACCAGGGACACTCGCTCCTCGTGCTCACCGCGACCCCCGGCACGGACAGCTACGACAGGCTGCAGCTGCTGTCGGTCATCGGCGCACAGCTCGTCGCCTCGACGACCGCGAGCGGCACGCCGGCCCGGTGAGGCGGTGGTCGTCCGGCGGTCAGCGCGTCGCGGCCCACCAGCTCACGGCGACGAGCACGGCGGTGCCGACCGGTGCGGACAGGGCCGCGACCAGAGCGGCCCCGCGCCGACGAGGCGGGCGCGTCTGCTCCGCCAGCGGCGGCGTCACCGGGTCGTCCGCCAGCTCTCCGGGCCGCAGGTTCCACCCGGCCACCGCGAGCACCGCGAGGGAGCCGACCAGCAGGACCGGCAGCGCCGGCAGCGCGACCGCCTCGCGCGTGCCCAGCACGAGCTGAGGGGAGACGACGACGGCGATGCCGGCCATGGCGACGAACCACGCGCGCACGGGGTGCGCGAGGACGGTGCGCAGCACCGGGTCGAGGTGGCGGGCCGTCGCGAGCACGGCGCCGACGCCGAGCGCGAGCGCCACCAACGTGCCCCAGCTGAGCCCGAACGGCCGACCGGTGGCCACCGCGGGCGTCGCGGTGACGGCGAGCATGACGCCGACGAGCGAGACCGCGCCCGGCACGAAGGTCCGCAGGACCGCTCGCGGGGACTGCGCCTCGGCCCTCGGCAGCTCCAGGGCCCGGGCGTACGCGGCCGGGTCCCCGAACGCCGCCGTCGCGCTCTCGCCGCTCTCGGCGCAGTGCGACTCGACCTCCGCGATCGCGTGCCCGATGTCGGGGCCGCCGACACCTTGGAGGCGCAGCTCCAGCAGGAACGTCTCGGTCCATTCGGGCTCGACATGAGGTGCGAGCTGTCTCTCGAGCCCGTACCGGTGCTGGGCCGCCCGCTGCTGCAGCCGCGTGATCATCGCTGTCCCCCCTGGTCGCCTGCGTCGGTGGTGCGCGGTCCGGCGGCGTGCGCCACGAACCTGCTGGTGGCCCGGGCGAACGTCAGCCACTGCGCCGAGCGCTCGTGCAGCACGGCCCTCCCGGCGTCCGTGAGCTCGTAGTACTTGCGTCCCGGCCCGCCCTCGCCGGGGCGCCACTCGGTGCGCACCCAGCCGGCGCCCTCGAACCGCTTGAGCAGCGGGTAGAGGGTGCCGCCCTTGGTGGCACCCAGCCCGCCGTCGGTCAGCGCCGCCGTGATCGCGTAGCCGTACGTCGGCCCGCCGGCGAGCACGCGCAGGACGCAGACCTCGAGCACGCCGCGCAGCCAGTCGCTCGGCCACGCCTGCGTCTCGTCCATGGCTAGATGGTCACACCGAGTAGCAAGGAAGACAAGTTAGTGATCATCGCCCGGGACTACTGCCCGGTGGCCTGCGCCACCGCGGCCGGCAGGGCGCTCGGGTCCGTCCAGTCGCCGTCCCAGCGGCGGCCGTCGATCGTCAGCGTCGGGGTGCCGAACCCGCCCTGCGGGTTCGCCAGGCCGGCGTCGCCCTGCGCCGCCTGCGTGGCGGAGGCGACCCACTGCCCGTAGGTGTCGACGGCCGTGCCGTCGGCGATGCCGTCCGCGACCTGCTGCGGCACGCCGGCCCCGACCGCGACGTCGGCGAGCTGGTCGTCCGTCAGGCCCTCGGTGTTCTCCGCCGGCTGGCCGGCGAACAGCGCGTCGTGAAAGTCGAGGAACCGCTCCGGCGAGCGGTCGGCGACCCAGGCGGCCGCCGCGGCGGAGCGCGTCGAGTAGTGGGTGCCGGCCGAGACGCGGTCGAGGATCGACACCGGGTAGAAGACGACGGTGGCGTCGCCCTCGGCGATCGCCTGGTCCACCGAGGCGCCGTTGACCTGCTCGAACTGCCCGCAGACCGGGCACATGTAGTCGTAGTAGACGCCCAGCTCGGGCGCGCCCTCGGTGGTGGTGCCCGCGGCCCGGTCGGTGCCGACGGGGATGCCGCCGTCGGCGCGGGCCGTCGACGGCGCCTGCGCGACGTCGGCCAGCGGCACGTCGTCGAACTCGAAGCGCTCGGCGCTCTCGTCGCCCTGCACGAGCACGACGACGAACACCGCGACGAGCGCGGCCAGCGCCACCCCGAGGACGCCGAAGGTGACGATGCGGTTGCGCCGGTCGCGGGCGGCCTGCTTCTGCTTCAGGGCGAGCGCCTCGGCGCGGGCCGCCCTGCGGCGCTCGGCCTTGCCGCGGTCCTCGGTCGGCATGCGTCGTCCTCCCGGTCGGTGCGGCGGTGCTCCTCGGCCATCGTCGGACGGACGGGGGAGGGGCACAAGCACGCGTCCACGCGTGCGCCGCCGCGCGGCCGCTCGTAGCGTGTCGCCATGGCCCCGCACCGTGAGACCGCCAGGCGCAGGAGGTGCGGCGGGACGCGACCTCGCGGCCGGGCACGCCGGGCGTGCACGTGACGGCCGTCGTCGCCACCACCTGCGGGGCGGTGCTGGTCGCCGCCGCGCTCTGGGACGTCTTCCGCACGCTGCTCCATCCCAGCGGCCAGGGGCGCATCAGCACGGTGACGTCCGAGCTGGTCTGGCGGGCCTTGCGCCGGTCGGGCCCGCGCGTGCGTCGCCTGAGCGGGCCGGCGGCGATGGCCGTCGTCACGATGGTCTGGGCGGGGCTGGTCATCACGGGCTGGGCGCTGGTGTACCTGCCGCAGGTGCCCCGAGGGTTCTCGTACAGCACGGGGCTGGAGCCGGCGCAGCGGAACGACCTGCTCGACGCGTTCTACGTCTCCGCCGTCTCGCTGACCACGCTCGGCCTCGGCGACGTGGTGCCCGTGGAGCCGTGGCTGCGGCTCGTCTCCCCGCTCGAGGCGGTGATCGGCTTCGTGCTGCTGTCCGCGGCGGTCTCGTGGATCCTGCAGGTGTACCCCGCCCTGACCCGCCGGCGCGCCCTGGCGCTGCGGCTGCACGCGCTGCGCCGTGCCGGGACGGTCTCCCGGCTGAGCACGCTCGAGCCCGCCACCGCCGCCCGGCTCCTCGCCGAGGTGGCCGACCGCGTCGACCACGTCCACGTCGACTTCGTGCAGTACGCCGAGACCTACTACTTCGCCGACCCCCGCGAGAGCGCCTCGCTGGCCTCGACCGTCTCGTACGCCGTCGAGCTCGCCGACGCCGCACGGGACGCGCGCGCGGCGGACGTCCGGCACGCCGGAGCGCTCCTGGAGGGTGCGCTCACGGGGCTCGCGGAGGTGCTGGACGGCCAGTACCTGCACACGCGGGGTACGACCGAGGAGGTCCTCGCCGCCTACGGGCGTACCCAGGGGTGAGCGTCCGGCCTGCGACGGGACCCGGGGACGGGCACGGTGGGGGCGCGACCGGTGTCATCGAGGAGGTTCGGGATGTGGTTCGACTCGTGGGGCGACCTGGGCCGGGTGGTGGCCGTGGGCGCGGCGGCGTACGTGGTGCTCGTGCTGGTGCTGCGGATCTCCGGCAAGCGGACGCTGGCGAAGCTCAACGCGTTCGACCTCGTGGTCACGGTGGCCCTCGGCTCGACGCTCGCGACCATCCTGCTCAGCTCCGACGTGTCGTGGGCCGAGGGGGCGACCGCGTTCGCCCTCCTCGTCCTGCTGCAGCTGGTGGTGTCGTGGACGACGACGCACGTCGGTCCCGGGCGGTCGCTCGTGACGGCCCGACCGACCACGGTGCTGCGGGACGGTGTGGTCGACGAGGCGGCGCTCAAGGCGCAGCGGCTGACGCACGAGGAGCTGCGGCAGGCGGTGCGGGGCAGCGGTGCGGGCGGGTTCGACCAGGTGGCGCGGGTGGTGCTCGAGACCGACGGGACGCTCAGCGTGATCCAGTCGGGCAAGGTGGGCGACGGCCGCGCGCTCGAGGGCGAGGGCTGACGGCGCCGACCCGGGTGGTCAGACCGGTGCGGCGGAACGCCGGGCGTACAGGCTCCGCAGCGGCGCGGCGGTCACGCCCGAGACGAGCACGCTGGCAGCCACCGCCAGGGTGCCGGCGGCGAACAGGCGCGGGTCGGTGACCCCCTCGCTGCGGCTGTGGGCGAGGTAGAACAGCGCGCTGACCCCCATGGGGCCGAACCAGCCCGCGAACGCCGCCGCGCGCACCGGCAGCCCCAGCGGACGGGCCAGGAGCGTCACCACCGGCGGTCGCCGCACCAGCAGGGCCGCGGCGACCAACAGCACGGCCGCCGGCCCGAGGGCGGCCCAGTCCTCCCACGGCAGCATGACGCCGAGCAGCACGAACACCGGCAGGACGGCGTAGCGGTTGACCGCCTCGTCGAGCTCGTCCTGGGCGGAGCGCTCGCGCTCCTGGTCGCCCCGGTGCGCGCCCTGGTCGAGCACGACGTTGTAGGCCAGCCCCGCCACGAAGACCGCCAGGACGCCGGCCAGTCCGAGCACCTTGGCCACGCCGAGCGTGGCGACGGCCAGCAGCAGCGGCATGACCAGCTCCGGGCCGGCCTCGAGCGCGCCCCGGTCCCGCGCGCGCCGCAGCACCAGGCCCGTCAGCGCGCCGAGCACGACCCCCACCAGCGTGCCGCCCACGACCTCGACGAGCGCCCGCGGGACGGCCGCGCCGAGGCTCTCGGGCAGCACGACGGCGATCGCGACGCCGACCAGGGGCAGCGCCAGGCCGTCGTTGGCGCCGCTCTCGACGGTGATGATCCGGCGCAGCCGGCCGGGCAGGCCGCGCTCGGCGGGCTCTCCGGTGACGACCGCGGCGGCCAGCACCGGGTCGGTGGGGCACAGGCAGCAGCCGAGCACGAGGGCCAGGCCGACGGGGAGCCCGAGCGCCAGCGCCGCCGTCCCGGTCAGCACGGCCGCGAGCGGCATCGCGACCACCAGCAGCCAGCCCACCGCCCGCGCCACGTCGCGCAGCGCACGGGCCGGGAAGCGCAGCGCGGCGGCCATCACGGACGCGGCCAGCAGCAGGCGCGTGCCCTCGAGCAGCAGCGAGTCGGCGAGCGGGCGCGGGACCGTGAGCCAGCCCAGCACGTGCGGTCCCACCAGCACCCCGAGCACCAGCGCGACGAGCGGCTCGCTCAGCGGCAGCCGCCGGATGCTGCGGCTGGTCGCCGCCAGGGCCAGCGCGACGATGCCCACCAACGCGTACGCCACGTACACCGACGTGGTCATCGGGCCTCCTCTCGCCGGCCGCCCGGCGTGGGCGACGACCCTCCCTCGCCGGGGCCGGCGCCCACGGAGGTGACCAGCAGCAACGCGGCGAGCACGGGAAGGAGCACGGTGCCTCCGGACGGGCGGGGATCGACGGGCAGGACCCCCCGCATCGTCGTTCTCCCGCCGCCCGGTCGCACCGCGAGCGGCCGGGGCACCGGAACGTCCGGGGGAGCCCCGCCCGCGAACGGCTCCGAGGCCGCTCAGCGCCGGGCGCGCTCGAAGTCGGCGAGCGCGACCCGGCGCTCGTGCGCGTGGTCGACGACCGGGGCGGGGTAGCCCGCCGGCGGCGGGTCGAGCCGCCACGGCTCGTGCACCCGGGCGCCCTCGACACCCCGCAGCTCGGGCACCCATCGGCGCACGTAGTCGCCGTCCGGGTCGAACTTCGTCCCCTGCGTCACGGGGTTGAACACCCGGAAGAACGGCGCCGCGTCGTGCCCGCTGCCCGCGACCCACTGCCAGTTGAGCTGGTTCTGGGAGACGTCGCCGTCGACCAGGTGGGCCATGAAGTGGGCCGCGCCGCGCTGCCACGGGACGTGCAGGTCCTTGACGAGGAACGACGCGGTCACCATCCGGACGCGGTTGTGCATCCACCCCACCGCGAGGAGCTGGCGCATGCCGGCGTCGACCAGGGGGTAGCCCGTGCGGCCGGCGGCCCAGGCGTCGAACGCCGCGTCGGCGGCCGGGCCGGTGGCCCACGCGTCGTCGGGGACGACGGTGCGCAGCGACTGCGTGCGGGCGTCGGGGCTGTGGTGCAGCACGTCGGCGTGGAACTCCCGCCAGGCCAGCTCGGACCGGTAGGTCGCGACGGCGTCGCCCGGGACGCCGCCCGCCTCGGCCGCCGCGAGGTCGGCGAGCAGGGTGCGCGGGTGGACCTCGCCCCAGCGCAGGTGCACGGACATGGCCGAGGTGCCCGCGAGGTCGGGCCGGTCGCGGCGCTCGCCGTACTCGGCGAGACTGTCGCGCACGAACGCGTGCCAGCGGCGGCGCGCGGCCTCCTCGCTCGGCTTCGACGAGCTGTGGGTGGTGGAGGACCTGGGCTTCCGCGGCGGGCTCGCGCAGGCCACCGCGGTGCTGGGCGCGACCACGCGCCTGCGGGTCGGCATCGGCATCCTTCCCGCGGCGGTG
>NZ_LWGM01000328.1 GCF_001750215.1 Isoptericola variabilis | reverse complement strand
GCCGCGCGGCCGGCGGCGCCGCGTCGCGGCTGGGGGCGTGGGCGGCGGACTACGCCTACGCCGGGTGGCAGCAGGCGCGCCACTTCGTCGCCCCGCCGGGCCTCCCCGCGGGACCGGGCGGCCGCGCCCCCGTGGTGCTGCTGCCCGGGATCTACGAGACCTGGGAGTTCCTGCTGCCCGTCGCGCGGCCGCTCGCCGCGGCCGGGCACCCGCTGGTGACCGTGCCGGAGCTGCGGTTCAACGGCCGGCCGGTGCCCGAGGCCGCCGACCTCGTCGTGGCCACGCTCGAGCGGGCCGACGTCCGCGGCGCGGTGCTCGTGGCGCACAGCAAGGGCGGCCTGATCGGCAAGCGCGCCATGCTGTCGGCGGCCGGCTCCCGGGTGGCCGGGATGGTGGCCGTGGCGACGCCGTTCTCCGGCTCGCGGTACGCCCGCTTCATGCTGGGGCGGGCGCTGCGGGCGTTCGACCCGCGCGACCCCGTGCTGCGGGCGCTGGCCGACGAGCTCGCCGTCAACCAGCGCATCACCGCGATCTACCCCCGCTTCGACCCGCACATCCCCGAGACCGGGCACCTGACGGGCGCCACCAACGTCGAGCTGCCGCTGTCGGGCCACTTCCGCCCGCTGGGCCACCCGGTGCTCGTCGAGCACGTGGTGCGGGAGGTGGAGCGGCTGGCCGCGGGCGCCGGCGAACCGGGCGCCGCCCGCTAGCGGCGCTCCGCAGCCTCACCCCGCGCAGCCTCACCCCGCGCAGCCTCACCCCGCGCAGCCTCACCCCGCCAGGTGCCCCCAGCGGGCCGCCAGCTCGCGCCACGGCCCGACGTCGGCCACCGCGCCGTCCTCGAGGACGACGACCCGATCGGCCCGGGCGAGCGCCGCCCGCTTGGACGTCGCGCCGACGACGGTGGTGCCGCGGGCGCGCAGCGACTCCCACAGCTCCAGCTCCGTCGCCGCGTCCAGCGCGCTGGAGACGTCGTCGGCCAGCAGCAGCTCGGCGTCGGTGGCCAGCGCGCGGGCCAGGGCCAGGCGCTGCACCTGCCCGCCGGACAGCCGCACCCCGCGATGGCCCACCATCGCGTCGGGGCCGCCGGCGTCGGCGACGTCCGCCGTCAGGCGTGCGGCCTCGACCGGGCCGGCCACCTCGCGCGGGTGGTCGAGCCGGATGTTCTCGGCGAACGTGCCGGACAGCACACGGGGCACCTGCGCGACGTGCGCGACGCGGCCCGGGCGCAGGAAGGTCTGCGCGTCGGTGACGTCCGTGCCGTTCCAGCGGACGGCGCCGGTGTGCTCCATCAGCCCGGCCAGCGCGGACAGCAGGCTCGACTTGCCGGCCCCGACCCGCCCGAGCAGCAGCACCAGCTCGCCGCGCGCGAGCGTGAGGTCCACGCCCTCCACGCCGACGGTGCCGTCGTCGTGCACGGCCGACATCCCGCGCAGCTCCAGCCGCTCGAGCCGGTCGCGGCGCTCCGGCGCCGGCGCCGGGGCGACGCCGGTCGCGAGGTCGACGCCCGCGGGCAGCGACGCGAGGTCGGCGCCCGCGGCGAACCCGCTCGTGGCCTGCTGCCACGCGCGGGTGCCGGGCGCCTCGGTGACGACGGCGCCCGCCACCGTGCCGAACCAGCTGAAGCCGCTGACCGCGCCGGCGACCAGCAGCGTGCTGGCCAGGTCCCACACACCGGTGAGCAGGCCGGCCCAGGCCGCCACCACGCCGACCTGCACCATGACGAGCGGCACGCCGTCGAGCACGGCCTGCACCCGGTGCTCGGACACCGCCGCCTCGACGCGGCCGGAGTCGACCCGCCGCAGGTGGGCGTGCACGTCGGGGGTGCGCGCGGCGAGCTTGACGGTGCGGGCGGCGTCGAGGGCCGAGACCAGCGCCCGGCCGAAGCCCGCGCGCGCCGCCGAGGACCGCGACGCCGAGCGGCCGGCGACCGGCCGGCCCAGCAGCGAGCACGCGGCGGAGACGACCAGCACGGCGAGCAGCACGGCGCCGGCCAGCAGCGACCAGCTGAGCAGCGCGGTGACCGCGACGAGCACGAGGCCGTTGACGAGGTCGACCCAGCGGTCGGCGTACCGGGCGAACCGGTCCGCGTCCAGGGCGCGGGCGACGACCTCGCCCGGCGGGGTGCGCCGCAGCCGGTGCTGCCGGGTCTGCCCGACGAGCACGGCCATCCGCACCCGCAGCAGCAGCTCGATCCACCACCGCGGGTAGACGCGGAACGCGAGCGAGTTGCACAGCGACACGCACAGCAGCAGCACCACCATGACCGCCACGAGGACCACGGGCGTGCTGCCCGCCTGCAGCCCCTCGACCGTTCGGCCCCAGAGGAACCCGGTGAGGGCGCCCTGGGCGGCGAAGAGGCTGGAGGCGAGGAACAGCGCGCCGCCCAGCAGGCCCCAGCGCGGGCGCACGACGAGGGCGTGCGCGATGCCGCGCGCCAGGCTCGGGCCGGTGCCGGGGTCGGCGAGGCGCGGCGGGGTGCCGGTGCGGC
>NZ_LWGM01000327.1 GCF_001750215.1 Isoptericola variabilis | reverse complement strand
CGTGGCCGGCGTCGTCGAGGGCACGCCCGCCGCGACGGCGGGGCTCGCCGCGGGCGACACCGTCACCGCCGTCGACGGCGCGGCCGTCGCCACGGCGGACGACCTCACCGCCGCCCTCGCCGCGCACGACCCGGGCGACACGGTGACCGTCACCTGGACCGACGCCGCCGGCCAGGGCCACGAGGCGGACGTGACCCTGGCCCAGGGGCCGGTCGCCTGAGCCCTCGGGCCGGCGCCGCGGAAAGACGTCAGGGTCGGTTCCGGGATCCCCGCGATCCCGGAACCGACCCTGACGTCCTGCGTGCGCGGGTCGCGGCGCGTCAGCCGCGCAGCTCGCGGTACCGGCGCACCAGCGCCTGCGTGGAGGCGTCCTGCTGCGCCAGCGCGGCGTCGTCGCCGGCCACGGCCGGCGCGATCTCCAGCGCGAGCTTCTTGCCGAGCTCCACGCCCCACTGGTCGAACGAGTCGATGCCCCACACCACGCCCTGGACGAAGGTGATGTGCTCGTACAGCGCGATGAGCTGGCCCACCACCGACGGGGTCAGCGCGGGGGCGAGGATCGACGTCGTCGGCCGGTTGCCCGAGAACGTGCGGGCGCTGACCAGGTGCTCGGCCGTCCCCTCGGCGCGCACCTCGTCCGGCGTCTTGCCGAACGCGAGCGCCTTGGTCTGGGCGAAGAAGTTGGCGAGGAACAGCTCGTGCACGTCGGCGCCGGCCGGGACCTGCTTGCCGTCGCCCTCGGCGTCCACCAGCGGGTAGGCGGGGTTGGCGACGGCGATGAAGTCCGCCGGGATGAGCCGGGTGCCCTGGTGGATGAGCTGGTAGAAGGCGTGCTGGCCGTTGGTGCCCGGCTCGCCCCAGAAGACCTCGCCGGTGTCGGTGGTGACGGGCGTGCCGTCCCAGCGCACCGACTTGCCGTTGGACTCCATGGTCAGCTGCTGCAGGTAGGCCGCGAAGCGGTGCAGCTGCTGGGCGTAGGGGAGCACGGCGTGCGACTGGGCGCCGAGGAAGTTGGTGTACCAGACGTTGAGCAGGCCCATGAGGGCGGGCACGTTGCGCTCGAACGGGGTGGTGCGGAAGTGCTCGTCCATGGCGCGGAAGCCGGCGAGCAGCTCGCGGAACCTGTCCGGGCCGAACGCGACCGCCAGCGAGGTGCCGATCGCCGAGTCGACCGAGTAGCGGCCGCCGACCCAGTCCCAGAACCCGAACGCGTTGGCCGGGTCGATGCCGAAGTCCGCGACCTTGTCCAGGGCCGTGGAGACGGCGACGAAATGCTGGCCGACGGCGGCGGTGCGCGCGGAGTCGGTGTCCTCGATCGCGCCGGCGGCGGCCAGCCCCTCCCAGAGCCAGGCCCGCGCCAGGCGCGCGTTCGTCAGCGTCTCCAGCGTGCCGAACGTCTTGGACGCCACGATGAACAGCGTGGTCTCGGGGTCCAGGTCGGCGGTCTTCTGCGCGACGTCGGTGGGGTCGATGTTGGAGACGAACCGCGCCTCCAGGCCCTCCTGCAGGTACGGCTTGAGCGCCTCGTAGACCATCACCGGGCCGAGGTCGGAGCCGCCGATGCCGATGTTGACGATCGTGCGCACCGGCTTGCCGGTGACGCCGGTCCACGCGCCGGAGCGGACCTTGTCGGCGAACGCGGCGATCTTCTGCAGCTCGGCCTCGACGTCGGCGTCCACGTCCTGGCCGTCGACGACGAGGTGCTCCTCGCCCTCGGCCGGCAGGCGGCGCAGCGCGGTGTGCAGCACCGCGCGGTCCTCGGTGACGTTGATGTGCTCGCCGCGGAACATCGCCTCGATGCGCTCGGGCAGGCGCACCTCGTCGGCGAGCCGCACCAGCAGCGCGAGCGTCTCGTCGGTGGCGAGGTTCTTCGACAGGTCGACGTACAGGTCCGCCGCCTGGAAGGCGAGCCGCTCCGCGCGGGCCGGGTCCGCGGCGAACCAGCCGCGCAGGTCCGGCTCGAGAGCCTCGTGGTGGGTGGTGAGGTCGGCCCAGGCGCTGGTGGTGGTCGGGTCGACGGGGGAGGACGTCGTCATGGCTCCTACCGTAGTGACGTGACCGGGCCGGTGCGGCGGGTGCGGACGTGCGTGGCGTCACGCCCGCGCCGTCGGGTGCGACAGACTGCCGGGGCACAGCCAACGGAGCCGGGCCGCGCGGACCCGGCCGGAGAGGACCCGCATGGAGCACCCCGACGCGAGCGCCGGGCCGTCGACCGAGCCGGGCACGTCCGGCCGCGTCGTCCTCGAGATCGCGGTGCAGGACGTCGCCGGCGCCCGCGCCGCGGTGGCCGCCGGCGCCGACCGGCTCGAGCTGTGCGCCGCGCTCGCCGCGACGGGCGGCCTCACGCCGTCGGCAGGGCTGGTGCGGCACGTCGCCGCGGCGGCGGGCGTGGGCGTGCACGTGCTGGTGCGGCCGCGGGCCGGCGGGTTCGTGTACACCGCCGAGGAGCTCGCCGTGCAGGTCGCGGACGTGCGCGCGGTGCTCGACGCCGGCGCGGCCGGCGTCGAGCAC
>NZ_LWGM01000326.1 GCF_001750215.1 Isoptericola variabilis | reverse complement strand
CCGCCTCCGACGCGTTCTGCGCGATCTCCCGGATCGAAGCACCCATCTGCTCCGCACCCGCAGCCACCGCCTGCACGTTGCGCGACACCTGCTCCGCAGCAGCCGCCACCACACCCGCCTGCGCGCTCGTCTCCTCGGCGCCGGCGGCGACGTCGCCGTTCGCCTCGCGCAGGCGCTCGGCGGAGCCGGCCACCACGGCGGCGGTCTCGACGACGCCGGCCAGCGTGGCGCGCAGGCTGTCGCGGGCACGGTCGAGCCCGGCGGCCATGCGGCCGATCTCGTCGCGCTCGGCCACGGACGTCTCGCGGGTGAGGTCGCCCTCGGCGAGGGCGTCGACCGTCGCGGCCACCGCCTGCACCGAGCGGTTGATGCGGCGCACCGTGGCCAGGGCCAGCAGGGCGGCGCACGCGCTCGCCACGACGAACGCCACGGCGAGCACGGCGATCATGGTCCGCGCCTCGGCCTGGCCCGCCTCCTGGATGGCGACGACGTCGGCGTCCGTCTGCGCGGAGGCCAGCGCCAGCGCGCGCCCCGCCCAGTCGGGGTCGGCGGCGACGTCGCCCGCGACCGCGGCCCGGAAGCCGGCCGCGTCGCCGGCCCGCACCAGCGGCACCAGGGTGGCGTCGCGGTAGGCGGTCCACGCGTCCCAGCGGGTCCGGAAGTCCTCCCACTGCGGGGTGGCCGCCTCGGGGAAGGTCTCGATCACCGCGACCTGCGCCGCGACGTCCTCGTCCACCCACGCGGACGACGTGAGCAGCTGCTCGCGGGTGGTCGGGTCGGCGTCGGCGGCCCGCTGCACCAGCAGGTGGCTGCGCGCCTGGTCCACCGACAGGTCGGCGAACGAGCGCTGCAGCTCGGTGTTGAGGCGCGACATCTCCTCGAGGTGCTCGGCGGAGCGCCACAGCGCCACGGCGCCGGCGCCGCCCACGACGGAGAACGAGACGCCGAGCACGAGCAGCGCCGTGGCGACCTTCGTCGCGATGGGCCGGTCCCAGAACCACGCCCCGCGCCGGCGCGGGGCCGGCGTCGGGGCCGGAGCGGCCGGCAGCGGGGCCGCCGACGCCTGCGGGGTCACGGGGGTCGTCGTCAGCACGGTCATCGGAGCTCCTGGGCGGTGTAGTACCCGCTGTCCACGAGCACCTTGGTGTAGCTGTCCTCCGTGACCTCCTGCGGGGCCAGGAGGTAGGCGGGCACGACCTTGACGCCGTTGTCGTACGACGTGGTGTCGTTGACCTCCGGCTCGCCGCCGTCCAGCAGCGCCTGCACCATCTGCACGGTCACCTCGGCCAGCTGCCGGGTGTCCTTGTAGACGGTCGCGTACTGCTCCCCGGCCGCCACGGAGCGCACCGCGTCGAGCTCGGCGTCCTGCCCGGTGACCACGGGGACGTAGCCGAGCTCCGTGGTCGCGGCGAGGATCGCCTGCGAGATGCCGTCGTAGGGCGACAGGACGCCGTCGAGGCGCAGCCCGTCCCGGTACGGGCCCAGCAGCGAGGTCATCCGCTCGCCGGCCAGGTCGGCCGACCAGCCCTGGATCGCGCCCTGCTCGCGCTGCACCTGGCCCGACGGCACGGTGAGCACCCCGGAGTCCAGGTACGGGCGCAGCACCGACATGGCGCCGTCCCAGAAGACGGTGGCGTTGTTGTCGTCGGGCGACCCGGCGAACAGCTCGACGGCGAACGGCCCGGCCGCGCCCGTGGGCTTGCCGGCGGCGTCGACGACGCCGAGCCCGCGCAGCAGCGCGGTGCCCTGCAGCACGCCGACGCGGTGGTTGTCGAACGACGCGTAGTAGTCGACGGCGTCGGTGCCGCTGATGAGCCGGTCGTAGGCGATCACCGGGATGTCGGCGGCGCCGGCGTCGGCCAGCACGTCGCTCAGCGCGCTGCCGTCGACGGAGGCGACGACGAGCGCGTCCGCGCCCGCGTCGACCATCGCCCGCAGCTGCTCGACCTGGGTGGCCGGGTCGTCCTCGGCGTAGCGCATGTCGACGTCGAAGCCGAGCGAGGTCAGCTGCGCGGAGACGTTCTCCCCGTCGCCCACCCACCGCTCGAGCTCGACGGAGGGCATCGCCACCCCGACCAGCGGTGTCTCGTCGGACGCGTCCTGCGGGCCGGTGCCGGGCGGGCCGCCCGCCTGCGGGCCGGCACAGCCGGCCGTCAGCACGAGGACGCCCACGCCCAGCAGGGCCGTGGTCCGTGCGCGCATCGGTGCTCCTTGCGTAGTGCTCGGTGGTGCTCGGTAGTGCTCGGTGGTGCCGGGCGGGGCTCAGTAGGTGAAGGCGGCCACGCGGGTGCGCAGGTCCTCGGAGATACGGGCCAGCTCCCCGATCGACTCGCCCGAGACCGCCAGCGCCCGCGACGACTCCGCCGCCGCGTCCGCCACCCCCGTGATGTTCGAGGCGATCTCCCCCGAACCCGTCGCAGCCTCGGCCACCCCCCGCGACATCTCGTTCGTCGTGGCCGTCTGCTCCTCCACCGCCGAGGCGATCGTCAGCTGGTAGTCGTTGATCTGCGACACGATCTGCGAGATCTGCCCGATCGCCGCCACCG
>NZ_LWGM01000325.1 GCF_001750215.1 Isoptericola variabilis | reverse complement strand
CAGGCGGCGGGCCGTGGCGGCGCCGATGCCGGACGACGCCCCGGTGACCAGGACGCGGCGGCCGGCGTCGGCGGAGGCGCCGCCCTCGGCGGTTCCGGCAGGCGCGGCGGCGGGCTCGGAGGTGCTCTCGGCAGGGGTGCTCGTCATGGTCCGCACCCTAGCCGCGCGGGCGGCGGCGCCCGGGCCGCGCCCGTGCGACGGCCCCCGCACGAATCCGCGCCAGGCACTGGATCGCCGGGCCCACTGGGCGCAGGCTGGAACGGTCGTCATCTCACCACCGTCCGAAGGAGGACATCATGACGACCTCCCCCTCTGCCACCGTCCCCGCGGAGCTGCTGGAGACGGTCCGCACCAAGCACCGGGCCCTGTGGGCCTCGGGCGACTACCCCGCCGTCGTCGCGAACGCGGTCGCCGGCCTCGGCCCCGTGCTGGTCGAGGCGTGCCGGCTGCGTCCCGGCGAGACCGTGCTCGACGTCGGCGCCGGCTCCGGCAACGCCGCCATCCCGGCAGCCCTTGCAGGCGCGGACGTCGTCGCCTCCGACCTCACGCCCGAGCTCCTCGACGTGGGCCGCGAGCTGGCCGCCGCGCAGGGCGCACAGCTGCGCTGGGAGCAGGCCGACGCCCACGCCCTGCCCTACCCGGACGGCGCCTTCGACGTCGTCATGTCCTGCATCGGCGTGATGTTCGCGCCGTTCCACCAGCTGGCCGCCGACGAGCTGCTGCGCGTCACGCGGCACGGCGGGCGGGTCGGCGTGCTGTCGTGGACGCCCGACGGCTTCATCGGCGAGCTGTTCGCGACCCTGCGCCCGTACGCGCCACCGCCCCCGCCCGGCGCCCAGCCGCCGCCCCTGTGGGGCGACGAGTCGCACGTGCGGGACCTTCTCGGCGACCGCGTGCGCCACCTGCACGCGGAGACCCGCACGCTCACGGTGGACCGGTTCGCCAGCGGCGCGGAGCTGCGCGACTTCTTCAAGGCGGCGTACGGGCCGATGATCGCCACGTACCGCAACGTCGGTGACGACGCCGAGCGCGCGCAGCAGCTCGACGAGGAGCTCGCGGCCCTCGGCGACCGGTACCTGACTGGCCACGACGGGGGCAGTTCGATGGAGTGGGAGTACCTGCTGGTGACGGCCGAGCGCCGCTGACCCCACGGACAGGGCGGGAGGCGGGGCGCGCGCGGGCACGGCGCCACCCGTCGTCGGGCACCGCGCCGGCCCGTCGTCGGGCACCGCGCCGGCCCGTCGTCGGGCACCGCGCAGGCGCAGGCGCGGCGCGGGCCCGACGACGGTAGGCTCGGCGGCGGACCGCGGGCCGCGCATCTGGCCCGACGGCGCGACCCGTGCGTTGGGGCCGCGGGTCCGCGGACGCGAGATGGCGCGTCGGTCAGCCACCCGGCATCGTCAGCCACCCCTGGAGTCACTCGCGTGCGCCTGCGCCCCCACCTGCCCGCCGTCCTCGTCACCACCGCTTCCGCCAGCCTGGTCCTCGCCCTCGCCGCGTGCGGCACGAGCCCGGCCGACGCCGACGCGGGCACCACGGCGAGCGCCACCGCCACGGCGTCGGACGCCCCCGTCGCCACCACCTACCCCGTGACGCTCGACAACTGCGGGTTCGCGGTGACGATCGACGCCGCGCCGCAGCGCGTGGTGACGATCAAGTCGTCGACGGCGGAGATGCTGCTCGCGCTGGGCCTCGGCGACCGGATCGTCGGCTCGGCCTACCTCGACGGCCCCCTGCCCGGCTCGCTCGCCGACGCCGCCCGCGGCACCGCCGTCGAGCAGCCGTTCAGCGACGAGGTGCCGGGCACCGAGGCCACGCTCGGCCTCGAGCCGGACCTGGTCTACGCCGGCTGGGAGTCGAACGTGACGGCCGACGGCGCGGGCGACCGCGGCACGCTCGAGCAGCTCGGCGTGGACACCTATGTCTCGCCGTCGGCGTGCAAGGGCGAGGGCTACATGCCCGACCCGCTCACGTTCGACAAGGTCTTCGCCGAGATCGCGGAGGTCGGCGAGGTCTTCGACGCCAACCCGGCGGCGACCGACCTGGTCGCGCAGCAGCGCGAGACCCTCGCGAGCGTCACGCCGGACGACCGCGGCCTGACCGCCCTGTGGTACTCCTCCGGCGACGACATGCCGTACGTCGGGGCGGGCATCGGCGCGCCGCAGATGATCCTGGACGCCGTCGGGCTCGAGAACGTCGCGGCCGACGTGCACGACACCTGGACGTCGATGTCGTGGGAGCAGGTCGTCGCCGACGACCCCGACGTCATCGTGCTGGTCGACGCGACGTGGAACAGCGCCGAGGACAAGATCGCCCGCCTCGAGGCCAACCCCGCCACCGCCGAGCTCACCGCCGTGCGCGAGCACCGCTTCCTCACCGTGCCGTTCCCCGCGACGGAGGCCGGCGTGCGCAACGTCGACGCCGTCGTCGACCTCGCCGCGCAGCTGCGGGAGCTGGACCTGCCGTGACGGGGGCGACGGCCGGCTCCCGGCCCGGCACGACGGCGGGTGCGCCGGCCGGCGCACCCGCCAGCGCGTCGTCGGGCGCGCCGGC
>NZ_LWGM01000324.1 GCF_001750215.1 Isoptericola variabilis | reverse complement strand
CGTACGTCGCGTAGAAGTCCGGGAGGTTGCTGTCGTCGCCGCCGAGCCCGTCGTAGGTCCCGGTGAGCTGCGCCGCGAACTTGCCCTCCTCGGGGACCTCGTCCTCGCCCCAGGGGTACGTGCTGCCGCACCTCCTCGTCGACGTCGCGCACCGGCGTCACCACGGGCGGGCCGCCCGTGAGCTGGCGGCGGGCGTCGATCACGCGGGCGTTGAAGTCCTCGACGACGCGGCGCACGCCCTCCTCGGAGAACTCGCGGTCGAGCGTCTCGTCCATGCGGCGGTGCTCCTCGCGCAGCTGCGCGGCGGGCAGCACGCCGGTGATCTGCTCGCGCTCGACCAGCCCCTTGAGCCACCAGTCGGGGTCGTAGGAGCCCTTGAGCCCGGGGATCGGCTTGCCGGCCAGCGGCGGGTCGTCGAACTCGCCGCGCCGGATGGCCTGGTCCACCACGGTGTCCACCCAGCGGGCGCGCTCGTCCGCGCGGACCCGGCGCACCGGCGGCGCCGACTCCGCACCCGCGTCCTCCCCGGCGGCCGCCCGCTCGGCACGCTCGCGCTCGAGCTCGCGCTCCATCCGGTAACGGGCCGCGCCCAGCAGCGGGTCGCGCCGCTGGACGGGCTCGTCCTCGGGCTCGCCGGAGCCCGGCCGGCCGGCAGGTCGGTCGGCAGGGCGGTCGGCCGGGCGCTCGCTGGTGGCCATGCGTCCACGCTACGAGGCACCGCGGCGGCTGTCAGCGCGTGCGAGCGCGCACCCCGGCCGGCCGGCCACGGCTCGCCGCCGACGGAGGGCCGGCCCCGGCCGTCGGCTTAGATGGGTCCATGAAGGTCTCGCAGCGCTCGCACGTGCCGCCGTTCGCGGTCATGGACGTCCTGGCCGCCGCCAACCAGCGCCGGGCCCTCGGCCACGACGTGCTCAACCTCTGCGCGGGCGAGCCCGCGACCGGGGCCTCCGACGTGGTGCGCGACCGCGCCGTGGAGGTGCTGCGCTCGGGCGACCTCGGCTACACCGAGGCGCTGGGCGTCCCGGCGCTGCGCCAGGAGATCGCCGGGCACTACCAGCGCTGGTACGGCGTCGAGGTGGACCCGGCCCGCGTCGCCGTGACCACCGGCTCGAGCGGCGGCTTCGTGCTGGCGTTCCTCGCCTCGTTCGACGTCGGCGACCGCGTGGCGCTCGCCCGGCCCGGCTACCCCGCGTACAAGAACATCCTCGCGGCCCTCGGCTGCGAGGTGGTCGAGCTCGACTGCGGCCCCGAGACGCGCTACCAGCCGACGGTGTCCCAGCTCATGGAGGCCTACTACGGCGGCGGCCTCGACGGGCTGATCGTCGCCAGCCCCGCGAACCCGACGGGCACGATGATCACCCCCGCCGAGCTCGACGCCGTCGCCCGCTGGTGCGGGGACCACGACGTGCGCCTGATCAGCGACGAGATCTACCACGGCATCGCCTACAGCGACGATGTACAGCAGACCACCGCTGCGGTGTACGCCGATCAGGGCGCCGTCGTCGTCAACTCGTTCTCCAAGTACTGGGCCATGACCGGCTGGCGCCTGGGGTGGCTCGTGCTGCCCGAGGAGCTGGTGGGACCCGTCGACGCGCTGGCGGGCAACGTGGCGCTCTCCCCGCCGGCGCTCGCGCAGCACGCCGGGGTCGCCGCGTTCACGCCCGAGGGCTACGCGTCCTCCGCCGAGAACGTGGCGCGGTACGCCACGAGCCGCGCCGCGCTGCTCGAGCGCGCCGACGAGCTGGGCTGGCGCCCGGTCGCGCCCGCCGACGGCGCGTTCTACCTCTACGGCGACATCAGCGGGACCGGGCTGGACTCGGAGACGTACTGCGCCCGCCTGCTGGCCGAGGCGGACGTCGCGCTGACGCCGGGCACGGACTTCGACGGCGTGCACGGCCGGGACTGGGTGCGGCTGAGCTTCGCGGCCGCCCCCGAGACGGTGGCGCGCGCGGTGGACCGCATCGTCGCCTGGCAGGCGACGCTGTGACCGCCGGCAGCGCCGGGCCTGCGGGCGGTGCCGGGCCTGCGGGCGGTGCCGGGACGCGGCCGCTGACCCTCGTCACGGGCGGCACCCGCGGGATCGGCGCCGCCGTGGCGCTGCGGCTTGCCGCCGCGGGCCACGACCTGGTGCTCGGGTACGCCGCGGACGACGACGCGGCGGCCGCGACGGCCGCCGCCGTCGCCGAGCACGGCGCGGCGTGCGCGCTCGTGCGGGCGGACGTGACCACGGACGACGGCGTGGCGGCCCTGTTCGCCCGGGCGGCCGAGGCCGGCCTGCTCACGGGCGTCGTCAACAACGCGGGCGCCACGCTGCACGTGGGACTGCTCGCCGAGACGCCCCCCGACGTCGTGCGCCGGGTCGTCGACCTCAACCTCACCGCCGCGGTGCTCGTGGCGCGGGCCGCCGTGCGCGCCCTCAGCATCGCCCGCGGCGGCGCGGGCGGCGGGCGAGCGTGACGAAGTTGGTGCCGGTGACGAACTGCCCGAGGTTCTCCTCGTTGCGCGCGTCGACGCCGTAGGCCTGACGCAGCAGCGCCCGGAGCTGTGACCGCAGCGAGTCACGCTGGCTGGTC
>NZ_LWGM01000323.1 GCF_001750215.1 Isoptericola variabilis | reverse complement strand
AGGGCGACGGCGCGAACGACGCCAGCCTCGCCGTCGCGCTGCGCGTGGTCGCCCCGGGCGGGGCCGCAGAGGTCGTGACGCTCGGCGACCTGGAGGAGGCGGGCCAGGAGGCCCTGCGGTCGCGGCTCGCGCGCGCCGGCCCGGCCGGCGCGGCCGGCGGCGTCGTCGACGGGGTCCTCGACGGCGTCGACGTCGTCAAGGTGGCCCACCACGGCTCGGCGTCACAGTCCGACGGGCTGGCGGCGCTGCTGCACCCCGGCGTGGCGCTGGTGAGCTCCGGCGCGGGCAACACCTACGGGCACCCGACCGACCGCGCCCTGGGCCTGTTCGAGGGCCTCGGGGCCGCGGTGGTGCGCACCGACCGGTGCGGCACCGCCGTCCTCGTGCTGCGGGCGGGCGGTCTCGCGCTGGCGTGCCGGTGACCGGGCGGCGGCACCCGTCCCGGCCCGCGCGCGGGGGCGTGGGCGGCTCGTGGCAGAGTGGGCGCGTGCCTCCCGCAGCCCCCACCACCGGCCGCCGCTCCGGCGGCGCCCGCAAGGCGCCCGCCGGCAACGTCCGCTCCTGGGACGAGCCCGCGCTCGCTCCCGTCGTCCTGGTGCGCGGCCCGGAGGACCTCCTGCGCGAGCGGGCCGTCGAGGGCGTGCTGCGGCTCGCGCGCGAGCGCGACCCGGAGACGGAGAAGGTCGAGCTGGAGGGCGCCACGTACGGCGCGGGCATGCTCCAGGTGGCGACCAGCCCGTCGCTGTTCGGCGAGGCCAAGCTCGTCGTGGTCGCCGGCGCGGAGGCCGGCACCGACGACCTCTACGCGGACCTTCTCGACTACGTCGCGGCGCCCGATCCGGAGACGACTGTCGTGGTGGTGCACGCGAGCGGGCAGCGCGGCAAGAAGATGCTGGACACGGTCGTCGGGTCGGGCGCGCCGGTGCTGCAGTGCGACCCGATCGCCCGCGACGCCGAGAAGGCGGACTTCGTCGTGCGCGAGCTGCGCGCCGCCCGCCGCCGCGCCGAGCCGGACGCCGTGCGCGCGCTCGTCGACGCGCTCGGCGCCGACCTGCGCGAGCTCGCCGCGGCCGTCGCGCAGCTCGTCGCGGACACCACGGGCACGATCACGGCGCCGCTGGTCGACCGGTACTACGGCGGACGGGTGGAGGCCACGGGCTTCAAGGTCGCCGACGCCGCGGTCGCCGGTGACGCCGGCACCGCCGTCGCGCTGCTGCGCCACGCGCTGGCCACCGGGGCGGACCCGGTGCCCCTCGTGGCGGCCCTGGCCATGCGGCTGCGCACGCTCGCCAAGGTGGCGGCCATCCGTGGGGGCGGGGTCACGGCGCGCGAGCTGGGCCTGCAGGACTGGCAGGTCCGCAACGCGCAGCGGGACCTGCAGCGCTGGACGCCCGAGGGGCTGGCCGCCGCCATCACCGCCGTGGCCCAGGCCGACGCCGACGTCAAGGGCGCCGGGCGCGACCCCGTCTTCGCGGTCGAGCGGGCGGTGCTGACGATCGCCCGCGCCCGGCGCCGCTGACCCCGGCGCCGCTGACACAGGCGCAGCTGACCCCGGCGCCGCTGACCCCAGGCGCGCCGGCGCGCGCCGGGGAGGCGTCCGGGGACGACGAAGGGCGCCGCTCCCGAGCGGGAGCGACGCCCTCGACGTCTCTGTGCCGTGCGGCGACTCAGAGGGAGTTGACAGCCTTCGCGATGGCCGACTTTCGGTTCGCGGCCTGGTTCGCGTGGATGACGCCCTTCGAGACGGCCTTGTCGAGCTTCTTCGAGGCGGTCGACAGCGCGGCCTGCGCGGCGTCCTTGTCGCCGGCGGCGACGGCCTCGCGGACGCGACGCACGTGCGTCTTCAGCTCCGACTTGACGGACTTGTTGCGCAGACGGGCCTTCTCGTTCGTCTTGATGCGCTTGAGCTGGGACTTGATGTTTGCCACTGGTGGACTTCCTGGTGTGTTCGCCTGCCGGCGAGCGGATAGGTCGTAGAGGGCGGTCACAGCTCCGGGACTGGGGTGGGGAACCCGTGGAGAGGAACTGCGACTGTGCCCGCCGACCTGGGCGGACACGCAGCCACCGACGATATCAGACGTCGCCGGTCACCGGGAACCCGCGCCGAGACCCAGGACGGCCCGGCCAGGACGCTCAGCGCGCCTGCGGGACGGCGGCGACGACGCGGCGGAACAGCGCCTCGTCGAGCATCGCGCCCTCGCGGCGCACCGCGTCCGGGGCCACGCGGATCACCCGGTTGAGCCGCACCTCGCTGGGGCGCCGCTGCCGGTCCCACGCCCCGGTGCCGACGTCCATCCACAGCCGGCCGTCGCGGGCCTCCTGGTCGGTGTCGCGGTCGTGGTCCTTGCTCGTCAGCTGCAGGGCGAGCAGCCACGGCCCGTCCCGGCCCACCAGCAGCACGGGACGGTCCTTGCCCTGCGTGTGGTCCTCCTCGTACGGCACCCACGTCCACACGACCTCGCCGGGGTCGGGCTGGGCGTCGACGTGCGGCGAGTAGGACGGCGTGAAGCGGCCCGTGAAGTCACCCGGGTAGCCGGTGGCGCCCGGCGCGGGCGGTCCGGCGGGCGCGGGGCGCGTGCCGGC
>NZ_LWGM01000322.1 GCF_001750215.1 Isoptericola variabilis | reverse complement strand
TCTCCGCACTGCTCGCCGAGGTGGCCGGCATCGACCCGGAGGTCGCCGCGACGGTGATCGAGGAGCGCAGCAACCTCGGCGTCGACCCGGTGCCGGGCGACGCGCAGCGCGCGGTGCTCGAGAAGGTACCGTCGCCTGGCGCGCCCGGCTGGCCGCGCTCGCGCTCGCGCCCGTGGCCGCCGGCCTGGTCGCCACCATCCTGCTCGGCACGGTCGAGCCCGCCCTGCCGGTCGGGCAAGGGCTGGTGGCGGGCGTCGTCGGCCTGCTGTGGGGCGCGCTGCGCGTGGTCGAGGCCCGCGTCGGCCGCCACTCCGTGGCCACCGACTCCAGCCGCGAGGCGAGCCGCCGCCTGCGCTGGTACCGGCTGCGCACCGGCGCCACGATCCTCGGCGTCGGCGCCGTCGCGGCGGCGTTCGTCGCGCCCCTGGTGCTGCCCGCCGCGCCACGCACCGTGGTGCGCGACGTCATCACCCCGCCGCTGGAGCTGCACGAGCTCGTCAGCCCGCTGGTGGGCTTCCGCAAGCTCGCCAAGGAGCAGCGCGAGGCCGAGGTCCTGCGCGTGGAGGGGCTGCCGGCGGGCGCCCGGCTGCGCCTGGCCACGCTCGACACCTACGACGGCGTCGTCTACGACGCCTCGAGCGGCCAGCCCGGGTCGGGCGTCTACACCCGCGCGGGCGAGGAGATCGCCACGGCGGACACGACGCCGAGCCGCGAGCTCGAGGTCGAGGTGCTCGACCTCTCCGGCGTGTGGGTGCCGGGCGCGGGCAGCGTCACGGGCATCACCTGGACCGGTGCGCGCGCCGACCAGCTCGCCGACTCCACCTACTACAACGTCACCACGCGCACCGCGCTGGCCACGGCCGGCCTGCAGCCCGGCGACACCTACCGGCTGCGCGCCCAGATCACCGCGGCGCCCACCGAGGAGGACCTGCGGTCCGGCCGGATCGCGGTGGACACGCCGCTGCCGCCGCTGCCCGACGACGCCGTGCCGGGCTCCGTCGCGGCCAAGGCGGCGCAGTTCATGGGGGAGGAGACCGACCCCGTCGAGCGGCTGTTCGCGCTGCGCGACGGCCTGGTCGCCTCCGGCATCTTCTCCAGCGGCCTGGAGGACCAGGCGCCGTCGCGGCCGGGCCACTCGGCCGACCGCGTCGACTCGCTGCTCGCCGAGGACGAGATGGTCGGCGACGACGAGCAGTTCGCCGTCGCCCTCGCCCTCATGGCGCAGCAGGCCGGCATCCCGGCGCGCGTGGTCATGGGCTTCTACGCCGACCCGGAGACCGACACCCGCCAGGACGGCGAGACCTACACGGTCACCGGCGCCGACGTGCACGCCTGGGTCGAGGTGCCCTTCGAGGGCCACGGCTGGGCGCCGGTCGACGCCGTCCCGGACGAGGACAACAAGATCCAGCCCGAGCCCAAGAGCGAGCAGGTCCCCAAGCCGCCGGTGCTCGAGGACCCGGAGCCGCCGGAGGAGCCGGCGGACGCCGTGGCCGGCGACGTCCAGGACGAGGACGACGAGGAGCAGGACCCCGAGGGCTTCGACTGGGGCCTGGCCGCGCGCATCGCGGCGGCCGTGCTGATCCCGCTCGCGATCCTGCTGGCGCCCGCGCTGCTCGTCCTGGCCCTCAAGGCGCGCCGACGGCTGTTCCGCCGCTCGGCGCCGCGGCTGTCCGACCGCGTGGCGGGCGGCTGGCGCGAGGTGCTCGACGCGGCCACTGACCTGGGCGCGACGGTGCCCGGGGGCGCCACGCGGCGAGAGGCGGCGGGCGTGCTCGTCGCGACGCTCGAGGCGCCCGGGACGGTGCCGCTGGCGCACCGGGCCGACGCCACCGTGTTCGGCGCCGCCGAGCCCTCGCCGCAGGAGGTGGAGGCGTACTGGGCCGAGGTCGACGCGCTGCTCGGCGGCCTGCACGCGCGCGTGCCGCGCCGGCAGCGCTGGCGGGCACGCCTGTCGCTGCGCTCGCTGCGCGGCGCCCACGGGTGGTCGGCCCTGCGCGACCTGGTGCGGCGCAGGCCGGCCGGGGCCACGAACCCCGGCGAGGCGGGGCGGCTGGGATCGGACGGCCGGTCGGACGGTCGGACGGAGGGAGAGGCATGAGCACGACGGTGTGCGACGTCTGCGGGTCGCCGCAGGCCACGGCCGGACCGTTCTGCACGGTCTGCGGCACGCCCCGCGGCGACGGCGCCGCGCGCGGGCCGGAGCACCCGGTCGGGACGACGACGGAGCCGGAGCTGGTCGCCGCCACCCGCCGGGGCACGCCTCCGGCGCAGGAGGCGCACGCGCCGCTCGCCGGCGTCGGCCGGCGGTTCGCGGTGGCGGTCGTGGACTCCTTGGTGACGTCGGTGCCGCCGTGGCTGCTGCTCGTCGTCGGCATGGTCGCGGCGGGCCGGGACGCGGCGGCGGCGTCGGCACCCGCGGGCGCGGCCGACCTGCTGGCCGCACTGGCGGGCTGGTACCTCGGCGCCGGGCTGCTGTCCCTGGCGCTCTGGCTGGCGCTGTGCGCCTGGGAGTCTTCCAGGTCGAGGTCCCCATGGAGGAGGTGACCGAGATCAAGAACGCGCAGAAGAAGCTCGTGCGGCGCGTGCGGATCCCGGGCTACGTCCTCGTGCGCATGGAGCTCACCGACG
>NZ_LWGM01000321.1 GCF_001750215.1 Isoptericola variabilis | reverse complement strand
CGGACCGGCTCCAGGTGCCGGGCACGTCGTAGGCGGTCAGGACGCGGGCGGTGAGCCCCGGGTCGCCGAGCTGTTCGGCGGCGTGCACGACGACGAGGCGCTGGTCGCGCGCCTGGGTCAGCCCGCCCGTGACGACCAGCGTGGGCAGCGTCGGCTCGAGCCCGAGGGCGTCGGCCGCCTGCACCCGCGCGGCGGCGGCGTCGGCCGCGCGGCGGGCGACGAGGTCGGAGATCTCGCGGCGCAGCGGCAGGCCGGTCACCACGGCGTCGCGCAGCGAGGTGCCCGGGAAGGTCGCGCCGACGCGGGCGGCCCAGCGGGCGCCGAGGCGGTTGGCGACGCCCGGGCGCGCGTTCTGCTCGTGGACGACGACGGGCACGCCGCGGCGGCGGGCGGCGAGGTAGGCCGGCGTCGAGACGTAGCCGCCGAACCCGACGACGGCCTCGGCGTCGACCTCGTCGATGGCCGCCTCGGCGGCGCGGACGGCGGCCGCGAGCTTGCCGGGCAGGGTCAGCAGCTCCACCGACGGCCGTCGCGGCAGCGGCACCCGCGGCACCGGCCACAGGCGGTAGCCGCGCTCCGGCACGAGGTCGGCCTCGAGCCCGGAGGTGGTGCCGAGCACGAGGGCGCGCAGCCCCGGCTCGCGGGCGCGCAGCTCGTCGGCGACCGCGAGCAGGGGGTTGACGTGGCCGGCCGTGCCGCCGCCGGCCAGGACGACGGAGCGGACGCGCCGGCGCTCCGGCTCCCGGGGCTCCTGGGGTGCGCGGGCGGGGCCGTCGGCCGGGGTCTGGGGGGTACCGCTGTCTGTCACACCGCGACCATACCGGGGGCGGGCGACGCCGCCGGGTCGGGCGCGGGCTCCGGTCAGCGCGGCCGGCCGCGCCCCAGGACGGCGAGCGACCGACGCACCACGCTGCCGCGCGCGGCGAGCACCTCGGCGGTGCCCGGCTCGGTGCGGGCGAAGCTGATGATCATGCCGAGCGCGGCCATGGTCGTCACGAGCGCGGAGCCGCCCGCCGACACCAGCGGCAGCGGCACGCCGATGACGGGCAGCACCCCGATCACCACGCCGATGTTGAGGAACGCCTGGCCGACGACCCAGCACGCCACCGCCGCGGTGGTGACCTGGACGAAGGGGTCGGGGTGGCGGCGCACGAGGCGGCTCATCGCGAACCCGAGGATGACGAAGAGCGCCAGGACCATGAGCGTGCCGAAGAGGCCGAGCTCCTCGCCGATGACGGCGTAGATGAAGTCGTTGTGCGCCTCGGGCAGGTAGCGCCACTTCTCCCGGCTCGCACCGAGGCCGACGCCGAGCAGCCCGCCGGTGCCCAGCCCGTACATGCCGTGCAGCGACTGGTAGCACTCGCCCTGGGTGTCCGTGCACGGGCCGTAGGCGGCCATGATGCGCGAGAGCCGGTTGCTGCTGCTCTGGCCGAAGATGAACACCACCACGACCAGGGCGGCCGCGCCGCCGGCCATCAGCCCGAACAGCTTCGCCGGGATCCCGGCGACCCAGAAGGCGCCCGCCACGAGGGCCATGACGACCATCGCGGTGCCGAGGTCCTTGCCGCCCAGGATGAGCGCGAGGAGGCCGCCGGCCCCCGGCAGGGCGGGCAGCAGCGCGTGGTTCCACCGGCCCAGCAGGTGCCGCTTGCGGCCCAGCACCGTGCCGAGCCACACGGCCAGCACGAGCTTGCCGACCTCGGCCGGCTGCATGGTGCCGATGACGGGCACGCGGATCCAGCCGGCGTTGCCGCCCTTGCTCGCGGACAGGGCGGGCACGAAGGTCAGCGCCTGCAGCACCAGGGCGACCAGCAGCCCGGGCCACGCCAGGTTCTTGTACCAGCGCGTCGGGATGCGCGTGGCGACGACCAGCACCGGCAGGCCGATGAGCGCGAACCGGGCCTGGTTGAGGAACTCGGTGTACGGCGACTCGCTCTCGGCGATCGACGTGATCGTCGAGCTGGACAGCACCATGACGAGGCCGAAGGCGAGCAGCGCGATCGTCGAGCCCACCAGCAGGTAGTAGGTGGTCACCGCGGAGTTCCAGTACCCCAGGCGCGGCCGCTCGGCGGCGGCCCGCTCGGGGCCCGTGCTGACCGCCATGCGTGTCCCTCCGTGGTGCTACGGCTCCTGCGGCGCCAGGTCCGCCACGGCGGCCGCGAAGGCCTCCCCGCGGTGGGCGTAGGAGCGGAACTGGTCCTGCGAGGCGCCGGCCGGTGCCAGCAGCACGGTGTCGCCCGGCCGGGCGAGCTCCCGCGCGGCCGCGACGGCCCGGCGCATCACCGTCCCAGTGTCGCCGGGATCGACGGCGTGGACGGGGATTGCGGGGGCGTGTCGGGCGAGCGCGTCCGTGAACGGCGCCTGCTCGACGCCGATGACGACGGCGGCGCGTAGCCGGTCGGCGCGGGCGGCGACGAGCTCGTCGAACGTGGCGCCCTTGGCCAGCCCGCCGACCACCCACACGACGCTGCCAGGGGCGAACGCCGCGAGGGAGGCGGACGCCGCGTGCGCGTTGGTGGCCTTCGAGTCGTCCACGTACGCGACGCCGTCCACCAGGCCGACGCGCTGGATGCGGTGCTCCCCCGGCCGGTAGGCACGCAGCCCGTCGCGCACCGCGCGCGCGGGCACGCCGTGCGCCCGGGCCAGCGCCGCGGCGGCCAGGGCGTCGGCCA
>NZ_LWGM01000320.1 GCF_001750215.1 Isoptericola variabilis | reverse complement strand
GCTGCGTGGTCGATGAGCGGCGGCTGGATGGGCTGGGGCTTGGGCTTCGGGCCGTTGGTGCGGATGGCCTTCATCACGTTGCGGCGGCACATCGGGCAGACCGGGAGGCCGGCCTTCGTGGTGCGGGCTGCCGCCCCGGCAGGGCCTGCGGCTGACCGCCCGCGCCGAGCGCCGCCGTCCCGGCTGGGTGCTCAGCACCGTGCGGGTCACCGTCGCGGGCGTCCTGGCGTCGGCGGCGTCCGCGGCCGCGGGCCTGGGCCACGCCGCGTGGGCCGTGATGGGGTCGACCGCCACGCTGCAGGGCGCCACCGCCCGCCACATGGCGGTGCGTGCCCTGCAGCGCGCGGCGGGCACCGTCGTCGGCGCGCTGTGCGTCGCGTGGCCGCTGCTGGCCGCGGACCTGTCGTTCTGGCAGACGGCGGCGCTCGTGTTCGTGCTGCAGGTCGCCACCGAGGTGGTGATCGCGGTCAACTACGGCCTGGCGCAGGTGCTCATCGCGCCGATGGCGCTGCTGATGACGGCGCTCGGCGCGCCGACGGACCCCTCGGCCCTGGCGGTCGACCGCGCGCTGGACACCGCGATCGGCGCGCTCGTCGGCGTCGTCGCCGTGCTGCTGATCCACCCGCGGGCGCGGTCCGAGCGCTGAGCCCGGCGCACCGACGCAGCGCCGACGCAGCGCCGACGCAGCACTGACGCAGCACTGACGCAGCACTGACGCAGCGGTGCCGCGGGGCGCAGGCGCGCCCCGCGGCACCAGGACCGCGGCACCAGGACCCAGCCGCCCGCCGGGTCAGAGCTCGAGGTTCTCCAGCATGTCGGTGACGAGCGCCGCGATCTGCGAGCGCTCGGACCGCGTCAGGGTCACGTGCGCGAACAGCGGGTGGCCCTTGAGCTTCTCGATCACGGCGGCCACGCCGTCGTGCCGGCCCACGCGCAGGTTGTCGCGCTGCGCGACGTCGTGGGTCAGCACCACCCGGGAGTTCTGCCCCATCCGCGAGAGCACGGTGAGCAGCACGTTGCGCTCGAGCGACTGGGCCTCGTCGACGATGACGAACGCGTCGTGCAGCGACCGGCCGCGGATGTGCGTCAGCGGCAGCACCTCGAGCATGTCGCGGGCGATGACCTCGTCGACCACCTCCGGCGAGACCAGCGCCCCGAGGGTGTCGTAGACCGCCTGCGCCCAGGGGTTCATCTTCTCCGACTCGCTGCCCGGCAGGTAGCCGAGCTCCTGGCCGCCGACGGCGTACAGGGGCCGGAAGACGATGATCTTGCGGTGCTTGCGCCGCTCGAGCACCGCCTCGAGGCCGGCGCACAGCGCGAGCGCGGACTTGCCGGTGCCGGCGCGCCCGCCCAGGGACACGATGCCGACGGACTCGTCGAGGAGCACGTCGATGGCCACGCGCTGCTCGGCCGAGCGCCCGTGCACGCCGAACAGCTCCTGGTCGCCGCGCACCACGCGCACCTTCTTGTCGGCGGTGACCCGCCCGAGCGCGGACCCGCGCGGCGAGTGGATCACCAGGCCGGTGTGCACCAGCAGCGGCGAGGCTGCCGCGACGACGGCGGGGTCGAGGTCGGCGACGTCGACCTCGTCGTGCTCCCACAGCGCGGCCATCTGCTCGTCCGACAGGTCGATCGTGGCCATCCCGGACCACCCGGAGTCGACGGCGAGCTCGGCGCGGTACTCCTCCGCCTCGAGCCCCACGGCGGAGGCCTTGATGCGCATCGGCAGGTCCTTGGAGACCACGGTGACCCGGTTCCCCTCGGCGGCGAGGTTGGCGGCCACGGCGAGGATGCGCGAGTCGTTGTCCCCGAGCCGGAACCCGGCGGGCAGCACCTGCGGGTCGATGTGGTTGAGCTCCACGCGCAGGGTGCCGCCGGCGTCACCGACGGGCACGGGGGCGTCGAGCCGCCCGTGCTGGACTCGCAGCTCGTCGAGCAGGCGCAGCGCCGACCGCGCGAAGTACCCGAGCTCCGGGTGGTGCCGCTTGGCCTCCAGCTCGGTGATCACGACGACGGGCAGGACCACGTCGTGCTCGGCGAACCGGTACAGGGCCCGCGGGTCCGACAGCAGCACCGAGGTGTCGACGACGAACGTGCGCGGGCCGCCGTCGGCGGCGACGTCGACCGCGACGTCGGTGGCGGTGGCTGCGGGGGTGTGGGCGGAACGGTCCACGAGGGTCTCCCTCCGGCGCGTCAGCGCCGTCGCCGCCCGCGCTCCCGGCCTGTGCGTGCCGGTCCCGAGGGGCCGGCGGCCGAGCGGCACGGACGAGTGGGTGAGGCGGGCACCCGGCCCCTGGAGCGGCTCCCGCGCCGCAGGGCCGGTGCCGGCCCTCCCGCACGGAGCGTGAACTCCATCGGCTGGCCTCCCGGAGGACGGCGGGGATCGCCGTCCCTGTCGCCAAACTACGACCGTGTGATTCAGGACACCACCCCCGGAGCGGACGTGTCGCCGAGAAATAACCCGCCGTTCACCTGCGGCGTCGCGCGGCGTCCGGGCGCGCCGCCCCGGCCGCGCGGCACCATGGCCGCATGACCTCCTCGACGTACGTCGTGCTGCTGCGCGGGGTCAACCTCGGCCCCCACCGCCGCGTGCCCGCCGCGGACCTGCGCGCTGCCGCCGCCGACGCCGGGCTGGCACCGGCGCGGACGGTGCTGAGCAGCGGCAACGTCGTCGGCCGGGC
>NZ_LWGM01000319.1 GCF_001750215.1 Isoptericola variabilis | reverse complement strand
GCCACGACGACCACCGCGGCCGCCACGAGCAGGGCCGGGGCGAGCACGCCGGACGCGCGCCGCCCGAGCCGGTGCGGCAGGCCCCGCACGCCCGTGGCGGCGTCGTCGTCGAGGTCCGGCATGGTGTTGGCGACGTGCGCGCCGACGGCGAGCACCGCCACGGCGAGCAGCGCCCAGCGCGCCGGGACGCGCTCGCCCGGCGCGGCGAGCACCACGAACGCGGTCATGAGGCCGAACGAGACGGCGTACGGCACCCACGACCACGCGGTCGCCTTGAGCCCGGCGTTGTAGGCCCAGGCGCCGGCGACGGCGGCGACGTGCACCAGCCCCGGGACGAGCCCGGTGGCGAGGGACAGCACCGCGCACGCCGCGAGCGCCACCAGGGCGCAGGTGCGCAGCAGGTGGGCCGTCACGAGCCCGGCCACCACCGGCTTGTCGGTGCGCCCGACGGCCGTGTCGCGCCCGGCGTCGATCCAGTCGTTCGACCACCCGATCGACAGCTGCCCCGTGCCGATGGCCGCGGTGACCAGCGCGGTGGTGGCCGGGCCGGACCCGAGCGAGGCGGCGAGCAGCGCCGCCATCCCGGTCACCACGGCCGCCGGGGCGGCGTGCGTCGCGCGCGCCAGGCCGAGCAGCAGGCGCCCCGCGCCGGTCAGGCTGGTCATGCGGTGCACCGTAGCCTGCGGGGGCGGCGACCGCCTTGCCGCGCGGATCTCGCGACTCTGGGTGACGATTCACCCATGTCGCGCATCGTGGCCGTCGAGCCCGTCCTCCCGGAGCACCAGTACAGCCAGGAGGAGATCTCCGCCGTCGTCGGACCGCTCGTCGCGCCCGACCCGGCCCGCGCCCCGCTGCTGCGGCGCCTGCACTCGAACGCCGGCGTCGAGCGCCGCCACCTCGCCCTGCCGCTGGAGCGCTACGCCGACGTGCACTCCATGGGCGCCTCCAACGCCGTGTTCCTCGCCGAGGGCGTCGACCTCGCGGAGCGGGCGGCCCGCCGCGCCCTGGCCAGCGCCGGGATCGCGCCGCACGAGGTCGACCACGTGTTCACGACGTCGGTGACCGGGGTGGCGGCGCCGTCGCTCGACGTGCTGCTGGCCGACCGGCTCGGGCTGCGCAGCGACGTGCGGCGCACGCCGTCGTTCGGGCTCGGCTGCGCCGGCGGCGCCGCCGGGCTGGCCCGCGTGCACGACCACCTGCTGGGCCGGCCGCGCGACGTGTCGCTCCTCGTCTCGGTGGAGCTGTGCTCGCTGACGTTGCAGCACGGCGACGACTCCACGGCCAACCTGGTGGCGTCGGGGCTGTTCGGTGACGGCGCGGCGGCCGTCGTCGTCGTGGGCGACGAGCACCCGCTCGCCCGTCCCGTCCACCGCGGCGACGCCGGCGGCGCCCCCGCGGGCCGCACCGCCACCGTGCTGGACACCCGCTCGCGGCTCTACCCGGGCACCGTCGACGCGCTGGGCTGGGACGTGCGCGACAGCGGGTTCGGCATCGTGCTGTCGGCCGAGCTGCCGGAGCTGCTGCGCGCGCACCTGCTCGCGGACGTCAAGGGGCTGCTGGCCGACCACGGCCTGTCGCCGGCCGAGGTGCCCACCTGGGTGGTGCACGCCGGCGGGCCGCGGGTCATCGACGCCGTGCGCGACGCCCTCTCCCTCGGCGAGGAGGACCTGTGGGCCAGCCGCGCGAGCCTGACGGAGGTGGGCAACCTCTCCTCGGCCTCGGTGCTCGACGTGCTGGCCCGCACCCTGCGCGAGGGCGGCGCGCCGGCCGGGACGCCCGCCGTGCTCATGGCCTTCGGGCCGGGGGTGGCCACCGAGATGGTGCTGCTGCGGCTCGAGGGCCGCGCCTGCTGCGACGCGGCGGCGTCGGCGGCGTCGGCGGACTCGCCCGCCGAGGGACGCTGACGTGCTCGGGCTGTACGTAGCGCTGGTCGGCGCGACGGCGCTGGAGCGCCTCGCGGAGCTGGTGGTCTCCGCCCGTAACGCCCGCTGGTCGTTCGCGCGCGGCGGCGTCGAGTCCGGCCGCGGGCACTTCCCGGCGATGGTCGCCCTGCACACCGGCCTGCTCGTCGCCTGCGTGGCCGAGGCCGTGCTCGCCGACCGGCCGTTCCTGCCCTGGCTCGGCTGGCCCATGCTGGTGCTGGTGCTGGCGAGCCAGGGCCTGCGCTGGTGGTGCATCGCGGCGCTGGGGCCGCGGTGGAACACCCGCGTCATCGTGGTGCCCGACCTGCCGCTCGTCACGCGCGGCCCCTACCGGTGGCTGCGCCACCCCAACTACGTGGCGGTGGCCGTCGAGGGGATCGCGCTGCCGCTGGTGCACACCTGCTGGGTGACCGCGGTGGCCTTCACCGTGCTCAACGCCGTGCTGCTGCTGCGCTTCCGCATCCCGGCCGAGGAGCGGGCGCTCGCCCTCGCCACCGGCGGCGCGGCGAGCGGCGCCCGGTGAGCAGCGCCCGGTGAGCGGTGCGGGAGCCCGGACGTGAGCGGAGCCGTGAGCGGAGCCGTGAGCGGGGCCGTGAGCGGGGCGGCGGCCACCGACGTCGACGTGCTGGTGGTCGGCGCCGGCCCGGTCGGCCTCGCGGCCGCCGTGCGCGCCCGCGAGGCGGGGCTCGACGTGCTCGTCGTCGACCGGCGCGGCGGGACGCTCGACAAGGCCTGCGGCGAGGGGCTGCGCGAGGCCGACCTCGACCTCGCCGAG
>NZ_LWGM01000032.1 GCF_001750215.1 Isoptericola variabilis | reverse complement strand
TGCGGCGGCGCCGTCCGCGCCGGCGTCGGACGCCGCGTCGTCGCCGGCGACGCCGGCGGGCGGGGCGGACGCCGGGAGCACCACCACCACGCCGGAGGGCGACGCCTCGACCGGGTCGATCACCCCGGCGCAGGTGTGGCAGCAGCTCGGCTCGGGCCTGCGGTTCGGCCTGCTGCTGGCCCTGGCCTCGGTGGGGCTGAGCCTCATCTACGGCACCACGGGCCTGTCGAGCTTCTCGCACGGCGAGCAGGTGACGCTCGGGGCGCTGACGGCCTTCGTGACGATCAACTCCTGGGGCCTGCACCCCGTCCTCGGCGGCGTGGTCACCGTGGCCGTGTGCGCCGCGACGGGCTGGCTGCAGGACGCCGGGATCTGGCGGCCGCTGCGTCGGCGCGGCACCCCGCTGACCCAGCTGATGATCGTGACCATCGGCCTGTCGATCACGCTGCAGTTCCTCATCCAGCTCGTCGTCGGCGGCGGGTCGCAGCGGATCCTCACGTCGAACCCCCGGCCGGTGACCGTGGGACCGTTCACCCTCACCGAGGCGTCCTGGTGGTCCATGGGCATCGCGCTGGTGGTCATCGTCGCCATCGCCGCGTTCCTCACCCGCACCCGCGTCGGGCGGGCCACCCGCGCCGTCTCCGACAACCCGGCGCTCGCGTCGGCCACCGGCATCGACCCGCACAGGATCGTGCGGATCGTCTGGGTGATGTCGGCGGGCCTGGCCGGCCTGGCGGGCATGCTGCTCGGCGTCGTCTTCGGCTCGTTCAACTGGATGATGGGCATGCAGATGCTGCTGCTCATGTTCGCGGCGACGACGCTCGGCGGGCTGGGCACCGCCTACGGCGCGCTCGTCGGGTCGATCGTCATCGGGCTGGTCGTCGAGCTGTCCAACCTCGTGCTGCCGAGCGACCTGCGCTACGCCTCGGCCCTCGTGATCCTCATCCTCGTGCTCCTCGTGCGACCCCAGGGCATCCTCGGGCGCCGCGAGCGGATCGGCTGAAAGGGGCCTCGCCATGGAGTGGAGCCGCATCCTCACCCAGGTGCTCGGCGAGCTGGTCGCCCCGACCACCGCCGCCTACGCGCTGGCCGCCATCGGCCTCAACCTGCACTTCGGCTACACGGGCCTGCTCAACATGGGCCAGGCCGGGTTCATGCTGCTCGGCGCCTACGGGTTCGCGATCGCCTCGATGCACGGCGCGAGCGTCGTCGTCGCGCTGCTGGTCGCGATCGCCTGCGGCGCCGTGTTCGCCGCGATCCTGGGCATCCCCACGCTGAAGCTGCGCGGCGACTACCTCGCCATCGTGACCATCTCGGCCGCGGAGATCATCCGCATGGTCGGCCGGTCCACCATGTTCGACGACTGGACCGGCGGCTCGTCGGGCCTGCGCGGCGACCAGTTCACCGCGGGCTTCCAGGCGCTGTCGCCGCTGCCGGACGGCCGCACCACCGTCGGCCCGCTGACCTACCTCAACAACGGGTTCGACTCCTGGTGGCTGCGGCTGGTCGCCTGGGGCGTGGTGGCCCTGGCCGTCGTGTTCGTCCTGCTCGTGACCCGCAGCCCGTGGGGCCGCGTGCTCAAGGGCATCCGCGAGGACGAGGACGCCGTGCGGGCGCTGGGCAAGAACGTGTTCGCGTACAAGATGCAGGCGCTGATGCTGGGCGGCGTCATGGGCGCCGTGGCCGGCGTGCTGTACACGCTGCCGCGGTCCGTGCAGCCGGACGGCATGGGCCGGTCGATGACGTTCTTCGTCTGGACCGTGCTGCTGCTCGGCGGCGCCGCGACCCTGTTCGGGCCGGTGCTCGGCTCGATGCTGTTCTTCGCCCTGTACATGCTGCTGCGCGCCGGCATGCGCGTCGCGCTGCCGGACGGGTTCATCTCCCCCACCCAGATCGAGCAGATCGGCGGGATGCTGGTCGGCGTCACGCTCATGGCGCTGGTGATCTTCCGACCACAAGGGATCCTCGGGAACCGGAAGGAGCTGGCGTTCGATGTCCGCTGAGATGTCCGCAGACGAGACGCTGACCGACCCCGCCACGGCGGGCGGGCCGACGACGGCGGTCGAGGCCGCGGCGGCGGCCGCGGCCGAGCCTGCCTCCGCGGAGGCCGTCCAGGTCGCCCGCGACCTGACGCACGTCGAGCCCCGCGTGGGCGTGGCCAAGCCCGACGCCGTCCTCGTCGTCGACGGCGTGCAGCGCCGGTTCGGCGGCATGACCGCCGTCGACGTCGACCACCTGGAGATCCAGCGCGGTGCGATCACCGCGCTGATCGGCCCCAACGGCGCCGGCAAGACCACCCTGTTCAACCTGCTCACCGGCTTCGACACCCCGAACCAGGGCAGCTGGTCGTTCGAGGGGCGGTCGCTGGCCGGGAAGTCGGGCGCCGCGGTGGCACGGGCCGGCATGGTGCGCACGTTCCAGCTCACCAAGGCGCTGTCGCGTCTGACGGTGCTGCAGAACATGCTGCTGGCCACGCCGCGGCACCCCGGCGAGCGGCTGGGGCTGTCCTGGCTGCCGTTCCTCTGGCGCGCCCGCGAGCGCGAGGCCACCGCCAAGGCGCTGGACATCCTGGCGCGGTTCCGGCTCGACGCGAAGAAGGACGACTTCGCCGGCTCGCTGTCCGGCGGCCAGCGCAAGCTGCTCGAGATGGCGCGCGCGCTGATGACCGACCCGACCGTGATCATGCTCGACGAGCCGATGGCCGGCGTGAACCCGGCGCTGGTGCAGTCGCTGCTCGGGCACGTCCAGGCGCTGCGCGACGAGGGCATGACCGTGGTGTTCGTCGAGCACGACATGCACGCGGTGCGGCACATCTCCGACTGGGTGGTGGTCATGGCCGAGGGCCGGATCGTCGCCGAGGGGCCGCCCGGCACCGTCATGCAGGACCAGGCCGTGGTCGACGCCTACCTCGGCGCCCACCACGACACCGACCTCGGGGACGACGCGCTGCTCGACCCCGCCGTGCTGGCCCGGCTCGAGGCCGAGGAGACCGGCCGCAACCAGGAGGAGCGATGACCGAGACCGCCACCGCCACCGCGCCGTCGTCGGACGCCGCGCGCCCCGCGGGCGAGCCGCTGCTGCGGGCCGACCACCTCGTGGCCGGCTACGTGCCCGGCGTCAACATCCTCGACGGCTGCTCGATCGAGGTCGCCAAGGGCGAGCTGGTGGGCATCATCGGGCCCAACGGCGCCGGCAAGTCCACGCTGCTCAAGGCCCTGTTCGGGCTGGTGAAGATCCACTCCGGGTCGGTCACCCTGGGCGGCGAGGAGATCACGGGCATGCGGGCCGACCAGCTCGTGGCCCGCGGCGTCGGCTTCGTGCCCCAGACCAACAACGTGTTCCCCTCGCTCACCGTCGAGGAGAACATGCGCATGGGCGTCTACCTGCGGCCGAAGGCGTTCCAGGAGCGCTGGGGCTTCATCACCGACCTGTTCCCCACCCTCGGCGAGCGCCGCGCCCAGCGGGCCGGCGCCATGTCCGGCGGCGAGCGGCAGATGGTGGCCATGGCCCGGGCGCTGATGATGAACCCGTCGGTGCTGCTGCTCGACGAGCCCTCGGCGGGCCTGTCGCCGGTACGCCAGGACGAGACGTTCCTGCGCACCCGGATGATCAACAAGGCCGGCGTCTCGGTGGTCATGGTGGAGCAGAACGCCCGCCGCTGCCTGCAGATCTGCGACCGCGGCTACGTGCTCGACCAGGGCCGCGACGCCTACACCGGCACCGGACGCGAGCTGCAGTCCGACCCCAAGGTCATCTCGCTGTACCTCGGCACGCTGGCCGAGGACGTCGACAAGGCCGCCGGCCCGGCCGCCTGAGCCCGGCCGGGCCGGAGAACCCGCTGACGGGGTCGACTGACTTGGCTCCTCGACGACGGCGCCGCACCTCTCGGGAGGTGCGGCGCCGTCGTCGTCCGGGCTAGGGCGCGGCTCGGCACGCGCGCCCGTGCCCACCGCGCTCCGCTCCACGGTCGTCAGAACACGGGTGCGGTACGGCGCACCGCGCGTCTGACAACCCGCAGAGCGCCCCGACGTGTCAGAACGCGGGTGCGGCATGCCGCACCCGCGTTCTGACAACCACAGGAGAGGGGCCGGCCCCGCCGGGACGCAGCAGGACGCCGGACGGCCCGGCCGCCCCCTCCGGGGCGACCGGGCCGTCGTCGTGCGCGGGCCGTCAGCGGGTCAGCCGACCGTGCCCTCGATCGCGCGGGTCCACGAGTTCGTGTTGTCCGCGGCGTAGGAGTAGACGCCGATGAACGCCGACGACGGGTCGTTGTCCGCGTTGAGCGGGCCGATGCCGGACTTGCCCGTGTACTGGATCTCGTCGCCCGACTCGAGCGCCTCGACGCACTCGGCGTACGTGGTGCACTCGGTGCCGCCCTCGGAACCGGAGACCGCCTGGATGTTGTCGGAGATCGTCTGGCCGTCGGTGGCGCCGCCGCGCACCGCCGCGAGCGCGGCGAGCATCACGGCGTCGTACGACTCGGCCGCGTAGGAGAAGTCGCTGAGCGGCTCGCCCTCGTTCTCCTCCCACCAGCCCGAGACGGCCTCGCGGAACTCGCCCTCGGCCTGCGCGCCTGGGATGGTGCCGACCACGCCCTCGAGCGTGCCGGCGTCGAACTGGTCGGCGTACGAGGCGGTGTTGCCGTCGCAGAAGTAGGTGGTGCCGTTGAAGTCCCAGCCCTGCGCCACGAGCTCGTTGACGATCGCGACGGTCTCCTCGAACGCGATCACCACGATCGCGTCGGGCTTCTGGGCCAGCGCGGAGGTGACGATGGCGGAGAAGTTCGACTCGCCCGGCTGGAACTCCTCGCCCGCACCGGTGGCGCCGTAGACGACGGACCCGCCGCCGGCCTCGATCGCCTTCTGGACGTTGTCGCGCAGGCCGGTGCCGTACGACTCGTTCTGGGCCAGGATCGCCACGTTGGTGTGGCCGTCGTCGAGCACGAGCGACCCGAGCGCCGAGCCCTGCACGGTGTCCGGCGGGGCGGTGCGGCTGAACAGCGGGTTCACGCCCGACAGGTCGGTGGCCGTGTTGGCCGGGGAGATCTGCATGACGCCGGCCTCGTTGAGCGTCGGCTGCACGTTCTGCGACACCGACGACGACGCGGCGCCGATCACGACGGAGACGTCCTGGCTGATGAGGTCCGTGGCGGACTGCGAGGACACCGTCATGTCGGTGCTGTCGCCGGAGTCGGCCTGGGTGAGCTCGACGTCGCTGCCGAGCACGCCGCCCGCCTCGTTGATCTCGTCGACCGCGAGGCCGACGCCGGCGATCTCCGGCGGCCCGAGGAAGGCCAGGGTGCCGGTGACGGGCAGGAGGGTGCCCACCTTCAGCGGGTCGGCGGCGGCGCTGGAGCTCGCGCCGCCGGTGCCCTCCTCGGTGGACGTGGAGCAGGCCGCGAGGCCCAGGCTGAGGACCGCGGCGAGCGCGAGACCCCTGGCGGCCGTGGTGCGTCGGATCATGCTGGTTCCCTTCGGCGGGGTGCCATGTCCAAGCGGCGAATGCCGCATGTAGTGGCGCTGAAGGTAGCCAAGATGTGTGTCGGCCGTGTGACTTCCACGTCACGCCGCACGGTCGTGACAAGACCGTGACCTGGGCCGTCGTGGTGCGCGGGGTGCCCGGGCACGCCGCGGCCCGACGGCGGTGCACCGCGGGTGCACCGCCGTCGGGCCGTGGGGCTGCGGGAGGGACGGGCCGAGACCCGCCCCGCGCCCGGGCGGACGGGTCAGGCGGCCGGCCCGGCCGGCCGGCTCAGCGGAACTGCGTGAACTCCGCCGTGCGCGGGTCGGCGCCGATGCGGCCCGCCTCGCCCTGCTCGAGCCCGTCGATGCGGTCCATCTGCTCGTCGCTGAGCTCGAACGAGAACAGGTCGATGTTGGTGGCCTGGCGCTCCGGCGACATCGACTTGGGGATGACCACGCGGCCCTGCTGCACGTGCCAGCGCAGCACCACCTGGGCCGGCGTCACGCCGAGCTGCTCGGCGATCTCCACGATCGCCGGGTCCTCGAGGTCGCCGCCCTGGCCCAGCGGGGAGTAGGCCTCGACGACGATCCCGAGCTCGCGGCAGCGCTCCTGCACCTCGCGCTGCTGGAAGGTCGGGTGCACCTCGATCTGGTTGACGACGGGCACGACGTCGGTCTCCTCGACGAGGCGGTCGAGGTGCTCCACCAGGAAGTTCGAGACGCCGATGGAGCGCACGCGCCCGTCGGCGAGCAGCTTCTCGAACGCCTTCCAGGTCTCCACGTACTTGTCCTGGGCCGGCGACGGCCAGTGGATGAGGTAGAGGTCGACGACGTCCAGGCCGAGCGCGCGGCGCGAGTCCTCGAACGCCGCCAGCGCCGAGTCGTGGCCCTGGTCGCCGTTGCGGAGCTTGGTGGTCACGAAGTAGTCGCCGCGGTCCAGGGCGCTCTCGGCCAGCGCCGCGCCGACGCCCGCCTCGTTGTAGTAGGCGGCCGCGGTGTCGACGTGGCGGTAGCCCACCTCGAGGGCGGAGCGGACGTTCTCCTGCGTCTCGACGTCGGGCACCTGGAAGACGCCGAGGCCGACCTGCGGGATCTGGACACCGTTGTTCAGGGTGAGGGAAGGAACGCTCATGGGTCCCAGGGTGGCCGCGGACCGCCGAATCCGCCACCAGGGGAATTTGGTCCTCAGGGCTGGCGGGCGCCCGGTGGGGTCGCGTAGCGTTACCGCCGTTGCAGTGTCTTGCTTGTCCCGGACCGCTCGCGGTCCTGCGTCGGAGGCCGCGCCGTAGGAGCGCGTGGCGGACGGCGAACCTTGTTTCACCAAGAGTTGACGACGAACACCGTGATGGAGCGGCCCCGGAAGTCGGGGTCGTCACCTCTTGAAGGAGAACAGGTCCATGGCTTTCGGGACTGTGAAGTGGTTCAACGCTGAGAAGGGCTACGGCTTCATCGCCCCCGAGGACGGCTCGGCTGACGTCTTCGCCCACTACTCGGCCATCCAGTCGAGCGGCTACCGCTCGCTCGAGGAGGGTCAGCGCGTGGAGTTCGACACCACGCAGGGCCCCAAGGGCCCGCAGGCGGAGAACGTCCGCCCGCTCTGATCCCCCCGCTCCGGGCTCGCCCGGACGACGGATCCTGACTGACGGCCGGTCGCCCACCAGGGCGGCCGGCCGTCGGCGTCCCCGGGGAGTCCCGCGGCGCCCGCGGGCTCAGGCCTCCCGGCGCACCACGACGACGGTGACGTCGTCCGGCGCCGGCATCCCCTCGGCCAGGCGCCGCGCCTCCTCGACCGCGCCCTCGAGGCCTCGCTCGCGCAGGGTGCCGCCCACGTGCCCGAACGGGTCGTCCGGGTCGAGTATGTCCAGCAGCCCGTCGCTGCAGCACATGAGCACGTCGCCCGGCCCCAGCCGGACCCTGGCCGCCGCGCGCTCGCCGCCGAGGCCGCCCATCCCGAGCGGCAGGCCGGTCGCGCGCAGGTGCTCCCACCCGCCGTCGGCGCGCAGCACGAAGGCGAGGCTGTGCCCGGCGTCGACGAACTCCAGCTCCCCCGTGGCGAGGTCCAGCTCGCCGTGGAACCCGGTGACGAACATGGCGGTGTCGCCGAGGTCGTGCTCGAGGAGCGCGTCGATCTCGGTCACGGCCGCGGTCAGGGGCCGGTCGGGCGCGGTGCGCAGGGAGGCGCGCACGCCGGACGCGACGAGCGCCGGGCCGGTCCCCTTGCCCATGACGTCGGCGAGCGTGACCCGCAGCCGGCCGTCGCGCACGTAGAGGTCGTGGAAGTCGCCGGCCAGGTGCCCCGCGGCCACGGAGCCGGCGGCGACCGTCCACCCCGCCAGCGGCGGCAGCGGCCGCGGGGACAGCGCCCGCTGCACGACGACGGCGTGGTCGAGGTCCTGCTCGCGCACCAGCTCCGTCTGCACCCACAGCGCCAGCTCCTGCAGCAGGGCACGCTGGTGGGGGTCCAGGGAGCGCGGGCGGGTGTCGAGGATGCAGAGCGTGCCGATCTGCTCGCCGCCCGGCGCCTGGAGCGGGTGCCCGGCGTAGAACCGCAGGTGCGGGTCGCCCGCCACGAACGGGTTGGCGGCGAAGACCTGGTCCCGCGCGGCGTCCTCGATCACCAGCGTGCCGGTCTGCCGGGCCGTGGCCTCGCAGAAGGCGTCCTCCCGCGGGGCCTCGTTCCCGCCGAGCCCGATCTGCGACTTGCGCCACTGCCGGTCGCGGTCGAGCAGCGTCACGCTGACCATCGGCACCCCGAAGATCTCCTGCGCGAGCCGGGTCACCCGGTCCACCCGCTCGTCCGGCGGCGTGTCCAACACGCCGAGCGCCTCCAGCGCCTGCTGCCGCCGCGCCTCGTCGATGGCCGGCGAGCCGTAGTGCGGTTGGTGCATCTGCCCTCGCCGTCCTCTCGCGATCCTCCGACCCGCGGCACGGTGACGCCCACGGGTCCGTGGGCGGGCGGCGGATCGTCGCCAGGGTATCGGCCCGGGACCCGGAACCCCTGGCGGGAACCACTGGCGGGAACTACTGGCGGGAACCCCTGGCGAGACCACGGCGTTGGACGGGTATGGGATTCCTCGACCGACTTCTCGGTCGCGAGCCTCGCGACCAGCGCTACGGCTCCGCCACCGCACCCGCGGGCGGCGGCTACCCGGACCAGGGCTACGCCTCCGGCAAGCCCGGGTACGGCACCTCCTACGGCCAGGAGCCGGCGGGCGCCCCGGCCGCCGGGGCGTCGGCCGGCACCGCGTCCGGCCGCAGCGCCGACGACGTCGCGGTCGAGCGCTACCGGTACCTGCTGCGCACCGCCCCGCCGGACGCCGTCGAGCAGGCGCACGCCGAGGCGTTCGCCCAGCTCACGCCCGAGCAGCGGCGCCGCGTGCTCACCGAGCTCGGCTCGACGCTGCCGGCGGCCGAGCGCGCCACCGCCGACGACCCGCAGTCCCTGGCCCGCATGGCCACGCGGGCCGAGATGCGCAACCCCGGCACGCTCGAGCAGACGTTCCGCGGCCGCCCCGGCGCGGGCGCGATGGGCGGCCCGAGCTTCGGCTCGATGGTCGGCTCCAGCCTGCTCGGCACCGTGGCCGGCGTCGTGATCGGCTCCGCCGTGGCCAACATGCTCTTCGGCCCCGCGTTCGGCGACCCGTCGCAGGACTTCGCGGGCGGGGAGGACGCCGGCGGCGAAGGCGGCGAGGGCGGGGACGCCGGCGGCGAAGGCGGCGAGGGCGGCGGCGACGCCGGTGCCGACGGCGGTGCTGACGGCGGTGACGCCGGCACGTCCGAGGCGTCCGGCGCCGGGGCGGACGCCGGCGGCGCGGACGCCGGGGGTGGCTTCTTCGGCGGCGACTTCTTCGGCGGCGGGGGCGACTTCGGCGGAGACTTCGGGGGCGGCGAGTTCTGAGGCGAACGCCGCCCTCGAGACGGGTCGGGCCCGGGTGCGCGGTGCGCGCCCGGGCCCGGCTCTTGCCGAGATAGAGAGCCCCCGTGCCGAGATAGAGAGCTGAAGCTCTCTATCTCGGCGCCGCAGCTCTCTATCTCGGCGGAACGGCTCGCTGTCTCGGCGGGTTCGGCAGCATCAGAGGACGTGCGCGAGGAAGTCCTTCGTCCGCTGCTCGCGCGGGGCGTCGAGGACCTGCTCCGGGCCGCCCTCCTCGACGATCACGCCCTCGTCCATGAACACGACGTGGTCGGCGACCTCGCGGGCGAAGCCGATCTCGTGCGTGACCACGATCATGGTCATGCCGTCGCGGGCGAGGTCGCGCATGACCGCCAGCACCTCACCGACCAGCTCCGGGTCGAGGGCCGACGTCGGCTCGTCGAACAGCATCAGCTCGGGGTCCATGGCCAGGGCGCGGGCGATCGCCACGCGCTGCTGCTGGCCGCCGGAGAGCTGCGCCGGGTAGTGGTCGACGCGGTCGGACAGCCCGACCCGCTCGAGCAGCTCGAGCGCGCGGGTGCGGGCCGCCGCCTTGGCCAGCCCGCGCACCTGCACCGGCGCCTCCATGACGTTCTCCAGCGCCGTCATGTGCGGGAACAGGTGGAAGCGCTGGAACACCATGCCGATGCGCTCGCGCTGGCGCGCGACGACGCGGGGGTGCAGGCGGTGCAGCGTGCCGCCCGCGTCGCGGCGGAAGCCCATGAGCTCGCCGTCGACGACGACCGAGCCGCCGGTGATCTCCTCGAGCTCGTTGACGCAGCGCAGCAGCGTGGACTTGCCCGACCCGGACGGGCCGAGGATCACCGTCACCGACCCGCGCGCGACCGTGAGGTCGACGCCCTTGAGCACGTGGACGGAGCCGAACTCCTTGTGCAGCTCGCGGATCTCGACCATGGGGCGCCCGGCCGCCGCGGTCGCGCGGTCCGGGGCCGGGGAGCCGGCGGGCGTGGTGCCGGCGGGCACGTTGGGCGTCGTCACGGGGTCACCTCCGGGAAGCGGTCGGTCGTGGTCCCCGACGCCTTGATCAGGTCCTGCTTGTTCGGGCGCTGCCGCTTGCGGCCCAGCCGCCCGCCGCCGGGCGTGGTGCTGAACCCGCGGCCGTAGTACTGCTCGATGTAGTGCTGGCCGACCATGAGGACCGACGTGATGACCAGGTACCAGATCGCGGCGATGACCAGGAACGGCACCGGCAGGAACAGGCGGTTCCCCATCGCGTTCGTCGTGTAGTACAGGTCCATCGTGAACGGCACGGCGACCACCAGCGAGGTGGTCTTGAGCATGGAGATCGTCTCGTTGCCGGTGGGCGGCACGATGACGCGCATCGCCTGCGGCAGCACGATGCGGCGCAGGATCTTCGAGTCCTTCATGCCGAGCGCCTTGGCCGCCTCGGTCTGCCCGGTGTCCACGGAGGCCAGGCCGGCGCGCACGATCTCCGCGAGGTAGGCGGCCTCGTTGAGCGACAGGCCGATGAGCGCCAGCCAGAAGGCGCTGATGACGTCCTTGGTGGAGAACGCGAAGAACTCGGGGCCGAACGGGACGCCCAGGCTCAGGCGCGGGTACAGCACCGCCAGCAGGCCCCAGAAGACCAGCTGCGTGTAGATCGGGGTGCCGCGGAAGAACCAGATGTACGCCCAGCTCACCCAGCGCATCACCGGGTTGTCGCTGCGTCGCATCACGGCGAGGGTCACCGCGAGGACGATGGCCACGAACATCGAGCCGGCCGTCAGCAGCAGGGTCCAGCCGATGCCGCGGAACACGAGCACGTCGCGCCAGTACGTCCAGACGACGTCCCAGCGGAAGTTGGCGTTCGTGACCAGGCCGTTGAGCGCCATCGCGGCGAGCACGAGCACGACGATCGCCGAGACGATCCGGCCCGGGCGCGGCACCGGACGCGCGTGGATGCGGTTGGGGACCGGGTCCCGGTGGGTCTGCGGGTCGCTCATGGCGGCCCTCCTTCTTGGTGCTCGGTGCTCGTCACGCCCGGCGCCGCGGGCGCCGGATCTGCTCATGGTCTGCCGACGGCGCGGTCCTCGCGCGGGCGGGCCGGTGCCCGTCCGCGCGAGGACCGCGCCGGAGCGTCAGCCGACGTTCGGGTTGACCTCGGCCGTGTCCAGGCCGCCCTCGCCCTGGCCCCAGGTGTCGAGGATCTCGGCGAACGTGCCGTCGTCCATGAGCTTCTGCAGCGCCGCCTGGACGGCCTCGGCGAGCTCGGTGTCGGCCTTGGCGACGACGATGCCGTACGGGGCGGCGTCGTCGATGCCGCCGAGCTGCTCGACCTGGCCGTTCGTCTGCTCGACGGCGTAGGCCACGATCGGCGAGTCGGCGTACATGGCCTGCAGCTTGCCGCCCGCGAGGTTGGTGGTGACGTCGGCCTGCGAGTCGTACGGCAGCAGGTCGATCGCCTCGTTGCCCGCGGCCTCGCACTCCTGCGAGACCGTCTCGAGCTGCTCCTGCTGGATGGTGCCGGTCTGGACGCCGACCGTCACGCCGCACAGTGCCTCGCCCGCCACGTCGTCGGCGGGGATGCCGTCCGGGTTGCCCTGCTGCACGGCCAGCGCGGAGCCGGCCGTGAAGTAGCTGACCATGTTGACCTGCTCGAGGCGCTCGGCGTTGATCGTGAAGGACGAGATGCCCACCTCGTACTTCGAGCCGATGGCCGGGATGATCGAGTCGAAGCCGGCGTTCTCGATCTGCGGCTCCAGGCCCATCGTGCGCGCGACGGCGTTGATGATGTCGATGTCGAACCCGACCGGGGTGCGGCCGTCGGCGGCGACGAACTCGTTCGGCGCGTACTCGAGGTTCGAGCCGATCGTCAGCGTGCCGTCGGTCGCGACGGCCTCCGGGACCATGGCGGCGATGTCGGCGTCCTCGGCGATGCCGGAGGTGTCGAAGCCCTGGGCCGAGGGGCTGGCGCTGCCGCCGGCGGTGTCGCCCGACCCGGCGTCCTGGGACGCCGAGGTGCACGCACCGAGGGCGAGGGTGATCGCCGCCAGCGCGGCGGCGGGAAGGGCGAGCTTGCGCATGTCAGTGCTCCGAGTCGGTCGAAGGTGGTGACGCGACCGCTCGCCTGGCGCCGCCCCCGCGCCCGCGGACGAGCTGAGGGTCGGCCCCGGCACCCGCCAAATCTCTGTCGTCAGGGGAGCAGAGGACCCGACGGCGCGACAGCGCCATGCATGAGTATGCATCCGGGGTTGATGTTTCTCAAACTCCGGCGGACGAGAGGTGCGTCAGGTGTCGCGGATGCCCGGGGCGTCACCCTCGCGGTCGTCGTCCACCCCGCCCGCCGGGTAGTCCGTCCGCTCGGGCTTCCGGCTGATCGCCACGATGCTGAGGACGAGACCGCCCCAGACGATCACCAGCGCCAGCACCAGCAGCACCGTCGCCGCGCCGCTCATCGCTGCCCCTCCTTCCCGGTCTCCGTCGCGCCGTGCGCGCCGGGACGCCTGCCTCCGGCCGCGCCGACCGCGCCGCCGGTGGTCCCGCCGAGCACGGGCCACGGCTCGAACGCGTCGGGGTCGACCCGCCAGCGGATCCGCGCGAAGACGAACGCGCCCACCACCAGCAGTCCGATCATGCCCCAGCCGAACACGGCGAGGTACCAGGTGGCGTAGCCCTCGTAGCCCTCGGTGACCAGCGAGACGATGCGCGAGACCAGCATGAAGGCGAGCACCAGGGGCACCACCACCCCGACGCAGGCGTACCACCACGAGCCCACCTGCGTGGTCGAGACCGCGTTGAGGTGCCGGCGCAGCAGCGGCGCCTGGCGCAGCACCCACACCACGAGGATGCAGGTCAGCACGGCCGAGGCCACGATGCCGACGTTGTTCGCCCAGTTGTCGATCGTGTCGAGGGCGATCAGGCCGGTCGTGGTCGCCATGCCGAGGATCGACAGCACGGCGGCGACGACGCCGATCCGCACCGGCGCCTGGCGGCGGCTCAGCCCGAACTTCTCCTGGAACGCCGCCGAGACAACCTGCAGGATCGAGATGAACGACGTGAACCCGGCGATCGCGAGGGAGCCGAAGAACAGGCAGCCGAACAGCGGGCCGGCCGGCATCTGCGACACGATCGTCGGGAACGTGACGAACGACAGGATCGGGCCCGTGAGGCCCTCGAGCTCGCCGACCGCGACGGCCTGCTGGTGCGCGAGGAAGCCGAGGGCGGCGAACACGCCGATGCCGGCGAGGATCTCGAAGCTCGAGTTCGCGAAGGCCACGACCAGGCCCGGCGAGGTGAGGTTCGCCCGGCGCCGGCGGTAGGACGAGTAGGTGATCATGATGCCGAACGCCACGGACAGCGAGAAGAAAATCTGCGCGTAGGCGGCGATCCACACGTTCGCGTCACCGAGGGCGGCCCAGTTCGGCGTGAACAGCGCGTCGAGGCCGTCGGTGGCCCCCGGCAGCGTCAGCGAGCGGACCACGAGGATCCCGAACCCCACCACGAGCAGCGGGATGAAGATGACGTTCGCCCGCTCCACGCCCTTGGCCACCCCGGCGGCGAGCACGCCGATGGCGACCACCCAGACGAGCACGAGCGGCACCAGCACGGACGGGACGAAGTCGAGCGTGAACCACGGGTCGGCCCCGCCGACGTCGGCGAGCTGCAGGTAGCTGCCGGTGAAGAACCCGGCGGGGTCGTCGCCCCAGCGCAGGTCGAAGGAGAACACGAAGAAGCTCAGCGCCCACGCGACGACCGCGGCGTAGTAGACGGCGATGACGAAGCTGATGAGCACCTGGAACCAGCCGAGCGGCTCGAGCCAGCGCTTGACGCGCCGGAACGCCGTGGGGGCGGAGCCGCGGTAGCGGTGCCCGACCGCGTAGTCGAGCAGCAGGATCGGGATGCCGGCGGTCAGCAGCGCCACGAGGTACGGCACCAGGAACGCGCCGCCGCCGTTCTCGTACGCGACGCCGGGGAACCGCCAGATGTTCCCCAGCCCGACGGCGGACCCGATGGCGGACAGGATGAACCCCGTCTGCCCGGTCCACTGCTCGCGTGGCTTGCTCTCGATCGTCGTGCTCACGGGGCGAACCCTTTCGTGCCGGTCGCGCGGTCTCAACAGATGTCCACATGTCGAGCATGCCTGCCACCGGGCCGACCTGCGCGGCGACCGCGCGATCACCCCGCCCGATCACTCCGCGCGATCACCCCGCCCGGAGCTCGAGCCCCCACCACGCGGCGGCCTCCGCCGCGCGCTCCGCCAGCGCCGCCTCCTCGGCCGGCGACGCCGGGCGCGCCCACGCCGTCGCGACGTCGAGCCGCCGCGGTCCGGCGGTCCACCGCCAGCGCCCGGCGACCAGGCCGTCGACGGCGAGCACGTGCAGCAGCGCGAGGCGCAGGAGGTAGGCCCGCCACCCGGCGTCACCGGCGAGCGCGGCGCGCAGCCGCTCGTCGCGGTAGCGGCCGCGGGAGTCCGGCAGGGTGCCGGTGACGGCGGACAGGTCGTGTCGGAACAGCTGCCAGAGGTGGGTGAGGGCCTCGTGGTCGGCGGGGGTCGCCCGGACGACGACGGGGCGAGGGGCGGTCGGTTCGGCAGGGACGGTCATACGAGAAAACCTCCCCGCCGGCGTCGGCGGGGAGGTCTCGGGTCCGTCCCTATTCTCTCACGGCGTCCGGCTCACGGCGTCCGGCTCACGGCGCCCGCCTCACAGCGGCCGTCTCACAGGGCCCGCTCGGGCCGGGCGAGGATGCCGGGCACCAGTGCCGCCGCAGCCGCGGCCGCGCCGCGCACCACGAGGAACCCCGCGGCGAACACCGCCGCCGCGGTGAGCACCGCCGTCGGCTGCGTGAACAGGGCGTACCCCAGCACCGGCAGCAGCAGCACGACGGCGCAGGCCGCCGACCCGCCGGCGACGACCCACAGCGCCGACATCACCGAGCGGCGCGACGCCTCGGCCATCACGGCGCGGGGCACGCCGAGGCGGTCGAGCGGCACGTGCACGGACGCGCGGTCGAGCGTCGCGGCGGCCTGGTTGATGCCCACCGAGCACGCGACCATGAGGAACGACGCGGCCACGGTGACCAGGACGCCGGTGGAGATGTCCTGCAGCAGCCAGCGCTCGTCGTCGGCCATCGACGCCGTGTCGCCCAGGCTCGACATCGCCAGGCCGGCCGCGCCGAACACCCCGACGAAGCTGGTCATCGCCACGCCGCTGACCTGCCGCCACGCCGCCTTGGGGTCCTCGAGGACCATGCGGGCGGCCAGCAGGCGCGCCACGGTGCCGGCCCTGCGGTGGGCGCGGCGGGCGCGCACCCGCACGAACCACGGCCCCACGGCGTCGAGCGCGAGCAGGGCACCGCCGAACACCAGCGCCATGACCACGATCATCGCCACGATGCCCCCGGCCTCGGCGAAGACGCCGAGCTGCCCCATGGCGACCGCGCCGACCACGACGACGCCGAGGGCGGCGGCCGCGCGCACCCAGTGGGCGGTGCCGGCCTTCTGCCGCGTGCGCACGCCCAGCGGCGTGACGACGACGGACCGCAGGCCGGCCACGGCGCTCAGCGCGCCGAGCAGCGCGACGGCGAGCACGGCCACCGGCACCCAGGCCCACGGCAGCCACACCTGCGTGCCGAGCGCTTCGCCGCGGAAGTGCAGCAGCCCCACCAGCGGGGCCGTCGCCGCGTACAGGGCGGTCCCGAGCACGGCGCCGACGAAGGCCGTCGCGGCCGCCTCGAGCACGGTCAGCAGCGTGACGGTGCCGGTCGTGGCGCCCAGCAGGCGCAGGGAGGCGAGGCGCTCGTCGCGGCGCCGGGCCGCGAGCCGCGCGGCCGAGGCGCCCACGGTCGCGAGCGGGACCAGCAGCAGCACCAGGGCGACGACGGCGAGGACCTGGTACGTCACCGCCAGGTCGTCGTCCCAGCGGAAGAACGCCTGCGCACCGCCCGCCACGAGCAGCAGCAGCGCGGTGACGAGCGTGAACGACACGAGCGGCAGGGCGGCGGCGAGCCGGTCGTCGCCGCGGCGCCGCGCGAACAGCCCGGCGAGGCGCACGGCGGTGGCGGCGCTCATCGGGCGCCCCCGGCGGGGTGCTGGGCGATCGCGGCGGCCCGCGGGTCGCCGACCTCGCGCGGGCCGGGGCGGCCGGAGTCGGAGACGACGCGCCCGTCGCGCAGCACCACGGTGCGGGCGCAGCGGCGGGCGACCTCGGGGTCGTGGGTGACGACGACGAGCGTGCGGCCCTGCCGGACGGCACCGAGCAGCAGGTCGAGCACCTCGGCCGACGTCGTCGAGTCCAGGGCGCCGGTCGGCTCGTCGGCGAACAGCAGCCGAGCGCCGGTGACCTGCGCGCGGGCGATCGCGACGCGCTGCGCCTGGCCGCCGGACAGCTCGCCGAGACGACGGTGCTCCATGCCGGTGAGGCCCAGGTGCGCGAGCCACTGCGAGGCCGCGGCCTCGGCCTGCCGGCGCGCGACGCCGGCGAGCATGCGCGCCACGGCGACGTTCTCCAGCGCGGTGAGCTCGTTCAGCAGCAGGCCCTGCTGGAAGACGAAGCCGAGCTCCTCGCGGCGCAGGCGGGCGCGGGCGCCGTCGTCGAGCGACTCGACCTGCACCGGCCCGCCCGCCGCGGCGAACGTCACCGCGCCGGACGTGGGCCGCAGGATGCCGGCCAGGCAGTGCAGCAGCGTCGTCTTGCCGGAGCCGGAGGCACCCATGATCGCGACCGACTCGCCCGGCACGATGTCCAGGCTGACGTGGTCCAGCGCGGGCGTGGGGCTGCCGGGGTAGTGCATGGTCAGGCCCCGGGCGCTCAGGATCGGTGTCATGCCCCCAACCTCCCAGCGGGCGGCGGCGCGGCGCGTCGCCCCGGGAGCGGATCTCCGCAGCGGGCGGCGTCATCCCGCGGGATGACGGCGGGACGACGCCGTCCGCCGGGAGCGGGGCGCTAGGGTCGCGCCATGGCCGTCTCCGACGTCGAGCCCGAGGTCGACTCCGCCGACCCGGCAGTGCAGCTCGTCGCGTACCTCGACTACTACCGCGGTGCCGTCGAGCGGAAGCTGCGCGGCCTCACCGCCGACCAGCTGCACGGCAGCCCGCTGCCCTCCGGCTGGACGCCGCTGGAGCTCCTCGCCCACCTGGTGCACATGGAACGACGCTGGTTCGTCTGGGGGTTCCTCGCCGACCCCGTGCCCGACCCGTGGGGCGACCACGCCGACGGCGTGGACGGCGGCCGCTGGCACGTGCCCGACGGCGTCGGCCTCGACGACCTGCTGGAGCGGCTGCACGCCGGCGGCGAGCGCACCACCGACATCCTCACCACCACCCCGCTGTACGCCCGCGGCGCCCTCGGCGGGCGGTTCACCGCCGAGCCCGCGCCGACGCTCGCGTGGATCGGGTTCCACGTGCTGCAGGAGTACGCCCGGCACGCGGGGCACCTCGACGTCGCGCGCGAGCTCATCGACGGCGCGACGGGGGAGTAGGCGCACGTTCACCCGTCGCCGTGCCGGCGTGCCGCCTGGCCCGACGGCGGGCACTTCTACCATCGAGGCGTGAGATCCGTCCTGTGGTGGATCGTCGCCGGCGTGGTCGTCCCTCCGGCGCTCGCCTTCGTACCCTCCACGATCATGCTCGCGGTCGCGGGTGAGCCCTTGCAGCTGCCCACTGCGCTGGCGTGGTTGCCGCTGGTGGTGCTGATGCTCGGCCTGCCCGGGGCCCTCGGCGGGCTGGTTGTCGGCATCCTCGACCACCGGCTCGAGCGCTATGTGAGGAACGGGAGCCCGGCCACCCGGCGCCGCCGCTCGGTCGTCGCCGCCATGGGCTTGTTCGCGCTCCTGACCGCGGCCACCGTCGGCCTGCTCGCCTACACGGGGACCGACATGACAGGGGCCGGCATGACGGACGCGGTCATCAACCTGGCCTTCTGCGCCGTGGTGGCTGCCGTCCCGGGCGTCATCGCGTACGTCCGTTACGCGCGGATCGCCCGTACCTCTGCCGCCCCTGCCGCGCCGGCGGAGCTCCCCGCCGGCTGAGGAACGCACCGCTCGCCGGCAGCTGCGACCGACGCGCCGAAAACCGGGTGATCCCGCGCCTGCGCGGGCCTAGGCTCGGGTGCTCGTGAGCGCACTGGTGGAGGTCGTGGTCCCGGCCCGGTTGGGCCGGCCGTTCCGCTGGCTGCTGGCGTCGTCGTGGGCGGGCAACCTCGGCGACGGCATCGCGCTCGCCGCCGGGCCCCTGCTCGTCGCCTCGCAGACCGACTCGGCGTTCCTCGTGGCGCTCGCGGCGCTGCTGCAGCGCCTGCCGTGGCTGGTCTTCGGCCTGTGGGCCGGGGCGCTCGCCGACCGGCTGGACCGGCGCCGCGTCGTCATGGTGGCCAACGCCGCGCGCGCCCTCGTGGTCGCGGCGCTCGCGGCGACCATCGTCACCGGGCGCGTCGACGTCGGCGTCGTGCTCGCGGCGATGCTGCTGCACGGCGTCGCGGAGGTCTTCGCCGACACCACCACGTCCACGCTCCTGCCCGCGCTGGTGCGCAAGCAGGACCTGGGCGTCGGCAACCATCGCGTGCAGACCGGCCAGCTGACGGTCAACCAGCTCGCCGGCCCGCCGCTCGGCGCCTTCCTGTTCGCCGCGGGCGCCGCGTGGCCGTTCGTCGCCCAGCTGGTGTGCATCGCGCTCGCCCTCGTGCTGGTGGCGCGCATCGCGGCCGCGCCCGCGCCGGAGGGCGCCCCGGGCCTGGCGCGACCCGCGGCGCAGGAGCGCACCCACGTGCGTCGGGACATCGCCGAGGGCCTGCGCTGGATCGCCGGCCACGCCGCCGTGCGCACCCTCGCCGTGGTCATCCTCGTGTTCAACGTGACGTGGGCGGCCGCCTGGTCGGTGCTGGTGCTGTGGTCCCGCGACCACCTCGGCATGAGCGAGGTGGGCTACGGCCTGCTCACGACGGCGTCGGCCGTGGGCGGCATCGTCGGCACGGCGCTGTACGGACGGATCGAGCGCCGCTTCTCGCTGGCCACCGTGATGCGGGCGTGCCTGCTGCTCGAGGTGGTCACCCACCTGGCCCTGGCCCTGACCACCGCGGGCTGGCTGGCGATCGTGATCATGGTCGAGTTCGGCGCCTACGTGTTCGTGTGGACCACGGTGTCGAACACCGTGCGGCAGCGGGCGGTGCCGCAGCGGTTCCAGGGCCGCGTCAGCGCGGTGTACCTCGTGTGCCTCTTCGGCGGGCTCGTGGTCGGTCAGGCGCTCGGCGGGGTCATCGCCGAGCACTGGGGCCTGACGGCCCCGTTCTGGTTCGCGTTCGTGGGCGCGGGCGTGACGCTCGCGCTCGTGTGGCGCCAGCTCGTGCACGTCGCGCACGCGGACGCCGACGACGACGTCCACCGCGAGGCAGGCGACGCCCTCCCGCGCTGAACGCTCCTAGCCGCGGCGCCAGAGGTACGGCGTCGTCCTGGAGACCTTCACCAGGCCGGAGCGCTCGAGGATCGGGCGGGAGTGCTCGGTCGAGTCGCTGTGCACCAGCGTGCGGCCCTGCCGCAGCGCGGAGCGGGCGCGCTCGGCGGTGAGCGCCCGGTAGATGCCGCGGCCGCGCCACCCGGGCCGGGTGGCGCCGCCCCAGATCCCGGCGAACCGCGTGCCGGGCACCGGCTCGAGCCGGCCCGCCGTCACCACGCGGCCCTGCGCCTCGGCCACCCACAGCTCCGTGCCGTCGGCGGCGGCCAGCCGGCGCAGCACGGCGTCCGCCATGTCGGGCCGCGGCGGCCCGCCGAACACCTCGTCCTGCATCGCGCACGCCGCCCGCACGTCGGCCTCGGAGGTGACGCGCCGCAGCGCGACGCCGTCGGGCAGCGGGACGTCCACGGCCAGGGCGCCCGCCTCGCCGACCATGACCGACTCCGGCTCCTCCGGCACGAAGCCGTGCTCGAGCAGGGACTCGTGCAGGCCCGGCGCGCGGTCGTGCCCGCGCGTCTTCCACTCCGCGCGCCCGACCGCCGGGTCGGCGGCGAAGTGGTCGCGCGCCGCCGCCACGAGCGCCCGGACGCGGGCGGCGTCGGCGCCGCCGAGGTCGCGGTAGGTGACGAAGCCGCGCCCGCCGCGGAACGTCGCCAGGTGCAGCGGGCCGTGCCGCGTCACCGTCACGGCGTCGTGCGTCTCGGCGGCGGTGCGCAGCTGGTCGTCGTACGCGGCGAGCAGCTCGATGGGGGAGGCCATGGGGCGCAGTGTGGCGCGGCGGGCCGTCCCGCGTCACGGCGATTCGCGGGCGCGCCGGCTCCGGATCGTGGCTGCGCCGGCTCAGGGTTGTGGCTGCGCCGGCTCGGGGTTGTGGCTGCGCCGGCTCAGGGCCGCGGCTCGGCGAGGAACTCGGCCAGGTCCGCGGCCAGCGCCTCGGGCGCCTCCTCGGCGACGTGGTGGCCGGAGTCGATGCCGTGGCCGGTCACGTCCGGCGCCCACGCGCGCCACACCTCGAGCGGGTCGCCGTAGAGCTGCTCGAGGTCGTCGCGCGTCGACCACAGCACGAGCGCCGGGCACGTGACCTGACGGCCCGCCGCGCGGTCCGCCTCCTCGTCGCGCCGGTCGACCGTCAGCCCGGCGCGGTAGTCCTCGAGCATCGCGCGCACGACGTCGGGGTCCCGCACGGCCGCGCGCCACTCGGCGTGGTTCTCCGCGCCCATCACGGCCGGGTCGCCCTGGTACCACGCGTCGGGGTCGGCGGTGATGACCCGCTCCGGCACGTCCGGCTGGGCGAAGAAGAACCAGTGCCACCAGGCCGTGGCGAACTCGGGCGTGATGCGCGCGAGGTGCTCCGAGATCGGCAGCGCGTCGAGGAAGGCGGCCCGCAGCACGGCGTCGGGGTGGTCGAGCGCGAGGCGCAGCGCGACGGCGCCCCCGCGGTCGTGACCGGCGAGCAGGAAGCGGTCGTGGCCCAGGTGCGCCATGACGCGCACCATGTCGTCGGCGACGGCGCGCTTGGAGTGCGGCGCGTGGTCGGCGGCGGGCGCGGGCCCGCGCGAGCGCCCGTACCCGCGCAGGTCCGGGCACACGACGGTGAAGCCGCGCTCGACGAGCAGCGGGGCGACGCGGTGCCAGGTGGCCGACGTGCGCGGGTGGCCGTGCAGCAGCAGCACCGCCGGTCCTGCGCTGCCGCCGTGCCGCACGAAGATCGACGCCTCACCGGTGTCGACGTGCTCGGTCTCGAAGCCCTCGAACATCCGGCCACGCTACGGCGAGACGGCCCACCGACGCGCGCGGACGGCGGGTCCGGACGGGTCGCGACGAGTGTGTCGAACAACCTTGGACACATGTCCGAGTCGCAGTTGACTCGCGGGATGCCAGAGGGTCACACTCCTTCCAAGACAGTCGCGCATCGCCCGCCCCCTGCGCGGTGCGCCTGTCGTTCGCCGGGTCCCCACCCGGCGGCGATGCCCTTCGGACCCCCTGCCGGAGGGCATCGCGCTTTCCGGGACCGGCCGGCCCGGGCCCGCGGGTGCGCGCACCGCCGCGTCCGCACGATCCCGGGCTTGGTGCGCCCTCGGCGTGCCGTCGCCGCAGCGGCGCGCGACGCGCTTAGCGTGGCGGCCGTGAACGCCGTCCGACGCACCTCTGCCGAGCACGCGGTCGAGCGGTCGGCCACGTCGCCGGTCCCGAGCGGTCCTGCCGACGCGCCCGAGCGCCCCCGCCTGGTCACCCCGCCGGCTCCCGAGGAGCTGGTGGCCGACGCCGTGCGCCACTGGCGCGCCGGCCTCGTCGAGCAGGTCGGGGACTCCACGCTCGCCGACGTCGGCCTGCTGGGCGAGGCGATCATCGACCTCACCGCCGCCCACCCGTCGGGCGTGGCCCAGCTCTTCGCCGGCCGCCCCACGCGCCTGTCGAACCTCGTGCGCGAGGGCGCCGCGCTGCCCGGCGCGCGCCGGCGCGCCC